>JBGPDK010000015.1:0-31879 GCA_041482235.1 Thermoanaerobaculia bacterium | reverse complement strand
GGGTTCGGCTCGAGGTTCAGCGCGGCCGCCCAGGCTTCGCACTCCCCCGCGTCCATCTTCGCCCCGAAAGCCGCCCACTCCAGCGGCTGAATCGCCATCTCGATGCCTGCCTTTCCGAAAGATTGCTGTGCCAGCTCCACGATCTGGCGCTGTATGTCGCTCCCCATGCCGAGCGACAGCGTGAACGCGAGGCGCAGGCTCCCCTTGCGCCGCATGCCGTCCGCACCCTTGCGGAAGCCGGCCTCCTCGAGGAGCGCCTCGGCGGCCTTCGGGTCGTACGGCCACGGAACGAGGGACGCGTCCCATGCCCAGTGCGCGGGCGGGAGGGGTCCGTTCGCGAGCTTCGCCAGGCCCCCGAAGAGGTTCCGGCCGATGCTCTCCCGGTCGACGAGCATCGTGAGGGCGCGCCGCACGCGGCGATCCGCGAAGACGGGCAGGCGGTTGTTCCAGCCGAGATAGGAATACGAGAGCTCGTCGAAGGTCACGACGCGCGGCGCGCCCGGCGTTCCGGCCTTCGCGTCGAGCTCCTTCTTCCGCGCGAACGTGAGCTTCATCTCGTCGAGAGCGCCGCTTTCGAGCGCCGCGAAGGCCGGCGCGTTCTCGGGCACGACGCGGAATATCACCTGCTCGGGAGCGGGCTTCTCGCCGAAGTACTGGGTGTTGCGCACGAGCGTGAGCGTCCGGCCGGCCTCCCACGCTCCGAGGCGGTACGGGCCGTTCGCGAGCGGGTTCCGGTTGCGCGGGTGCGTGGCGACGTCGCCTCCCGCCCAGGCGGCCGCCGAGAGGAGCGGCAGGTTGAAGGCGTCGCGCCGCCCGGCCGCGGCCGACTTGAACACGACGCGCGCGGTGCGGGGGTCCACGGCCTCGGCCTTCACGAATCCTTCGAAAAGCGCCCGGCGCGTGAGCGCGGGCGCCTTCGGGTCGAGGAGCGTCGTGATGGTGAAGACGACGTCCGCGGAGGTGACGGGCGTGCCGTCCTCCCAGCGCGCGTCCTTGCGGAGGCGGATCGTGTACACGAGATGGTCGGGAGAGTCGGAGACGTCCTCCGCGAGGCCCGGCACGAGGTTCAGCTTCTCGTCGTAATCCAGCAGGTTCCGCTCGAGGAGCGCGAGGACGATCTGCTCGGGATCCATGGTGGCGAGAATCGGGTTGAGCGTCTTCGGTTCTCCCTCGAGGCGGCGGCGCACGACGCTCTCCTGGCTTTTTCCGCGGACCCCGCAGGCGGAGAGAAGAAGGATGGCGGCGACAAGGGCGAGCTTCTTCAAAACGGCCACTC
This sequence comes from Thermoanaerobaculia bacterium, assembly GCA_041482235.1. Taxonomy (GTDB): domain Bacteria; phylum Acidobacteriota; class Thermoanaerobaculia; order UBA5066; family UBA5066; genus Fen-183. Next base: position 30,603 of record JBGPDK010000015.1, on the reverse strand, counting down.
CACGGCGATCGCCGCGACGTTACCGGCCGCGTCGAGCACGCGCATCGACAGGACGGCCGGCCCCGGCGGCTTCGGGACGCGGAAGACGAAGCGCTCGACCGGCGAGTCGGCCGCGCCGTCCTCGGCGAGCAGGAGGCGCCATCGATCGGCGTTGACGGCGCCCTCGGCCTTCGTGACGGGCGAGAGCGCGTCGGCCGCGAGCACCGTGACCGCGAGCACCCCGCCTTCGACCTTCCTCGACTCCACCTTCAGAACGGGCGGCGTGTTGTCCACGACGACGACGCCGCTTTCCTCGCGCGCCGTCAGCGCCTCGCTCTCGGGCTGGGAGACGCGGTCCGAGGCCGTCACGCGGAAGCGGTAGCGCCCGTCCGGAAGGGCCGTCGTGTCGAACGAGAGGTAAGCGTCCTCGAGATCCTTGCGCACGGGGAACCAGGCCGTGCCGTCCTCGCGGCGCGCCTCAATCTCGTACCGCAGGATGTCCCCATTGGGGTCGGTGCCCTTCCACGTGACCGTCCGGTAGCCCTTCCGGAAGAGCCGCTTGCCCGGACCCTCGGCCGCGCCGTCGTGCGGAGCGTCGAGACCGGCGTAGATGCCCGACTCGTCGGGATTCGCGACGGAGAGGACGTTGGAGCCCGGGGCGCCCCGCGCGAATACGGCGCCAGGCTCGAGGACGGCGAGGTTCTCGAGCACAGGCCGGGCGTTGCGCTCGGCGTACGAGAGGTCCACGCGCTCGAGGACCGGCGACTCGCCCTTCGGCGAGGCCGTCAGGGCGACCTTCCACTGAAAAAAGCGCGCCACGGGAGGCTTGGCGCCGCCCTCGGGGGCGACCGGCGTCCAGGCCGACCAAGTGGCGTCGGGTTTTTCCGAGTTGCCGGTCCGCACGGAGAACGAGAAAGCCGCTCCCGCGGGCACCGGCCCCTCCCAACGCAGGCGCCCGAACGCGGAAAGGCGGAGGGCGTCCTTGACGGCCGACGTGAACGTGCCGGAAGCCGGGACGCCAGCCGCCTCGGGCCTCAGGATTCCCGCCGCTCCCATCGTCACCACCGCGAAGCCGGCCCCGGCCGCGGGAACCGCGAGCGCGAGCTTCTCACCGGTCGAGGCCACGAGACGCACGCGCCGGTCCTTCCACTCGTACACCCGGCCGCGCGAGCCTGTCGCGAGGAGAAGCGCGCCGCCCGCGTCGAGGCGCATCCCGAGGATCGATTCCTCGGGAAACAGCCAGCCCGGCTCGACGAAGCCGTCGGGCTGAATGACGACGATTTCGGAGCTGATCGCGGAATGGACCTCGGCAGCGGGCCGCGCCGGAGACGTCGAAGCGGAGACGGACACCGAGCCCCGCGGCGTCTCCTCGGCCTGCTGGGGCGTCGGCGTGGGCGCGGGCGTGACCCGGAGGCGCAGGTCGGCCGGCGCGGGCCTGCCAGCCGCCGGATCGAGCAGCGAGGCGGCCGCATAGACGACTCCCCTTTCATCCACGGCGAGGCCGGTCACCTCGGGACGCGAGAAGTCGTGCAGCGTGCGCGGGCTGCCCTGAGCCGGCAGGGCCACGACGAGGCCGCGGTCCGACGTGCCCGCATACACGGTGCCGTCGGGACCCACGGCGAGGGTCCGCACGTGCACGTCCTCGATCTCGCGGAAGAGCTCGAGAGGGCCCGAGGGCGTCTTGCGATAGACGCGGCCCTTGTTCCCCGTCCCGGCGTAGAGCGTTCCGTCCGCCGCGAACGCGAGCGCCCAGATCGCGGCCTCTTTCGGTTCGCCGAGAACGGAACCGGACTTCGCGGGATCCGCGGCCTTCGGGTCGACGCGATAGATCTTTCCGTTTGGAGACGAGGCGCAGACGATTGTCCCGTCCGGGCCGACCGCCACCGCGGTGACGTTCGGTTCGGGCGCGTTGAAGAGGAGCGTCACCCTCGCTCCGCTCGAGACGAAGAGCCGGCCCAGCCCGCCGCCCGTCGCCACGAACACGCGGCCGGAGGCGTCGGCGGCCGCGGCGAAGACGGCCGCGTCCGCCGCATCGTCGGGCCACGCGCGGGGCGCGAGCGCCGCGCCGAGCATGAGCCTGCCGTCGGCGGAGACGGCGATGCCTTTCGCGTCGCCCGCGAGGAAGTCGCGCGCGCCGGACGTCACGGCGATGCGGGGTGTCCCAGCCCGGAGCAGGGGCGCGGCGACAAAGGCGGAGGCGAGGACGAGGGCGGAAAGTCGCATCAGGTGCGGGGCCTTTCTACCTCGAGCTCGAGGCGCACTGAGCCGGACGCCGGCCGGTCGAGGGTGAGGATCTCTTCGGCGAGGACGCGGGCCGGGACGGAAGCGCGCGCGTTCAAGTCTCCCCCCTCGGACAGGACCATCGCGAGCGACGGGGGTACCGCGCTCAGCGTGTCGTCTCCCGTGGTCGTCCCGCGCGCCGGAACGAGGAGCAGCGCCGCGAGTCGGTCCGCGGGCACGAGCCGGTCCAGCGCGGCGCGCAGGCCGGCGAGCGTGCGCGGCTCGGCAGGCTGCGCGGCGAGGCGCGCGGCCGAGGCTGCGTTGCCATCGCCCACGACGACGACCGCGCGACCCTCGGGCGTTTCTTTCGGCACGGTGAGGGAGAGGACTCGCGTCTCCTCCGCGCCGCGGCGATCCGCGAGGCGCACCGTCACACGCAGCGTCTCTCCCGGCGCCGCCTTGCGAGTCGAGAGCGCCGCGTCCACGATGCGCAGCCGCTTTTCACCGGGCGCGCTCGCGATCGAGATGTCCACACCGGAGATTCCCGGATCCTCGTATTCGTTCTGGGCGACGAGGCCGGTGAGGACGTTCGCGGTCATGAGGGCGAGCTCCTTCGCGCGCGGGCCGGTCATCTGGTCCGCATAGACGAACGGCCCGGCCTTCGTCCCGACGGCGACGCGCAGGCGGAGCGTGCGTTCCGCCGGCGTCGGGTCGAGCGTCGTGAAGGCCGCATCCATGGAGACGGCGACGAGGAGCGGGAAGAGGGCCGTCTCCCTCGCCACGCCCCACGACAGAGTCCGCGCGGGAGCGCCTTCCGACTCGAGCCGGAAGTGCACCGGGACGAGGGCCGCCGCCCTGTCCGTGCGCCCCGCCACGCCGCTGTCGCGATCTGCCGTGAGGCGGTAAGCAGGAGCGAGCGCGGAGGCCATCTTGAACGAGAGCATCGCGCTCGGAAACACGGCCACGACCTCGGCGGGCGCGACCGGGAGCTCGAGCCTTCCGACGCCGAGGAAGGGATGTCCGAAGGCCAGGAAGCGGCCCTCGGCGTCCACCCGCGTCACGGTGCCCGTCGCGCCGAGCTGCAGGTCGCCGTCGACGAGAAGCACCGTCACCGCGGAGCCCGGCGCGATCGGCGCCGCGGGGCGCGCCCGCTCGGCGGCCTGGACGGCGATTCCCGGAAGAGCCGGGAGCGCGCCCGAGGCGAGGGAAACGGGGACGCCGAGGCGCGCGAGGTCCGCGCCCCAGCGCCCGAGGGTGTCGACCGGAAAGCCCGTGGCCATGGGCGCGAGCAGGGACGCCTCCGCGCGCGCGGGCGGCCCGGGGCGCGCGTCGACGAGCTTCCGGAGAGCCGCGAGGCGTTCTTCCTGGGGAAGCGCGAGAGTTTCGGCGAACGCGCGAAACCCGACCCCGGAGGATGTGGACCGCGCGCCGCTCGCCGCTCCGGCGGCCGCGTCTCCTCCGTCCATCGCCAGCATCGACTCGATCGGCGTGACGGCCCCGATGGGCTCCTTCGCGAATCCCCACGTCGCCGCCACGGCTCCCGCGAGCTTGCCGTCCAGGTAAACGGGGCTGCCGCTCATCCCCGCGAGGATCCCCGTCTTCTCGAGGCCGAGCCCGGAGACGCGCACGATGATCCGCGACCGGCCGAGGGAATTCGGCACGATGCCGAGGATCTCCACGTCGAAGCGCTCCACGAGAGAGCCGTTGAGGACGGTCAGGCCATAGCCCTTCATGCCCGCCTTCACGGACGCGAGCGGCAGGATGTCGCCCGGGTTCGCGGCGGCCCGAACGGGCGCCGCGAAGTCCAGTACGAGGGCCAGGGCGAGCGCTCCGAGGGCCGCCCAACGCTTTGACCCTCTTGAAGATTCCGTGCTACCTTGACGGGACGGCCCGAAACGGGTCCGTCGCGGAACGCGTCCCGAGAGGGAGTCACGAGAACCCATGACGGAAACCGGCGGCTCGAACATTGTCCAGCTTTTCACTTCAGCGGGACCGACGGCCAAGGCCGTCCTCCTCGTCCTCGCGTTCTTCTCCCTCGTGTCGTGGGCGATCATCATCGGCCGGATCTGGAGTTTCTCACGCGCCGCGTCCGACTCGCGCGCGTTCCTGAGCCACTTCCGCAAGAGCCGCAAGTTCGCGGACGTCCTCGGCATCTGCGACAAGTGCGAGGCGAGCCCGCTGGTCGGTATTTTTCGCGCGGGCTACGCAGAGCTGGACCAGCAGGTCAAGGACGGCCGCGAGGTGGCGCCGGCCGACACGGGACGCCTCTTCGTGAAGAGCCTCGCCTCGATCGAGCGCGCCCTCGAGCGCGCGGCCGGGGTCGAGGCTGCGCGCCTCACGCGCGGACTTTCGTTTCTCGCCACCACGGCCTCGGCCACGCCCTTCATCGGCCTCTTCGGCACGGTCATGGGCATCATGATCGCGTTCCAGCAGATCGCCCAGAAAGGCTCGACATCGATCGTCGTCGTGGCGCCGGGCATCGCGGAGGCCCTCATCAACACCGCGGCCGGCCTCGTCGCGGCCGTGCCCGCGCTCATCGCGTACAACAACTTCGGCGGCAAGGTGCGCGCGGCGCGGGCGGAGATGCGCGACTTCGCGCTCGAGTTCATGAACCTGGCCGAGCGCCACTTCACCTGAGGACGGACAGGCAGATGGCCTTCAAGCTCGACGACGACGCGGACGCCATGTCGGACATCAACGTCACGCCTCTCGTCGACGTCATGCTCGTCCTCCTCGTCATTTTCATGGTCACGGCGCCGCTCCTGCATCAGGGCGTCGAGGTCCAGCTCCCGAAGTCCGTCGCGCAGAACCTGCCGAAGACGCCCGAGGACCCGCTCATCCTCTCCATCACGAAAAACGGGAGCTACTACCTGAACGAAACGCCCATTGCGAAGAGCCAGCTCCGGGACCGCCTGAAGCTCATCCTGTCGCGCCGCCGCGACAAGGCCGTCTACCTGAAGGCCGACCGCAACCTCGCGTACGGCGTCGTGGTCGAGACCATGGACACGCTCAACCGGCTCGGTGTCGAAAGCCTCGGCATGGTGACGGAGCTCCGGAGCGAGGGCGCTCCGTGACGGCGCGCGCGGCCGCGCTTCCCGGGCCGCTCACCGTCTCGGAGATCCTCGCGCGGCGCGCGCGCACAGGCCTCCCGCCCCGGGGCCTCATGGCGACCGTCTCGATGCTCGCGCACGCGGGCTTTCTCGCGCTTCTTCTTTTCGTCGGGAAGCCGCGCAAGCAGACGGTCTTCGCGCCGATGTCCCTGCCCGTGCGCGTCGTCAGTCCGGCGGCCCTCGGCCGGCCCCAGGCGGCGCCCGCCCCGGCTCCCGTGGCCGCGCCGGCCGAGCCGGCGCCGGCCGCGAAGGCGAAGCCCGTCATCGAGAAGCCTTCCGAGAAGATCCTGCCCTCGGCGAAAGCGCTCCCCGAGCCGAAAAAGGCCTCGAAACCGGAGAAGGCGAAGCCCTCCCCGGGCGTCGTGAAGGCCTTCGGCGGGCCCGCCCTCGAGCTGCCGAGCGCCGCGGGGGCCGCGAACGGCGCCACCTCGGGCGCGGGCGTCTCCTTCGGGGCGTCCGTCACGTCGTTCGACGCGGACTTTCCGTTCGCGTACTACGTCGAGCAGCTCCTCTCGCTTATCGGCGCGAACTGGTTCAAGCCCGAGTCGGCCGAAGGCACGACGTGCGTCGTCTCGTTCCGCATCCTGCGCTCCGGACAGGTGACGGACGTCAAGGTCGATTCCACGTCGGGTGTGAGCTACTACGACCGGGCCGCGGCGCGCGCCGTGTATGCCGCGAACCCGCTACCTCCGCTGCCTCCGGATTACCGGAACGACGCGCTCGGCGTGCACCTGAAATTCCAGTGAAGGGGAACTCGTTGAAAGAAGAGAGAAGAAAAGAAAACATTTCTTTGAGAGAAAGAGAAAGAAAAGGAAAGAAGATTTCTTCGAAAGAGGAAGAACGAGTGGGTCGCGTTTCGCTGATTGTCGCGGCCTTCGCGCTCGTCGCGGCGCCGCTTCTCGGCCAGGCGCCAAAACCGGCGCCGACCCCCTCCGGCTTCGCGCAGCCCTCCAACATCGACCTCACGATCTCCGGAGGCGCCGGAGCGCGGCGGCCGCTGGCTATTCCGGTGACGATCGCGCCGATCTCGCCGGACCTCCAGACGCGGGCCGTGGATCCTTTCTACACGACGCTCACCGACGACCTCGCGGGCTCCGGCGTTTTCGTCGTGGCCGATCCGACTCTCTACCCGAAGGCGATGCGCCCGCCGCGGAACCGCGAAGAGGGCGATGCGTGGAAGGCGACGTCGGCCCAGTTCCTCCTCGATACGCACCTCGCGCCGGATGGCGAAAACGTGGTCGTCGAGGCGCTGCTCTGGGACCTCGGCACGCTCAAGTCCATCATGAGCAAGAAATACTCCGGCGAGGCGCGCGCCGCGCGCCGCATCGCGCACACGCTGGCGAGCGATCTCGTGCGCCAGTTCACGGGCAAGCCGGGGCCGTTCCTCACGAAGATCGCCTTCTCCTCCGCCCGCGACGAGCCGCGGGTGAAGGAGCTCTACACGATGGATTTCGACGGAGAGAACCAGCGGCGCATCACCTACTCTCACACGCTCTCTCTCGCGCCCGACTGGTCACCCGACGGCACGAAGCTCGTGTACCAGTCCTACGAGAAGGACACGCCGGGGCTCTGGCTCATCGGAAAGGACGGTGGGACGAAGCACCAGATTCCGGTCCCGACGCAGCTCAACGCGTCCCCGTCGTTCTCCCCCGACGGCCGCATGATCGCCTTCTGCGGCAGCGTGAGAGGAAACACCGAGATCTACATCGTCCAGACCGACGGCTCGAACCTGAGGCGTCTGACCGAGAACGCGGCCATCGACTCCACCCCCCGCTGGTCCCCGAACGGCCGCGAGCTGGCGTTCACGTCCAACCGGCAGGGTTCGCCACAGATCTTCATGATGGATCTCGAAGGCGCGAACGTGAGGCGCGTTTCGCTCGCGGGAAACTGGAACGACGAGGCGGCTTTCTCGCCCGACGGCGGGCGGCTGGCGTTTGCCTGCCGCAACGAAGGTGATTTTCAGATCTGCGTCATGGACCTCGCGTCCGGGCGGACTGTGCAGATTTCGACCGGACCCGGCGCCCACGAGGGCCCGACCTGGTCCCCGGACGGGTCGAAGCTCGCCTGGGAAGTGCAGCGCGGCAGCTCCACGCAGATCGCGGTCGGAAACGCCGACGGCAGCGGCACGGCGCGCATCGTAACCTCTTCCGGGAACAATTTTTCCCCCTCGTGGATCAAGACGCTAGAATGATGGCGCCGACGGGGCGGTCGCCGTCCGGCGTCACTCTTCACCCCGTCAACGGAGGCTCGATTCCATGAAGCATTCCCTCAAGGTCGGTTCTCTCGCCCTCGCCGCAGTCGCGTTCGTCGTGGCGTGCTCGTCAAAGCCGAAGGCCGCGCCGCCGCCCGCTCCCACGCCAGCGCCTGTCTCGACGCCCACCGTCGTGACGATCGAGACTCCGGTTCCCACGCCACCGCCGCCTCCGAGGGTGGACAGCAGCGACATCACGAGCAAGTCGCTCGTCGAGATTTCGAGCTACCTCAAGCCCGCCTTCTTCGACTACGACAAGGCCGACATCCGCGCCGACGCCCGCGAGGCCCTGGCCGCGAATGCCACTTGGCTGAAGAAGTACACCTCCGTGCAGTTCACGCTCGAGGGCCATACCGACGAGCGCGGCACCGCGCAGTACAACCTCGCGCTCGGCGACCGCCGCGCGAACGCGGCGAAAGACTACCTCGTCTCGCTCGGCGTCGACGCCGCCAGGGTCAAGACCGTCTCGTACGGCAAGGAGCGCCCCTTCGCCACCGGACACGACGAGGACTCGTGGCAGAAGAACCGCCGCGCACACTTCGTCGTCACCGCAAAGTGACGCTCACGCGCGCGGGCGCCGCGCGCGCGTTTCGTCAGCTCGCCGCCGCGGGGTCTCTCGCGGCGGCGGCCGGCTGCGTCAGCGGAAGCGACATCGACGGCCTTCACCGGCACCTTTCGACGGTCGAGAAGCAGGTCGAAGTCGTCTCGAAACAGTCGTCCTCCAAGGACGAGGTCGCGAAGCTGAACGAGAACCTCGGCAAGCAGGCGCAGACCCTTCTGCGCTCGAACGCCGACCTCGCCACGAAATTCGACGACCTGACGCGCGAGCTGCAGACCCTCGCGGGCAAGCTCGAGGATGCGAACCGCCGCCTGGCCCAGCTTTCGCAGCAGATCGCCGAGACGCAGGCCCGCCTTTCCGCCGCGACCGGAGGGGCCATGACCGCCCCGCAGACTCCCCCGGCCTCCGGCCCCGTGCCCGGTCCCGGCGGCGGCGCGGGTCTGGTCACCGTTCCCGCGGCTCCAACGGCCGCCGCGCGCGGCGGAAGCATCACGCCCTCCGACCTCTTCGCGCAGGCCACCGCCGACTACCAGCGCGGCCGGTACGACCTCGCTCGGCAGGGTTTCGAGGACTACGCCGAGAAGTTCCCGCGCACCGACCTCTCCGACGACGCTCTCTACTGGGCCGGAGAATGCTGGTCGGCGCAGAAGAAGCAGCGCGAGGCGATCACGGCGTTCGACAAGCTTTTCCGCACGTATCCGCAGAGCGACAAGGCTCCGGCCGCGCACCTCAAGAAGGGAATCGCCCACCTCGAGGTCGGCGAGAAGGCGCAGGCCATGGTCGAGCTGAACTTCGTCGTCAACCAGTTCCCGGGCTCCGACGAGGCGAAGAGCGCGCGCCAGCGCCTCAAATCCCTCGGTGGCGACTCCCGCTGAACGAGCACCGAGAGAAGACTAGAGAGAAAGGCGTCACCGAACCCCCATGGCCAACACCAAACAAGCCAAGAAGCGCGCCGCTCAGAGCATCCGCCGCCAGGCCCGCAACCGCTCCGTCGTGACCCGCGTCCGCAACGTCGTGAAGGGCCTCCGCAGGACGGCGGAGACCGAAGCCGCGAAGGTCGGCGACCTCCTCTCGCACGCCGTCTCCGAGCTCGATGTCGCCGTCCGCAAGGGCGTCCTGCACCGGAAGACCGCGTCCCGCCTCAAGTCGCGGATCTCGAAGACGGTGAACAAGGCGAAGAAAGCCCTCGCGACGAAGTAGCGATCCGTCAACCGGCTGGCTTCTCCTCCGGCGCGTCCAGCACCTCGCGCACCTTGCTGGCGAGGGCCGACGGCGTGAAGGGCTTCGACAGGAAGTGCATGCCGGGATCGATCCCCTGCAGAGGCATCGCGTCCGCCGTGTACCCAGACATGAAGACGACTTTCACGTCGGCCCTCAGGCCGCAACATTGCCCGGCGAGGTCCCGACCGTTCATCCCCGGCATCACGATGTCCGTCAGGAGGAGGTGGATCGGCTTCGGGTGCTCCCGGCAAAGGCGCAGCGCCTCCGCGGGCTGAGCCGTCTCCAGCACCTCGTAGCCGAAGGCCTGTAGCGTCTTCGTTATCAGGCGGCGCACCGGGTCCTCGTCCTCGACGACCAGGACGGTCTCGGTCCCCCCGACTTTGCGACTGGAAAACCCGGAGGCAGCGGAGTCGGGGACCCCTTCGACGGACGGGAGGTAGATCCGGACTTTCGTGCCCCGGCCGGGCTCGCTGTCCACCTCGATCAGGCCGCCGGCCTGCTCCACGATCCCGAAGACGGTGGCCAGCCCCAACCCCGTGCCCTTCCCGGCCTCCTTGGTCGTGAAGAAGGGCTCGAAGATCCGGTTCTTCGTCGCCTCATCCATCCCCGTGCCGGAGTCCGCCACCGCGAGCAGGACGTGTCGCCCCGGCGGCCTCCCCGGGTGCTGCTCCGCCCACGTCCCGTCGGAATCGACGTTGGCCGTCTCGATCGTGAGCCGGCCCCCGCGCGGCATGGCGTCTCGCGCGTTCACTGCGAGGTTGAGAACGACCTGCTCGAGCTGCCCGGGGTCCGCCCGCACCGGGTCCACGCCGGCAGCAAGAGCTGTCACGAGGGTGACGTCCTCGCCGATGAGGCGCCTCAAGAGGCGCTCCGTCCCTTCGACCACGGCGTTCAGGTCGAGGATCTTCGGCTGCAGGACCTGCTTCCGGCTGAAGATGAGGAGCTGGCGCGTGAGTCCCGCCGCCCGCTGGGCGGCGTGGTGGATCTCGTCCAGGTTGGCCTTCAGGGGGCTGTCGGGCGCGAGCGTGGAGGAGGCCAGTTCCCCGTAGCCCAGGATGGCGGTCAGGATGTTGTTGAAGTCGTGGGCGATCCCGCCGGCCAGGCGGCCGATCGCGTCCATCTTCTGGGCCTGGCGGAGCTGCGCCTCGAGCGCCCGCCGTTTGGAGAGATCCACGACGTAGGCGATGCAACTGCCCTCCGCGGCTTCGAGCATCGCCACGCCGATGAGGATGGGCACCCGGGTGCCGTCCTTCCGGAACAGCTCCTTTTCCCAGGAAGGAGCGGCCCCGCACCGCCGGAGCTGCTCCACGGCGGTCCTGTCGAGGTCGCGGTACTCGGGGGGCGTCAACTCGTCCCAGCCGATCTTTCCGGCGAGAAGGTCTTCGCGCGTGTACCCCAGCATGTCGAGGTAGAAGTCGTTTGCTTCGAGAAGCTCGCCCGCCACGGTCGCGATGATTATTCCGATCGTATTGGAGTCGAAGAGGCGCCGGAAGCGCTCCTCGCTCCTGTGCGTCCTCTCTTCGGCCGCGCAGCGGGCCTTCCGTTGCGCCGCCTGCTCGATTTCCCGACGCACCGCCGGAACGAGCCTCGTGAGGTTCCCCTTGAGAAGGTAGTCGTGCGCTCCCGCCCTCATCACCTCGACGGCGACGTCTTCGCCGACGGTCCCGGAAACGATGATGAAGGGCAGGTCGAGCCCCGTTTCGTTCAGGACGCGCAGCGCACCCGGAGCGCTGAAATGGGGCATGCTGTAATCCGAGATGACCACGTCCCATGCGTCCGACACGAGGGCCGCCTTCATGTCTTCGGCTGTCTCGACGCGCTTGTACGTCACGTCGCAGCCGCCGCGACGCATCTCGCTTGCGAGCAGCAGGGCGTCGTCTTCCGAATCTTCGACGACCAGCGCCCGGAGCGGTGTCACGCCGGAGCCCCTCCCAAGGCGGGAGGCGGCGGTTCGTTCAGGACCAGCCAGTAGAGCCCGAGCTGGCGGATCGCCTCCGTGAACTTGTCGAAATTCACCGGCTTGCGGATGTAGCTATTGGCGCCGAGAGAGTAGCCGGCGACCAGGTCCTGGTCCTCCTTGGAGGAGGTGAGGATGACGACCGGAAGCAGCTTGGTCCGGGCGTCCGCGCGCAGCCGCCGGAGCACCTCGAGGCCGTCGACTTTCGGCAGCTTCAGATCGAGGAGAACGAGCGCCGTCAGCTTGCCCGGACCGCCTTTGGCGCGCCCGCCGCCCCCGAAGAGATAGTCGAGCGCCTCGACCCCGTCGTGCGCGACGGCGACTTCGTTCGCGATCTTGTTCTTCTTCAGGGCCCGGAGCGTCAACGCGATGTCGTCCGGGTTGTCTTCGACGAGCAGGATGACTCTGTTGCTCATGGTTGCCTCCCTTCAGAGCGAGAACGAAAAGGTGGCGCCCTCGCCGGGGACTCCTTCCGCCCGGACGCTGCCACCGTGGCGGTGAACGATCCGCTGAACGGTCGCGAGGCCGATGCCCGTTCCCGGGAACTCGACGGTCGAATGCAGGCGCTGAAAGGCCCCGAAGAGCTTTCCGGCGAAGGCCATGTCGAATCCCACGCCGTTGTCGCGCACGAAGTAGACGACCCGGCCGTCATCGTCACGGGTACCGAACTCGATTCGGGCGTCCGCCTTCTTCGAGGTGAACTTGAACGCGTTGTCCATCAGGTTCTCGATCACGATCCTCAGGAGGCGCGGATCGGCCTCGACGACCGCGCCGTCGGCGAACCGGACCTCAGCCTGCCGTTTCGGATCCCGCCGGGAAATATCGGCCGCGACGCTTCGGGCCATCTCGCTCAGATCGACGCGCTCCCGGTGCAGCTCGGCCCGTGTGACCTTCGAGAGCTTCAGCAGGTCGTCGATGAGCTGTCCCATGTGCCGGGCCGCTCTCCGGATCCGCCCGAGGGCGTCCTCCCCGTCGGCGCCTAGCCTGTCTCCGAAGTCCTCCTGAAGAACCTGGCTGAAGCCGTCGATCGAGCGCAGCGGCGCCCGCAGGTCGTGCGAGACGGAATACGAGAAAGCCTCCAGCTCGCCGTTGGCGGCCCCGAGCTGAACCACTTGCCGGTGCAGCTCTTCGTTCAGCGTGCCAACCTCGGCGGCCTTGGTCTCGAGGGCGGCATAGGTCTCCTGCAGCCGGGCGGCCATGTTGTCGAAGGCCTGCCCCAGCTCAGCAAGCTCGTCGCTCCCTTCAATGGCGATCCGATGCCCGAGGTTTCCGGTCGCGACGCGCTCTGCTCCGTCTCGCAGCCGCATGATGCGCCGCTCCAGCAGCCCGCTGGTCATGAGCGCATTGATGATCGTGACGGCCAGCACCGCGCCGATCATGCCCATCACCGAGAGCAGCGTCGTTTTCTGGGTCGACCGGGCCCGCCTCGACGCCGACTCCACCAGCCGGTTGGCGTGGCTGTACAGGTCGTAGTAGAGAAGCAGCATCTTCGTGGAGACGCGCTCCTGGAGTGCGTTCGGCAGGGCCCGGCCGCGTTCGTCCCTCTCTCGCGCGTCGGGATGCTCGACGATTTCGCCGAACAGGGGCTTGCTGCGCTCGACGATGGCCGCCATTTCGCCGATCGTCTCCCGCTCGTCCGGTCCATCGAACGCGTCGCCGGCGCTGTGCAGGAGGTCCAGCAGGCGGGCTGTTTTCGCGTACCACTGCGCCCTGGCCCGTTCTTCCCGGTACGCGAGGTACTCGTCCTTCACGATGCCCCGCTCCAGGATCTGCTGCTGCAGAGCCTTGGCCAAGTCCTCGGCACGGCTCGCCCGGCTCGACGCGTGCCACGACAACCCGAGCCCGACGGCGAGCAGGAGGATCGCCCCGAAGGAGATCGCCGCGTTGACGCGGAATCGCTTTCTCAGGTGCATCGCCGCCCTACCTCACGAGCTGCACCGCGGCGGGCTTCACCGCGAGCAGCGGCTCGGTTTCGAGCGAAGTGAGCAGGTTGGGCATGTCCTGGCGGGGCACCAGGCCGCTCCGGATGGCCCAGCGGGCCTCCTCCTCCATGAGCACGAGCAGACTCTGTTCCAGACGTACCCGGAAGTCGAACTGCCCGAAGGTCGCGTCGATCTGCGCGAGGTCCTGCTTCAGCGCGGCCGCCGTGGCCCGGCGCGCCTCGTCCGGGTGGTCCCGGACGAGCGCCTCGGCCCGAAGCAGCGCTCGAAGGACACTCTTGGCAGCCCCGGGGCGTTGCTTGGCGAACTCCATCCGGGCCACGACGTCGAAGGTCTCGAAATAGATATCGTCAGCATAGAAGGTGAGGACTCTGTCGCCGAGCAACCTCTGCAGATCGAAAATGATCGGGTTCCAGATCGCCACCGCGTCGACCTCGCCTTTGGCGAGCGCATCCGGCATGTCGGCCGGACTTAGATCGACGAGATGAACCGATTCCCTGTCGACCCCATGTCGAACCAGGAGGGTGTCGAGAAAGAACTCCCCGTTGGTGCCGCGAGAAACACCGACCCGCTTTCCGGCGAGGTCCCTGGGAGTCGAGATTCCGGCGTCCTTCCGCGCCACTACCGCGGTGTTCCTCGTTGCGCCGGCGATCGTCGCCAGCACGGAGATCTGCTGGCCTTTGAGCACAGCGAACACCAACGGCGTGTCCGCACAGGTCGCCAGGTCGGCTTTGCCGGCGAGCATCGCATCGAGGGCCGGCTTTCCGAACTGATGGGGCTGCAGCGTGACCTCGAGGCCTTCGCCGGCGAAGTAGCCCTTGGCAACGGCAACGTGCACGAGGCTCGCGTGCGGCAGCATGGAGAGAGCCAGCGTGATCTTCTCCGGGGGGCCGGCGACCCGCTTTCCCTCGCATCCGATCAGGACGACGAGGCAGCAGGACGCGACAGACAGCTTGGCGATAGCCGTCTTCACCGCTGATCCTCCGGCGCGTCCAGCACCTCGCGCACCTTCCTCAGGAGTACCTGGGGCGTGAAGGGCTTCGGGAGGAAGTGGTGGCGATGTTCGAGCAGGCCATGCCGCACCACCGCGTCATCGGAATATCCCGACATGTAGAGGACGCGCAATTCGGGCCTGGACTCGAGGAGGCGCGACGCCAGCTCGGTACCCGCCATCTCCGGCATGACGAGATCGGTCACGAGCAGGTGGATCGGATCGCCGCTTCCGCGAACCCGCTCGAGGGCCTCGGGACCGCTCTTCGCCTCGACGACGCGGTAGCCCCCGGACTCGAGGACCTTCCGCGCGAGAGTCCTGATCGACACCTCGTCCTCCACGACCAGGATCGTCTCGGTTCCTTGAACGGAAGAGTGGATGCCGGACGGCGTCTCGTGCGGCATCGGGGCTTCCTCCACCCGCGGCAGGTAGATCTTGAACGTCGTGCCCTTCCCCGGCTCGCTGTAGACCCAGATGTTGCCGCCCGACTGCTTGACGATGCCGTACACGGTCGAGAGGCCGAGCCCGGTTCCCTTCCCCTTTTCCTTGGTGGTGAAGAACGGCTCGAAGATCCGCGCCTCGGTCTCGGCATGCATGCCGACGCCCGTGTCGCTCACGGCCATCATCACGTAGGGGCCGGTAGCGACCGTAGCGTGCCGCCGCGCGTACACCTTGTCCAGGTCGGCGTTGGCCGTCTCGATCGTCAATTTGCCTCCGCGCGGCATCGCGTCTCGCGCGTTGACGGCCAGGTTCATGATCACCTGTTCGATCTGGCCGGGGTCCGCGCGCACGCCGCCCGCCGAGGTGTCCAGCCGCGTGACGAGGTCCACGTCCTCGCCAATCAGCCGCCTCAGCATCTTGTCCATCCCGGCGACGATTGCGTTCAGGTCGAGCACCTCGGGCATGAGGATCTGCTTCCGGCTGAACGCGAGGAGCTGGCGGGTAAGCGACGCGGCACGCTCTCCCGCGGCCACGATCTCCTCGAGCGGTTCGCGGTTCGGGCCGCCGCGGGGAACCGCGTTGAGGAGCATCTCCCCGTAGCCGCCGATGACCGTCAAGAGGTTGTTGAAGTCGTGGGCGATTCCTCCGGCCAGCCGTCCCACCGCTTCCATCTTCTGCGACTGGCGAAGCTGCTCTTCGAGGGCGCCTCTCTCCGTCACGTCCCGGGAATTGATGACGACATGGGGCGTGCCTTCGCCGGGGAGCAGCTTGCCGATTCCCTCCATCGTCCGCCAGGTCCCGTTCGCGTGGCGAAACCGGAACAGCGAGGTCTGGGGCGATTCCGGGCTCTCGATGCTGCGGCGTATCGCTTCCCGGACTCCGGGTACATCGTCGGGATGGAGGAATTCGAACGCGCTCTTGCCCACGAATTCTGCCGGAGGGCGCCCGAGGATTCGTTCAGCCGCTGGACTCTGGAAGGTGATCGTGCCCTGAACATCGATGATCGTGATGATGTCCTGCGCGTTCTCGATGAGCGAGCGGAAGTGGCGTTCTCCCAGGGCAAGCGTTTCTTCCGCCCGCTTCCGGTCGGTGATGTCCTCCATCACGGCGACGAAGTGCGTGGCCCGCCCCTGCTCGTCGAGAATCGGCGAAATCGAGGCGATCTCCCAGAACAGCTCGCCGTTTTTCTTCTGGTTGTGGAATTCTCCGCGCCACTCCCGGCCGGCGGTGATCGTCTCCCACAAATCCCGGTAGACCTCGGGCGACTGCTCACCGGATTTCAGGATGCGGGGGTTCATCCCGAGCACTTCGTCCGAGGAGTAACCCGTGGCCTGCGTGAACTTCGGGTTGACGTATTCGATGTTGCCGTCCGTGTCGGTGATGACGACGGAGACGGGGCTCTGCTCGACGGCGCCGGAGAGCTTTCGAAGACTCTCGAAGGCCCGCTTCATCTCGCGGGTCGCTTCGGAACGCTCGCGGTCGATCCGCTCGAGCGTCGCACCCTGCGAGACGACGACGACGGCGAGGAGAACAATGCTGACCACGACGAGGAGCGCCACGCCGAACTCGCCCTGATAAAGCTCCGCCCGCCGGCCCTTCCGTTCCAGCCATCCGAGCACGAAGGGGATCGCGATGGCGAGGGGGAGCACCCGGCGCACCATGAGGCCGCCGACCGACTCGCTGAGCATCAGCCCCGAAAGCGGCCTGTCCGGGCGAGCGAACAGGGCGCCGACCGTCAGGAAGATGAACCCCAGCGCGGTGTGGATCGCCATCCCCTTGTAGGTTCCGATCCAAACGAGGCTGCGCACGCCATAGGCGTAGCCCGTCAGGGAGAGCAAGGCGAGCAGGGCCGGCACGAGCGCCAGCGCGTCCGTAAACAAACGCGCCCTGTGCACTCCGGAGGTCAGGACGGCGGCTGCGATCGCCATGAAACCGATCGCTGTGAGCACCGCCATGCGGCCCGGAAAGACGCTGGTCAGGCCGGCCGGGTCCCGGAAGAGGAGCTGGTCGATGCCGAGATCCGTGCGCGACACGTACTGCGCCAGCTCCAGCAGTCCGAGCAGGCCCGCCGCGGCGGCGAGGACCCGCGGCACCCGCAGGCTCGGATCGGCCTTCCTTCCCGTCTGCAGCCACAGGGAGAGACCCACGAGGAGGAATCCGACAGCCGTGTTTGGCACCATCGCGACCGCGCCGGGCACCACCTGCACGAGAGCCCGAACGTCGAAGAGCCAGCCCACGAGGACGAAGGCGCCAACGCCCAGTGCCGCCGCCGCGGACAGGCGCGAGGCTCGCCTGAAGGACTGCGCGAGCCGGGGAGCGGCCTCGATTGCGGTCACGCGCTCGCCCTCGGGAGGCCCCTGAGGACACCTTCCGTCTCTTTCAGGCCGTCGGATTTCGTGAAGAAATAATCCGCCCCCGCCGTCAGGCAGGACTTCCTGTACAGCGGATCGGTGTGGGCCGTAAGGATGATGACCAACGGCCGCGACGAAAGGGGCCTGATCGCGCGTAGAACCTCGACGCCGGAACCGTCCGGCAGCGCCAAGTCCAGCAGGACGACGTCGGGCCTCTGTCTCTCGATGGCGGAGGGGCCTCCAGGACGCTGGTTGCCACGCCCGTCACGTGGAGTCCCTCGTTTCTTTCAACCAGCTCCCTGAGCCTCACTCTCAGGGGCGCCGAGTCTTCGACGATCAGAACGCTCCTCGGCACCCGACTCGTCCTTCCCGGGAAAAGGTACGTGCGCCGCAGGGTTCAGCCCATCGTCGGCCCGCTGATTCTCCTGTAGTCCCCGGGACGACAGCCCGGTTGGACGGACGCTACGGGATCAGCTCGTTTTCGAGGGCGTAGCGGGTGAGATCCGCGTTGGATTCCGCCTCGAGCTTCTCGAGGATGCGGGCCCGGTACGTGCTGACCGTCGTGACGCTCAGGTTGAGCTCGGTCGCGATCCGCGTGACCGTCTCCCCGAGGGCCAGAAAACGGAAGACTTCGTACTCGCGGTCCGAGAGGGCTTCGTGGGGTTTCTCCGGGCCTTGCCGCCCGATTTCGAATGCCAGACTCTCGGCCAGCGAGGTGGGAACGTACCTGCCCCCGGTGAGGGCCTTCCGAACGGCGGCAATGAGCTCCTGCGAGGCCTCTCTCTTGAGCACGTAGCCCGCCGCGCCCGCCCGGAACGCGCGCACCGCGTATTCCTTCTCCGGGTGCATGGTCAGGATCAGAACGGGCAGCGCCGGGAAAAGACGTTTGATCTCCTTGAGGACGTCCAGCCCGCTTCGCCCCGGCAGCGTGAGGTCGAGGATGACTGCGTCCCAGGTTTCC
Source organism: Thermoanaerobaculia bacterium (assembly GCA_041482235.1). GTDB lineage: Bacteria > Acidobacteriota > Thermoanaerobaculia > UBA5066 > UBA5066 > Fen-183. The sequence continues at coordinate 12,622 of JBGPDK010000015.1, read as the reverse complement.
CGCGTCACGAGGGCCATCACCTCGGCCCCGTCTCCGGCCTCCCCGAACTCGGCGCCGGGTATGGCCTTCGCGAGGATTCCCTTCAGGCCCTCCCTGAGGACCGCGTGGTCGTCGGCGAGGAGGATCCGTGTCACAGCGGGACCGCCAGCGTCACGCTGGTGCCGCTCGGGGTGCCGCGGATCGTCAGTCGGCCGCCGGCGAAATAGGCCCGCTCGCGCATCCCGGCGAGGCCGAGGCAGGACCGGTCGTGAACCTTCGCCTCGGGGATGCCGCAGCCGTCGTCGGAGACAGCAAGGACGATCTCCCCGTTCGTGACGTCGAGGACGACGTCCACAGCCGTCGCCTTCGCGTGCCGGACCACGTTCGTGAGGATCTCCTGGAAGATCCGGAAGGCGGCCGTCGCTCGCGGACCTTCGACGACCGCGTCCCCGAGGCTCGAGCGGAACCTCCCGCGAAGTCCCGTGCGTTCCTCGAACTCGCGGAGATGGGACTCCAGGGCGGCATTGAGGCCGAGGTCGTCCAGGACGCTCGGACGAAGCTCCCTCGAAATGCGCTGCACGGTCCCGATCGTTTCGTCGATGAGAGCGCCCATGGAGTGGAGCCTGGCGGTTCGCCCTGGATCCACCCGTGGATCGTCCTCCGCCGCCTCCAGGAGCGTCTGAACGTCGATCTGAAGCGCCGTCAGAGTCTGGCCGATTTCGTCATGGACCTCGCGGGCGATTCGGGTGCTCTCTTCCTCCCGGATCGAGTCGAGCCGGGCCGAGAGAGCGCGCAGATCGCGGTACGACCCCTCGAGCGCTTCCTGCACGCGGCGGCTCTCGGTGACGTCTCGCAAGACCGCGAGACGATGCTCGCGCCCCTCGAGGCTGATATCGTGCATGTTGACATCGACGTCGATGATCGTCCCGTCCTTCTTCCGGTGTTTCCAGACGCCGGCATGCGCCCTCGGTGACGGCGCGGCGGCGAAGGCGGCGCGGAAGCGGGCCGCCTCCTCCGGTGGCCGGATGTCCAGGAGGGTCATGCGCAGAAACTCCTCCCGGGAGTAGCCGTAGTGCTCCACGGCGGCCTCGTTCACGTCCAGGATCCGGAGGGTTTCGGGGTCGGAGACCCATTTCGGCAACGGGCTGTACTCGAAGATCGACCGGTAGCGCTCCTCGCTCCGTGCCAGGGACTCTTCCGCGATTGTCCGGGCAGTCACATCGATCCCCACGCCGACGAACTCCGCGACCCGCCCGCGCTCGTCGGGGACCGGGTGACCGAGGCTGTGGAGGTATCGGATCGACCCCCCGCGTTGAACGATGCGGAAGCGGCTCTCGAAGTCGGTGCTCTCGCGAATCGCCCGGTCGAGCTCCTCCTCGACGCGCGGGCGGTCCGCGGGATGGAGCATCCGGAGATACAACTCGTGGGATGGCTTCGTCTCCCCGGGATCGAGGTCGAAAATGCGAAACGTCTCCCGCGACCAGGAGAGTTCGCCGGTGGCCACGTTCCAGGCCCAGCTCCCCGTATGGCTCAGCCTCTGCCCTTCGGCCAGGAGAGCCTCGCTTCTCCGGGTCTGGAGGCGCGTTACCTCGAAAACGGCTTTCGTCTCTTTGATGAGCCCGTCGAGATCCGTCCCGGCCGCCCCGATCGCCGCGCTCTCGAAGAAAGTCTTCCACCTCTCCCACCACTCACGCAACGCCTTCTCGATCGGCCGGGAGGGATGGGCTTGAGTGGTCAGCTCGGATTCGGACATCGGGGCGGGCCTCCGGCCGCGCTAACGTCCTCCTCCGAGCGTGATCCTACGCTCATGCGGGGAAATGAAAGCCAGGCGCGTGGCAAATCAGCCCGGGCTGTCCAGCACCTCGCGCACCTTGCGCGCGAGGGCGAGGGGCGAGAAGGGTTTCTGGAGGAACGCGACGCCGGGCTCGACGACCCCGTGGCGCGTGACCGCCTCGTCCGAGTAGCCGCTCATGAAGAGGATCCTGATGCCGGGATGATCCTTGGTGAGCCGTTCGGCCAGGTCGCGGCCGCTCATCTCGGGCATCACGACGTCCGTGACGACGAGGTTTATCGCCTCTCCGTGCCGCCGCGCGACCTCGAGCGCCTCGATTCCGCTCCGGGCCTCCATGATTCGGTAACCAGCCGATTCGAGCGCGATCTTCACGATGTGCCGCACGGCGCCCTCGTCTTCGACGACGAGGACCGTTTCGCCCCCGCGTGGCAGCGCCTGGAGCGACGCACTGGAGCCGCTGCGCGGCCGCGGCGCGGGCCTCGAGGGGAAGACGACCGTGAAGGTCGTGCCCCTTCCGGGCTCGCTCTCGACGGTGATGTCGCCGCCGCTCTGCTTCACGATGCCGTGGACCGTCGCGAGGCCGAGGCCCGATCCCTTCCCGAACTTCTTCGTCGTGAAGAAGGGCTCGAAGAGGCGGGCCTTCAGCTCGGGGGGGATGCCGGTGCCCGTGTCCGAGATCGAGATCGCGACATTCGGGCCCAATTTCTGCCCAGCGGTCTCGAAGAGGTCCATCGACTCCCCGGGGTCGAGGCTCCGGGTGCGGATGGTGAGCCGGCCGCCGCGCGGCATCGCGTCGCGTGCGTTGAGCGCGAGGTTCATGACGACCTGTTCGAGCTGGCCCGGGTCCACTTTCACCCAGCTCGGGTCCGCGGCGAGGTCGGTCGCGAGTTCGACATCCTCGCCGATGAGACCGCGGAGCATTTTCTCGATCCCGGCGAGGACGACGTGCACGTCGACGAGCCTGGGCTCGAGAATCTGCTTGCGGCTGAATGCGAGAAGCTGGCGTGTGAGGGAGGCGGCTCGCTCGCTCGCCCAGCGGATGTCCGTCATGGCACCGCGCCTTGGGTCCTCCGGGCCTGCGTCGAGAAGGAGAAGCTCGGTGTTTCCGGAGATGACCGTCAGAAGGTTGTTGAAGTCGTGGGCGACGCCGCCCGCGAGCTGGCCGATCGCATCCATCTTCTGCGCCTGGCGGAGCTGCTCCTCGAGGTTCCGACGCTCGGTGACGTCCCGGGCCGCCGTGTGCATGAAGCGCCTGCCGCCGATGACGATGAGAGTGTTGTTGAACTCGGCAGGCACTTTGCCGCCGCCCTTCCTCCTGATGGAAGCCGCCGTGAGTATCCGCTCCCCGTCCAGGATGCGCTGATGGAAGGCGCGGTAGGCAGCGAGGTCGGGCTCGTCGTGCAGGTCCGGAATCCTCATCGCCATCAGCTCTTCGCGGGAGAAGCCCGTGAGCTCCGTCGCCGCGCGGTTGACGGCGGCGAATCGCCCCTCCTCGTCGCTCAGGAACACCGCGTCGCGCGAGCCCTCGAAGATCTGCCGCTGCCATGAGAGCGCCTCTTCCAGCTCGGTGTTGAGCTTGCCGACGTTCGCCTCGGCCCTCTTGCGGTCCGTGATGTCCTCGAAGGTCACCCACACCCGGAAGGGTCCCGATTCGCCCGGCCTGAATTCCGGCACCGCATTCACGAGGAGCCAGACGTGCGAGTCCAGGACGGGGTTCCAGACCCCCATGACGACACCGCTCACGGGCTTGCCCGTGCGCAGGGCGACCGTCGCCGGGTGAGTGTGGCCGGGAGAGGGCGAGCCGTCTTCGTAGATGGCCCGCCAGCGCGGGTCGTCCGAGGTGAGCGCGACAAGCTGCCGCTCTCCGAGGCCGAGGATCCGCGCCGCGGCGGAATTCGCCATCACGATCTTCCCCTCCCGGTCCTGGGACACGATGCCGAAAGTGGTGGTCTGAAAGAGCGTCCGGAAGTGAAGCTCGCTTTCGCGCAGGGCCTCCTCGGCGCGCTTTCGCGACGTGATGTCGGTCGCGATTCCGTTCCACAGCACGCCGCCGTCCGGCAGCGACCGCGGATTCGACCGGGCCTCGACCCAGATCTCGGCTCCCGATGGGAGGCGGAAGCGGAACTCGCCTTCGAACGTCTCGAGCGTGCGCGCGGACCGCGCGATCGCGTCCTTCACCCGAGCCACGTCGTCGGGATGAACTCGGGAAAAGTAAAGAGCAGCCTTCTCTTCCGGATCTCCCGGCTCGATCCCGAAGCGTGCGATGAACGCGGGCGAGGCGAATGATATGGAGTAGGCACCCGACGGGGAGAGAAGGAACTGGTAGAAGGCGGCGGGCGCTCCCCGGGCGACCTCGATGAGCGCGGCGTCAGCCGATGCGGCCGCGGCCCCGCGAGGCCCTGCTTCCCACACCATCTGGACCTCCGGTTCGTTCAAATTAGAGCATGAAAGAGCAGTCCTAAAAACCCTCCAGGATCGTCGTGACGAGATTCTGGGCGAAGGGGCGGGCCATGGCCTCGACCGCCTCGCGTTCCCGGTCGTAGTACGAGCTTGCGCTCGACGGGACTTTGTAGGGCTGCCGGAAGAGATACGCGGGCTCGGAGAAGACGGGCTTGTCGGTCGCCTTCTCGGTGAGGACGAGCTTCCCCGTCACGGTGACCTGATACTCGACGGCGATCCCGCTCGCGTCGAAACGGACGGGCGCGACCGAGCAGGACGTCAGCCTCCCGGACAGCTCCGCGTCCGCCGCGGTCCTGTCGGACACGGGTTTGAGGCGGCCGCGCGCGGACAGTTCGCGGATGACGGCGTCCGTGAAGCGCTGCTCGAGGCCCACGACCGTCGTGTCGTTGATGAACGTCGGCACGTAGACGGTCTTCATCGTGGCGGGCAGTGCGCTCGACCCGGTGCCCACGAGCGAATAGCCGCAGGCGGAAAGACCCAGGAAAAGGAGAAAGAGGAAAATCTCTTTGAAGGGTGAAGGGCCGGGAGCGCGGCGCAGCCATTCGCCCGAGGGAAGGCCCATCACGCGACCATTTGAAGAATCTCTCTTTTCCGAAATCTCTGATTTCACTTGACCACGATGTTCAGCAGGCGGTCCTGCACCCATATCGTCCTGACGATCTCTTTGCCTTCCAGCCAGCGGGAAAGCCCCGTTTCCGCGCGAGCTGCGCCCAGCGCCTCCATCTCGGAAGATCCTCTTCGAAGCCTGATCTCCGCGCGCACCTTCCCGGACACCTGCACCGCGATCGACGCGACCTCCTCCACCGCCAGCGCCGGGTCGAAGTCCGGCCAGCCCGACACGAGCAGGCTTCTCGTCCCGCCCATCTTCTCGTTCAGTTCCTCGGAGAGGTGCGGCGCGATGGGATGGAGCAGCGTGACGAGCGTGCGCAGCGTCGTCGCGGTCTCCCCCGCATCCGCGCCCGCGTCGCCCTGGAGGCTCGCGGCGTGGTTGAGGAGCTCCATGAGGTGCGCGACCGCCGTGTGGAAGGAGAACGCGCGGAAGTCCTCCGTGACCTTCTTGACGGCGATGTGGCGCGCGCGCGCCGCAGGCGTGTCGGCCTTCGCCGGTCGCGCCTTCGGGTCGGCACCTGTCTGAAGGAAGCGATCGATGGCGCCGCGGACGCGCCACAGGAAACGCTCCGGGCCGCTGATACCCTCGTCGCTCCACTCGGCGTCCTTCTCCGGCGGCCCGAGGAAGAGGACGAATGCGCGCACGGCATCGGCGCCTTTCTCGGCGATGAGCTGGTCGAGCGACACTGAATTGCCGCGTGACTTGGACATCTTCTCGACGCGGCCCGCCGGGGACAGGCGCGTGATCATGCCCTGGTTGAAAAGAGCCGAGAACGGCTCCTCGAATGTCACGAGGCCGAGGTCCTTCAGGATGCGCGTGAAAAACCGCGCGTAGAGGAGGTGCAGGATCGCGTGCTCGATCCCCCCGATGTACTGGTCCACCGGCGCCCATTCCTTCACGAGCCCCGGGTCGAAGGGCGCGCCCGCGTTCTTCGGGTCGATGTATCTCAGAAAATACCAGGCCGAGTCCACGAACGTGTCCATCGTGTCCGTCTCGCGGCGCGCCGAACCGCCGCACGACGGGCACGTCGTGTTCACGAACGAGGCCACCTTCTCCAGCGGATTGCCGCCCTTTCCCGTGAACGGCGCATCCTTAGGCAAGACGACGGGCAGCTCCTTCTCGGGCACGGGCACCCACCCGTCCTTCTCGCAATGGATCATGGGGATGGGCGTCCCCCAGTAACGCTGGCGCGAGATGAGCCAGTCGCGCAGCCGATAGCGCACGCGCGGCCCGCCGATCCCGCGCCGAGCCGCTTCCGCCGCGATGAGTTCGCGGGCGGAAGAAGAAGATTTTGCTGAGAATGGTCCAGAGGCGACGAGCCGACCTTCTCCTGTGAAGCACTGGCTCACCGCACCGCCGCCCTCCCCCTCTTCCCTTCTAAGAAAGTCTTCGGTGTTCTCCCCGGTCTTCTCTTTCCCTCTAAGCAAATCTTCTTTCTTCTCTTCTTTTTCGGGCTCGATGACCCTGACGATCGGAATCCCGTACTTCTTCGCGAACTCGAGGTCGCGCGTGTCGTGCGCGGGCACGGCCATCAGCGCGCCCGTGCCGTACTCGGCGATGACGAAGTTCGCGAGCCAGACGGGCACTTGCTGCCCCGTGAAGGGATTGATCGCCTTGCGGCCGGTGTCACGGCCATCCTTCTCGGCCCCCTCGGCCTCGCGCACGATGCGCTCCTGGCCGCGCACGGACGCGACCCAGGCCTCGAGCTCGGCCTTCTTCGGGTTCCCTTCGAGGAGGCGCGGCACGAGGGCGTGCTCGGGCGCGAGGATGAGGGCCGTGGCGCCGAAGACGGTGTCGGGGCGCGTCGTGAAGACGCGAACGGACTCGTTCAGCGAGGGAATCGCGAAGTCGAGATCCGCGCCGGTGGATTTGCCGATCCAGTTGCGCTGCATCGTGACGACCTTCTCGGGCCACTTGCCGAGCGTGTCGAGGCCGTCGAGGAGGCGCTCGGCGTAGTCGGTGATCTTCAGAAACCACTGCTCGAGCTCGCGCGGAACGACCGGCGTCTTGCAGCGCTCGCAGACGCCGCCCTCCGCCTGCTCGTTCGCGAGGACGGTGAGGCAGGAAGGGCACCAGTTCACGGCCGATTTCTTGCGGACGGCGAGACCCTTCTCGAGGAGCTTCAGGAAGAACCACTGGTTCCAGCGGTAGTACTCCGGCTCGCAGGTCGTGACTTCCTTCGTCCAGTCGTAGAGCACGCCCCACGACCGGAACTGCTCCTTCATGGCCGCGATGTTCGCGAGAGTCGAGGTGCGCGGGTGGATGCCCTTCTGGATCGCGTAGTTCTCGGCGGGCAGGCCGAACGCGTCCCACCCCATGGGGCAGAACACGGTCACGCCGGTCTGGCGGAGGAATCGGTGCAGGGCGTCGGTGAGGAAATACGTGCGCGCGTGCCCCACGTGCAGGCGGTCGCCCGAGGGATACGGAAGCATGACGAGGAGGTAGGTCCCCTCGCCCGCGGGTTCCGCCGTGTTCACGAAAGCGGCCCGGTCCGCCTCCCAGCGCGCGCGCCACTTCGCCTCGATCCGGAGGGTTTCGTCGTTCCTCATCGCCGTCGCGGTGCGGTGCATCGAACGGGCGAGTGTAATCGACGGCCAGGTGCGGCGTCAGCGGCGAGCGGGCGCGGGGGTCGCGAGCGCCCGCGGGTCGAGGGGCGCCCCTTCGGCGGCCTCGACGACGCTCGCGCCACGTGGCCGGTAAAGCGTCAGGCCACCCCCGGCCGTCTCGAGGACCGGCCTCTTCAGCTCAGCCGACCGCGAGGCGACCTCGACGTGGAAGCCGAGAGGCGGCTGCCGGTCGAGCGCGAGATGACGTGCGGTGACGGTGTTCGCGAGGCCGCTCGGATCCGAGGGAACCCAGCCGAGCCCGGCCACGAAGACCTCGATCCAGCGATGGCGCACGCCACCCAGCTTCGCGTTGAACACGGCGCGCGACTCGGGCGTCAATTCACGGGCGCGATGCGCGGCCAGGATGCCCGTGACCTGCCGGGCCGGAACGCCCGCGCGGAGCAGCAGCTCGGCCGCGAGGAGCGATCGCCCGACGCACGAGCCACGGCGCGCGCGGAGCGTGCCCGAGGCGGTCTCCGGGGAGCCGTCGGGCAGGACATACCGGATGCGGTGCGCCGTGAAGGCGACGGCGCGCTCGACGGCCTCGAGCGTCGTTTTCGCGCCCGTGAGCAGGCGCCTCGACAGCACCTCGAGATCCGGGTCGTCCGCGAGCGGCTCTGCGAGTACCGCCCGTCCCTCCGGAGAGAGACTCGCGGGAGACGGCGGAAACGACGCGTCCACGGTGAGGGGAGCCGCGTCCACCTCGACGCGCACCATGAGCGTCCGGCCGTCCGGCGAAGAAAGCACGACGCGATACCCCGCTTCTTCCACGGGGCGCGCGTACCGCCACGGCGCGGGCCCGTCCAGCCGGTAGTGCGCCCATTCCCCGGCGGCGGGCGTCTCCTGCCCCGCGGCGGAGGCGGCGCACGCCCAGGAGAGGGCGAAGAGCGGCGCGCGGAGGTTCATGCCCCGCCGCCCCGGCCGTCGGGCCCGGCGCGTGGTCCGAACGTGGCGCGGCGAATGCCGTCGAGGACGCCGTTCACGAACGGCCCGGAGGACGGAGTGGAGAATTTCTTCGCGATCTCGACGGCCTCGTCGATCACGACGGGGTCGGGAGTGTCGTCCTCGTAGAGAAGCTCATAGAGCGCGAGGCGCAGCAGGTTGCGGTCCACGGCGGCCATGCGTCCGAGCCTCCAGTGCTCGGAGCGCTCGGAGAGCTTCGCGTCCAGCTCGTCACGCCGTGAGAGGGTGCCCGTGACGAGGCGCCTCGCGTACTCCTGTACGTCGGGCTTCGCGAGGACGTACTCTTCCGTGCACGTGAACATCTCCTCGGGCGCCGTGCCGGCGAGATCGTTCTGGTAGAGAAGCTGGAGAGCCAGCTCTCGGGACTTTCGCCGGCGGCCGCTCACGCGCGTCCCTCCGCCCGGCTTTCAGCGCGCGGGGCGCGAAGAGCGGGCCGGAGCCTTCTTCAGTCGGAAGCGGAGATCGGCGGCCTCGACCGCGGCCATGGCCGCCTCGAAGCCCTTGTTCCCGCCCTTGGCCCCCGAGCGCTCGAGCGCCTGCTCGAGCGTGTCGCACGTCAGAACTCCGAAGGCGACGGGGAGGTCGAGCTCGAGGGAGACCTGGAAAACGCCCTTCGCCGCCTCCCCCGCCACATATTCGAAATGCGGCGTGCCGCCGCGAAGGACGGCGCCGAGCGCCACGAGCGCGTCGAACTTGCCCGAGCGCGCGAGGTCGCGCAGGGCGAGCGGAATCTCCCACGCACCCGGAGCGCGCACGACGACGACATCCTCGTCGGCGGCGCCCGTGCGGCGGAACGCGTCGAGCGCTCCCTCGACGAGCCGCGACACGACGAGGTCGTTCGTGCGCGCGGCCACCACGCCGAAGCGGCGACCCGCGGAGGAAAGATGCCCTTCGATCACGTTCATCGCAAACGCCGAGTGTAGCAGCCTCAGCGCGGCGCCAGGTCGCCGATACGCGCGTGCGGTCCTTCGTCGCCGTAGTTCTCGCGATAGCGGGCGATGAAATCGGCGATCGTGTAGCGGGTGGGCTGCGGGCCGAGAGCCTCGAGTGAGTAGACGGCCGCCACGCTTCCGGCGCGCCCCGCAACCTCCCAGGGCAACCCGTGGTGGCGCGCGGCGAGAAGCCCGCCCCGGAAGGCGTCGCCCACGCCCGTCGGGTCCACCGCGGGACCGCGCAGGCGGGCCGGCGGGATGCGGAACGTGGCCGCGCCGTCCAAAGCCTCGGCCTGCCCGCCCCGGAGCTCGATCGTCGAACCTTCGGCGCCGCGCGTCACGATGACGACCGGCACCAGCGCGAGTGCCGCGGCCTCCGAAAGGCCCGTCTTCTTCTCGATGACGCCGAACTCGTACTCGTTCGCGATGAGGATCGCCGCGCCCGTCATTCCCTCGAGGATCTCGTCGCCCGACAGGCGGGCGACCTGCTGGCTCGGGTCGTAGACGTAGGGGATGTGAAGCTCGCGGCACTCCGTCGCGAACTTCGCCATCGCGTCCGGGGCGTTCGGCGCGACGACCGCGAGACTCACGCTGCTGAGGGCGAGGTTGCGGAAGGACAGGGTCGCGGCCCGCGCCATCGCCCCGGCGTAGAACGTGGCGATCTGATTCTGCGCCCGGTCCGTCGAGACGAAGAATGACGCCGTATAGAGGTCGTCGCAGATGTGCAGCGCCGACGTGTCGACCCCCTGCTCGGCGAGCCAGCGGCTGTAATCGAGCGCGTCCACGCCCGCCGTCGCCATGACGAGCGGCCTGTGGCCGAGGAGCGCGAGCGTGTAGGCGATGTTCGGAGCCACGCCGCCTCTCACTTTCCGCATGGAGTCCACGAGGAACGACACCGAGAGGCGGTTCATGCGGTCGGGCACGACGACGTCGAGGAACGTCCCCGGGAAAGTCATGAGGTAGTCGTAGGCGACGGATCCGGTGACGACGATGCGGCGTGCGGTCATCTCACTTCCTTCTCCAGAAATAGCGCCAGGCGCTTCCGGGCGGCGGGCGGGATCCGTTCCTTCGGCGTGAGAACGGCCCACCGCAGTGCGTCCGCGCAGTCGCTCGGACGGTTCGGGTCTAGGTGTCGCACGGCGTTCGCGAGGACGCGGTTCGCCGTGCCGGCATTCGTCTTCAGGACGGCGAGAACGGCCTCCACCGAGACGGCCTCCTTCTCCTCGTGCCAGCAATCGTAGTCCGTGACGAGAGTCATGGAAGCGTAGCCGATCTCCGCCTCGCGGCAGAGCTTCGCCTCGGTGGCGTTGGTCATGCCGATCACGTCGACGCCCCAGGAGCGGTAGAGCAGAGACTCGGCCTTCGTCGAGAACTGCGGCCCGTCCATGCACACGTACGTTCCCCCGCGGTGGCACACGGCGCCCTCGGCGTTCGCGGCCGCCTCGAGCGCGTCGAGGAGGATGGACGAGACCGGATGCGCGAAAGACACGTGCCCCACGCAGCCGTCTCCGAAGAACGTCGAGGCGCGCCCCTTCGCGAGGTCGAGAAACTGGTCCGGCAGGACGATGTCGGTGGGCTTGTAGGCCTCCTTCATCGAGCCGCAGGCTGACGCCGACAGCAGCCACGAGCAGCCCAGCTTCCGGAACGCCCAGATGTTCGCCCGGTAGTTGATCTCGTGAGGCAAGAGCAAATGGTGGCGCCCGTGCCGGGCGAGAAAGGCGACGGGGACCGAAGAGAGATCTCCTAGGAAGAAAGAATCGGAGGGAGTCCCGAAAGGTGTGCGCAGCGCGACCTCGCCTGAGATTCGGAGCCCGGGCAGCGCATACAGACCCGAGCCGCCGATGAGGCCGATTCGCTTCTCTCCCCTCTTACCTTTCAAAGAAATCTTCTTCTTCTCTTTCTTTCTTTTCCGAGCAGATCTTTCTTCCCTCATCGCCCCCGCCCCATCTCCTCGAGGATGTCGAGCGCCAGCTTCAGCGCGGCGCGGCCGGCTTCGCCCGTGACTTCGGGCTCGGTGCGGTCCGCGCAAGCTTTCAGGAACGACGCGTCCTCGGCGGTGAGGGGATCGGCAGGAGCCACCTCCACCGGCCACGGCACGATGCGCGGCGGTCCGCTCAGGCGGTCGAGGCGGAAAGCCGTCACGTCGCGGTTCTGGGTGTCGATCGAGAAGTACCAGTCGGGCTGGAAGAACCGGAACTTCCGCGTCTTGTCCTGAGAGACGCGCGACGCGGTGAGGTTCGCGACGCACCCCCCTTCGAACGAGAGCCGCACGGAGGCGATGTCGATTTTCTCGCTCAGGATCGGCACGCCGACGGCCCGGATCTCGGCCACGGGCCTTCCGACCAGGTCGAGCGCGATGTCGAGGTCGTGGACGAGGAGGTCCAGGACGACGTCCACGTCGATGGCGCGCGGCAAGAAGACTCCGAGGCGGTGCGCCTCGATGAATTTGACCTCGGTGACGAGGGGGCGCACGGCGGCCACGGCCGGGTTGAAGCGCTCGATGTGGCCCACCTGCAGGACACGGCCCCGCTCCCGCGCGAGGGAGACGAGTCGGTCGGCCTGGGCCAGCGTCACGGTGATCGGCTTCTCGACCATGACGTCGGCACCGCCCGCGAGCAGCTCCTCCGCCACGGCCGCGTGCGACGGAGTCGGCGAGGCCACGACGACGGCCGTCGCGCCCGCCTCGAGAAGCTCCCTCACCGAGCCCTTCCTCACGAGGCCCTTCGAACCGTGGGCGGCCTCGATCGCGGCCGCCGTGGCGGCGTCGGGCTCGACGAAGCCCGCCGGAGCGGAGTCGGCGAGCTCCGTCAGGATCCGCGCGTGGTGCCTGCCGAGATGTCCGCAGCCGACGATGCCGGTCCGAATCTTCGCCATGCGCGGCGCAGTCTAAAGGATGGCCCGGGGTGTAGATTCCCGGCCATGAAAACCACGCGACTGGCCCCGCTCTGCGCTCTCGTCCTCGCGGGCGCTGTCCACGCCGCCCCCGGCCAGTCGAAGGCCAATGCCTTCGTCCAGACCGAGGGATTCGTGGACGCGAACGGCGTTCTCATCTACTGGAAGTCCATCGGCTCGGGGGCGCCCCTTTTCATCCTTCACGGGGGGCCCGGGGCTTCGCACGACTACTTCCTCCCCCATCTCACGCCGCTCGCGCGCACGAACCGCCTCATCTTCATCGACGAACGCGGCTCCGGCCGGTCCGAGCGTCTCGAGGATGCGAAGCTCTACACCGTCGAGAACATGGTCGAGGACGTGGAGGCCGTGCGCCGCGCCCTCGCGCTCG
>JBGPDK010000014.1:0-32868 GCA_041482235.1 Thermoanaerobaculia bacterium | reverse complement strand
CGCGCCGTGCCCACGTCGCGCATGCGGCCGCCGACGATGATCGTGGGGTCGAGGCCCGCCGCCATGAGGATCGCGCCGGTCATGGACGTCGTCGTCGTCTTGCCGTGCGTGCCGGCGATCGCGATCCCCCTCTTGACGCGCATGACCTCCCCGAGCATTTCGGCCCGCTTGATCACGGGAATGCCGGCGGACCGCGCGGCCGCGACTTCCGGGTTGCTCTCGTTGACAGCGCTCGAGTAGACGACGACGTCGGCGCCGGACACGTTCTCGGCCCGATGGCCCCGATGCACCTTGATGCCGAGGCTCATCAGCCGTTCGGTCGTCTCGCCGACCGAGAGATCCGAGCCGGTCACCTCGAGCCCGACGCTCTTCAGCAGCTCGGCGAGGCCGCACATTCCGATCCCGCCGATACCGACGAAGTGAAGGCGCTTGACCCTCAGGAAATTCATGACTTTGCCTCGACTTCGAACACCAAATCGCACAGGCGAGCCGCCGCGTCCGGCGCGGCCGAACGCCGCGCCGCCTCGCCCATCGCGAGAAGGCGCGAGGGGTCGCCCAGAAGGCCCGCGAGAACCGCCGCGAGGCGTTCGTCCGTGGCCTCCGCTTCCGTGACGACGACGGCCGCGCCTTCCGCCTCGAGCTCGCGGGCGTTCGCCTCCTGGTGAGAGCGCGCCGCTGCGGCGAACGGCACGAGGAGCGCCGGGCGTCCGGCCGCCGCGATCTCCGCGACGGTCATCGCGCCCGCGCGCGCCACGACGAGATCCGCTGCCGCGTACGCGGCGGCCATGTCGTCGAGAAACTCGTGGACGAGCGCGCGATTCCCCAGGAGCCCCAGCTTCCTGTAGGTCGTCACGACCGCGTCGGCGCGGCCCTTCCCCGCCTGGTGCACGACGTCGAACGCGACGCCCGCCGTCGCGAGCCGCGCCAGCGCAAGAGGCACGACGCGGTTCAGGATCTGCGCGCCCTGGCTGCCGCCGACGACGAGAATCCGCAGCCGGCGATCCACCGAGCGCGCGACGAGGGACGGGATTCCGAAGAAGCTCTCGCGGACCGGATTGCCCGTCACGACGGCTCCGGGCAGCGCCGCGGCGCCGCGCGCCGTGCCGACGGCGATGCGCCTGGCCACGCGCGCGAGGAGACGGTTCGTCAGGCCGGGGACCGCGTTCTGCTCGTGGATGAGCGTCGGGACTCTCCTTAGCCACGCCGTGGCCACGAGCGGGCCCGAAGCATAGCCACCCACGCCGACGACGGCGCGCGGAGCATGCCGCGCGAGAAGGCGCAGCGAATCGAGAAGCGCCAGCGGAAGCGCCCGGAGGCCGTCGAGGCGCGCGCGCCAGCCCTTGCCCACGAGGCCCTTCGCCCGCACGAGCTCGAGGGCGAAGCCGGCCTTCGGCACGAGCGCCGTCTCGAGCCCGCGCGCGGTGCCCACGAACACGATCGGCGCGCCGGGCCGCCGCCGCCGGATCTCGCCGGCCAGCGCGAGGGCCGGGAACACGTGCCCGCCCGTCCCTCCGCCCGCGATGAGAAAGCCGCGCTCCGTCATGACGCGTGCTGCGAGAGGTTGAGGAGAATTCCGACCGCGAGGAGATCGGCGAAGAGCGCCGACCCGCCGTACGAGAGGAACGGCAGCGGAATGCCCTTCGTCGGAAGGAGCGCAAGGACGACGGAGATGTTGACGAGCGCCTGCACGACGATCATCACCGAGAAGCCGACTCCGAGGAGCCGCCCGAAGGAGTCGGGCGCGTTCGCCGCCGCGCGCACGCCGCGCGCGAAGAGAAAGCCGAACAGGGCGAGGACCGCGACGCAGCCGACGAGGCCCAGCTCCTCGCCGACGATCGCGTAGATGAAGTCGGTATAGGGGTAGGGCAGGAAGAAGAGCTTCTGCTTTCCGTGTCCGAGGCCGAGGCCCGTGACGCCGCCCGTTCCGACGGCGATGAGCGACTGGATGGCGTGGAAGCCCCTGCCGAGGGGGTCCGCCTCCGGGTGCAGGAACGAGATGAGGCGGTCGCGCCGGTATTGTGCCGTCCACAGGAACGCGGAAAGCGTGGGCACGAGGAGCAGCGCCGAGCCGAGGAAATACTTCATCGGCAGGCCGGCGAAGAAGAGCATCGCGGCGGCGATCACGAAGTACGTGACGGCAGTGCCGAAATCGGGCTCGTAGAGAACGAGACCCGCGAAGAGGGCCACGAGCCCGAGGATCGGGAGCAGCGTGCGCGTCGGGTGCGTGACCTCCCCCTCCCGCCGCGACAGCAGCGCAGCGAGCGCGATGACGAGTCCGATTTTCGCGAACTCCGAGGGCTGGATCGACTTGATGACGCCGAGAGACAGCCATCGCCGCGCGCCGTTGACCGGCGCCCGGAGAAGCACCGCCACCAAAGCGCCCGTCAGGAGGACGATGAGAGCTCCGATGAGGCGCGGGTCGTTCAGGCGGCGGTAGTCGATCGACATCGCCAGGAACGCGAGAATCGCGCCGGCGACGACGGCGACCGTCTGCTTGATCACGAAGAAGTACGCGCCGGCCGGGGCTCCGGAGGTGGGCAGGTAGATCTGCATCGCCGAGGCGCTGTAGATCATCAGAAGGCCCGTGAACACGAGCAGCACGACGGATCCGAAAAGCAGGCGGTCGAAGGCCAGCTTCTTGGCCATCAGCGCCTCCCCGCCGCGGACGGCTCGGGCAACGCCTTCACGAGCGCCTCGAAGACCTCGCCGCGATGCTCGAAGTTGCGGAACTGGTCCAACGACGCGCACGCGGGCGACAGGAGGACGGCGTCGCCCCGCTCGGCGTTCTCGGCGGCGTCCTCGAGGGCCTTCTCGAGCGTACCCGTGACCACGAGCGGGACGCCGGGCAGGCTGCCGAGCGCCCGCGCGATCCCGGGCGCCGCCTTGCCGATGGCGAGGATCCGCTTCGCCTTCCGCGACGCGAGCGGCCCGAGGCGCCCGAAGTCGTCGCCCTTGTCCTTCCCCCCGAGGATGAGATGCACCTTTCCGTCCGGGAATCCCTCGAGGCTCTTCAGCGTCGCGTCCACGTTCGTGCCCTTCGAGTCGTTCCAGTAGCCGACCCCGTTCACGGTGCGCACGAGCGCCGTGCGATGCGGCAGGCCGCGGAACGTGCGCAGCGTCTCGACGGCCGCTTCGGGCGTGACGCCGAGCGGCAGCGTCGCGGCGAGGGCGGCGAGCGCGTTCTCCACGTTGTGCGCGCCGGGCAGCGCGAGATCCGACCGCTTCGCGACGACGCGAGGCCCCTTGCCCGTCACGTCCGCGAGAAAGAGGTCGTCGGCAAGCCAGGCGCCCATGCCCGGCGAGACGCGCCGCGAGAACGCGAGGCGCCGCGCACGCGGGCGAATCCGTTCGACGAGCGGGTCGTCGGCATTCAGCACCGCGACCTGCGCCTCGCGCTGATTCTCGAAGATGCGCGCTTTGGCCGCGCCGTAGTCGTCCATCGAGCGGTAGCGGTCGAGATGGTCGGGCGTGAGGTTGAGGTGCACGGCCACGTCGGGCGCGAACCGCCGGACGCCTTCGAGCTGGAAGGACGACAGCTCGACGACCCACGTGCGCGGTGCGGTGGCGCTCCCGTTCGCGCCTTCCTTCGTCGCGAAGTGGATCCACGGCGTCCCGAAGTTTCCGCAGGCCACCGCGTTGTGGCCCGCCCCCTTCAGCAGCGCGGCGGCGAGGGCCGTCGTCGTGGACTTTCCGTTCGTGCCCGTGACGCCCACGACGACGCCCGGCAGAAGGCGCGAGGCCAGCTCGACTTCCGCCACCACGGGCAGCGCGCGCGCCCGCGCCGCGTCGAAGACGGGAAGCGTGAGCGGGATTCCGGGCGAGACGACGACGAGGTCCACGCCGTCGAGGAGGGACTCGGGATGCCCGCCGAGGACGTACCGCACGCCGGGGTGCCGGGCGAGGCCTTCCGGATCGGCCTTCGCGTCCGTGCCGGTCACCTCCACGCCGCGCTCGGCGAGCGCCGCCACGGCGGCGCGGCCCGAACGGGCGAGGCCGAAGACCGCCGCGGAGCGGATCTCGGGCAGGTCGGGTCCGAGCGAGAGCGTCATCGGAGCTTCAACGTGGACAGCGCGACGAGCGCGAAGAGGATCGCGACGATCCAGAACCGGATGATGACCTTCGATTCCGGCCACCCGGACAGCTCGAAGTGGTGGTGAAGCGGCGCCATG
Source organism: Thermoanaerobaculia bacterium (assembly GCA_041482235.1). Lineage (GTDB taxonomy): Bacteria > Acidobacteriota > Thermoanaerobaculia > UBA5066 > UBA5066 > Fen-183. The sequence goes on along the minus strand of JBGPDK010000014.1, from coordinate 28,699 downwards.
CGGAAGATGCGCTTGCCGCGCAGCTGGAACGAGGCCACCTGCAGGATCACGGAGACGGCCTCGACGACGAAGAGGCCGCCCACGAGGACGAGCAGGATCTCCTGCTTGATGAGCACGGCGACGGTTCCGAGCGCGGCCCCGAGCGCCAGCGAGCCCGTGTCGCCCATGAAGACCTCGGCCGGATGCGAGTTGAACCAGAGGAATCCGAGCGAGGCCCCCACGATGGCCGCGCAGAAGACCGCGAGCTCTCCCGTACCCGGAACGGACGGCACGAGGAGATAGCTCGCCGCCTTCACGTTCCCGGCGATGTACGCGAGGATCGCGAAAGTGGCCGACGCGATGAGCGTCGCCCCGATCGCGAGGCCGTCGAGGCCGTCCGTCAGGTTCACGGCGTTCGACGAGCCGACGACGACGATCGCCGCGAGGAGGATGTAGAAGAAGCCGAGGTCCGGGTGGACGTTCTTCAGGAACGGCAGGGCGACGTGCGTCGCGTCCGCGCGCGCCTCGAAGAGCTTCACGGACGCCCACGCCACGCCGAGCCCGATCGCGGTCTGCAGGACCAGCTTCTGCCGGCCCGAGAAGCCGCGGTTGCTCTTTCGAGAGACCTTCCGCCAATCGTCGCCGAGGCCGATGAGCATGGCCAGCTCCGTGGCCACGAGGGCGACCCACACGTAGCGATTCGACAGGTCGGCGAAGACGAGCGTCGGCACGACGATCGCCAGGTTGATGAGAACGCCGCCCATCGTGGGCGTGCCCGCCTTCACCTGGTGGCCCACCGGCCCTTCCTCGCGGATGGACTGGCCGATCTGGCGGGCGCGCAGCCAGCGGATGAGGACGGGGCCGAGGAAGATCGAAAGGAGGAGCGCCATGAGCGCCGCGTTCGCCGCCCGGAACGTGATGTACCGGAAGACGTTGAAGAGCGGCACCTTCCCGTGCAGCGGGTAGAGCAGCCAGAGGATCATCGCGCCGCCCCCGCGCGCCCTTCGAGCAGCTCCTTCGCGACGAGGCGGTCGTCGAACGGCAGCCTGCGCCCGCCCACGACCTGGTACGTCTCGTGCCCCTTGCCCGCTACGAGGACGACGTCTCCCGCGCGGGCGAGCGCGAACGCCTCGGCGAGCGCCTGGCGGCGGTCGGCCACGTAACGCGCCGTTTTTCCTTCCGTTTCGACGCCCGCGCGCACGTCCTTCAGGATCGCTTCGGGATCCTCGGAGCGAGGGTTGTCGGACGTCACGATGACCACGTCTGCGAGCATCGCCGCGATGCGGCCCATCTCGGGGCGCTTGCCCTTGTCGCGGTCGCCGCCGCATCCGAACACGGCGATCACGCGGCCGCCGCGCGCCGCGGCGATCGGCCTGATCGTCTTCAGCACGCCCTCGAGGGCGGCGGGCTTGTGCGCATAGTCCACGAGGACCGTGAATCCGAGCGCGTTCGGCACGGCCTCGAGGCGCCCGGGGACGCTCGTCACGGCGCCGAGGCCCGCCGCGATCTCGGCAGGGGAAAAGCCCAGCGCGAGGCCGGCGGCCGCCGCGGCGAGCAGGTTCTCGGCGTTCGGCCGGCCGAGAAGAGGGGAATTTACTGTCAGGAAAGTCCGGCCCCCCGCCGTCGTTACGTGCTTTGGCATCGCAGCGGGAGACGGCGCGTTTTCTTCGAAGGTAAATGGGCCGGAGACCTCGATTTCGAGCGTCGTTCCCGCAGTCCCGAGCTTCGCTCGCCCGACGACGGTCGCGAAGAGACCGCCCTCGCCGTGAGGAGCAGCCGGTAGCGTCTGGTCCGGCCCCCATTCACCTTCTAAGAAAAAACCAACGACACGCTCGCCACTGAGTCGACTCGCGAGCTTCCTGCCGTACGAATCGCCGAGGTTCACGACCGCCTTCCCGCCCGGCTTGAGCAGCGAGAAGAGGCGGACCTTCGCCTCGAAGTAGTCGTCCATGTCGCGGTGGAAGTCGAGGTGCTCGCGCGAGAGGTTGAGGAAGACCGCGGCGTCGAACGAGCAGCCCGCGACGCGATCGAGGACGAGCGCGTGCGAGGAGCACTCCATGATCGCGGCCGTGCCGCCGTCCGCGACGAGCGCCGCGAGCATCGGCTGAAGCTCCGTCGCCTCCGGCGTCGTGTGCGAGGCGGGGATCTCCGCCGCTTTGCCACCCGCCCCGCGGTAGACGATCGTGCCGAAGAAGCCGCGCCTCTCGTGGCGAATCGCCAGAAGACGGTCGAGGAGATACGTCGTCGTCGTTTTGCCGCTCGTGCCGGTCACGGCCGCCATCACGAGCCTTTCCGACGGCCGGCCCGCGAGAAGCGAGGCCACGAGGCCCGCGGAACGCCGGGGGTTTTCGACCTCGAGATACGGCACGGCCGCGGCCGCCGGCGCGGGCGCGAGGCCGAGCGCCGCGACGGCGCCGCGCGCGACCGCGTCGGCCACGAAGCGGCGGCCGTCGGCTTTCAGGCCGGGCAGCGCGGCGAAGAGTGTTCCCTGCGTCGCCGCGCGCGAGTCGTGCGTGACTCCGAGCACCTCGGGGTCCCCGGGCGTGCCCGCGCGCCGGTGCGGAAGTTCCGCGGCGAGCGCCGAGAGCCTCATGGCGTCTCTCCCGCCGCGTGCATCGGCGCCAGGACGAGCGAACAGGCGCCGCCGTGCCCCGCGGGCGATCCCGCCGGCGGATCCTGAGACACGACGAAGCCCGTCCCCGAGAGGTGCGCCGAGAGGCCGTGCGAGGCGAGAAGCCGCACCGCGTCGCGGGCGCTCTTGCCGAAGACGTCCGGCACCCGGTCCTCTCCGTTTCCCTCGAGGTCCGCCCGGTTCGCGGCAGGCACGAGGTCGCCGGCGTTGAGGCGCGCGCTGAGCACGGCGGCCGCGGCGCCCGCGCCGAGGTCCGCGGTGAGCACGGAGGGACGCAGGGCATCGACGGGAGTGGGCGGCTCGCGCAGGATTCGCAGCGCCTCCGCGCCGATCGCGGAGAACACCGGCGCCGCGACCTCGGCGCCGTAGGTCTTTCCCTTCGGCTCGTCCACGACGACCGCGATCACGACGCGGGGCCGATCGGCCGGGGCGAACCCGATGAACGACGCGACGTAGCGGTCCTTCGAATAGCCCGCGCCCGGCACCGCCTTCTGCGCCGTGCCCGTCTTGCCGGCGGCCGTGTAGCCCGGAATCGCGGCGGCCTTTCCCGTTCCCATCTCGACGACCCTCTGAAGGAGGATTCGCAGCCGGCGTGCCGTCTCCTCGCTCATGAGGCGCCGCGCGGGCTGCCGCTCGATGCTCTGAAACCCCTCACGCGGTCTCTGAATCGCATCCACGAGATGCGGTTGCAGGAGCAGCCCCCCGTTCGCGATCGCCGCGTAGGCGCGCGCCATCTGGAGAACCGTGACGCCGATCTCCTGACCGAACGCCATCGTCGGCAGCGTGAGCGCGCTCCATGCCGACGTGTCCGCGAGGATTCCCGCGGTCTCGCCCTCCAGCTCGATGCCCGTCTTCTGGCCGAATCCGAACGCGCGGATCGACTTGTAGAACGGCGCGCGACCGAGGCCCATCGCGACGTGCGCGATCCCGATGTTCGAGGAGTGCGCGAGGATGTCGCCGATCGTGAGCGCGCTCCAGCCCTTGCCGCCGTGCTCGTGGATCGTGTTGGTCCCGATCGTGAGCGTGCCGCCGCCGCAGTCGATCGGGTCGTCGAGGGAGATCGTCCCGGAATCGAGCGCCGTCGCCGCGGCGACGATCTTGAACGTCGAGCCTGGCTCGTAGACGTCCGCGAGCGGCCGGCAGCGCCGCGCCTCGGCGTCCACGTCGCCGTAGCGGTTCGGGTCGAAAGTGGGCCACGAGGCGAGCGCGAGGATCGCGCCGGTCGTCGGCTCGAGGACGACGGCCGAGGCCCCGCGCGCGCGCGACTCGGCCCCGATCTTCGCGAGCTCGCGCTCGGCCGCGTGCTGGATACCGGTTCGAAGCGTGAGCGTGATCCGCGCGCCCTCGTTGCCCTCGCGCGGCGCCTCGCCGCCTTGGCGCGCGCGCGTCGCGTACGAGCGCTGCGCCGCGTCGCGCAGGATCGTCACACGCGCGGCCTTGCCGCGCACGTCGGCGTCGAAGCGGTACTCGAGGCCGGCCAGCCCCTGGTTGTCGGCGCCCACGTAACCCAGCACGGCGGCCGCGAGCGTCCCCTCGGGGTACCGCCGCGTCGACTCGGGCATGAGCTGGATCCCGGGCAACCGCCTCTCGGCGACGAGGGCCTTGACGCGCGCGGCGACTCCGTCGCTCACGCGGCGCGAAAGCCAGACCCACGCGCGATCCGGGCTTCCGAGCTTCTTCGCAAGCTCCTTCGCCGGGTGCCGGAGGAGGGGCGCGAGGAGCGCGGCTTCCCGGTCGGGGTCGTCCACGTCCGAAGGGATCGCGAAGACCGATTCGGCGTGCGCGTTCACGGCCAGCAGCGTGCCGTCCGCGTCGCAGATTACGCCGCGCCGGGTGGGGAGGTCGATCGTGCTCTCCTGCTGCCTGGAGGCGCGGCGCGTGAACTCATCGTGCCGCAGGACCTGCAAATCCACGAGCCGCACGAAGAGGACGAGGATCCACAGACCGACCCCCGCGAGCAGGAGGAGAGCCCGGCGATCCGGCCGCGGCACGGCGCTCACGGCGCGGCCTTTGCCGGCACCGGCGGCCTGGCGTCTTTCTCGTAAGCGGGAGCGGAGGCGAGGGCCGCGTCCTTCACGAGGATGACCTGGTCGAGCGTGGGCGGCACGAGGCCCAGTTTTCCGCGTGCGATGGGCTCCACGCGCGCGAGCGCCGCCGCCTGGGCGCGGTCCATCTCGAGATGGTGCTTTCTCTCGAGCAGCGTTTCGCGCACGCGCCCGAGCTTCGCGAGCTGGTACCCCAGGCGCACCGTCTCGAGGTTCGCCCAGATGGCGAGGAAGAGAACGACCGCCGGCGGCACCGCCGCCAGCGCGAGGGCCACGAGCTCGCGCGTCCGCCGCCGGTCACGTTCCCGCACGAGATAGAGGTTTTCGACGGGGCGACGGACGGCATACGCCATGGGCCGGGCCTCACCGCGGAGGCGTGCCCGGACCGGCGCCGTTTTCGGCGACGCGCTCGAGGACGCGCATCCGCGCCGAGCGCGCGCGGGGATTCTCTCCGAGCTCGGCCAGCGTGGGACGAAGGGACTTGCGCGTGACGAGGGCCATGACACGGCGCCGCGAGCACACGCACACGGGGAACGAGGGCGGGCACGTGCAGCCCGCCGTGTGACGCTGGAACGCGTGCTTGACGATGCGGTCCTCGAGCGAGTGATACGAGAGAACGGAGAGCCGTGCGCCGAGCGCGAGGCGCTCGACCGCGTCGTCGAGAAAGTGCTCGAGCTCGACGAGCTCGCGGTTCGTCGCGATGCGCAGAGCCTGGAAAACGCGGGTCGCGGGGTCCTTGTGCATCTCGCGCCGCGGCCCGAGGACCTTCAGCACGAGGCGCCTCATCTCGCCGGTCGTTCGGATCGGCAGCGTTTTCCGGGCCTCCACCACCGTACGAGCGATCGGTCCCGCCATGCGTTCCTCCCCCCATTCGCGGAAAATCCGCGTCAGCTCCTCGCGTGAGGCCGTCGCCACGAGGTCGGCGGCCGAAGGTCCCGAGGCGCCCATGCGCATGTCGAGCGGACCTTCCTTCATGAATGAAAACCCCCGCTCCGCGCTGTCGAGCTGCATCGACGACACGCCGAGATCCGCGAGGATGCCGTCCACCCGCGGAAGGCCGAGGCCATCGAGATGGGCCGCGAGGTCCTCGTGGCGCCCCTCCACGGTGACGAGGCGCGCGCCGAACCCCGCGAGGCGCTCCACCGCGAGGCGCAGCGCTTCCGGATCGCGGTCGATCCCGACGACCCGCACGTCCGGCGAGGCCTCGAGGAGAGCCCGCGCGTGACCGCCGAGGCCGAGCGTCGCGTCCACGTAGACGCCGCCGCGTTCCGGCCGGAGCGCCGCGACGACCTCCCGGAGGAGGACCGGAACGTGGACCGCGCCGGCATCCGCCATGGCGCGTCAGACGAGATGTCGTGCGAGTTCGTCGTAGTCCTCATCCGTGACCGTGGCCGTGCGCAGGCTCTTGAGATGCTTCGTGCGGTCGACGAGCCTCAGATGGTCGGTCTGGCCGAGGACGAGCGCGTCGCCCTCGAGCGCCGAAACCTCTCGCAGAAGCGACGGAACGAGGAGGCGGCCCTGCGCGTCCATCCGCGCCACCTGCCCGTACGTGTTGAAACGCTCCTGGAACTTCGCCTTCGCGCGATGGATCGCGGGCATCGCGGCGAGCTTCTCCTCCAGCGCGTTCCAGACCGGCATCGGGAAGATCAAAACGTCGACGCCGGAAATGGACGTCAGGAAGAACTCGGGCCCGAACGTCTCCTCGATCGGCGCACGGAAGACGGACGGGACCTTGAAGCGGCCCTTCTCGTCCACCGTCGTTTCCGCACTGCCCCGAAGGCGGTCCATACTCGTCCTCTGGAAAAGGAGTCCCTGGCGTCGTCACGGGAATCCCCTTGGAATCCACAGGACGCCACCACTGACCACTTATTTCCACCACGAGTATCGGGCGATGAACCGGGCGGCGTCAAGGGAAATCCCTGCGCGGAAGGACGTTGCGGGCCGTGCCGCCGCCGCGGTGTACCCTCGCCCATGGTGACGACCTCGACCCTCCCCACTGCCGGAGTACGCCTCGCCTTCGACTCAGACTCCCTCGGCGCCCTTCTCGAGGGTCTCGATGCGCGGGCGGGAGCCGACGTCGCGCTCGACACGGAGGCGGACTCGTTTCACCACTACTTCGAGAAGGCCTGCCTCCTGCAGCTCGCCTGGGACGGCACGGCTCATCTCGTGGACCCGCTCTCACTCCTCGACATCGCGGCTCTCCTCGCGCGCCTCGCTCCTCGCCGGCTCCTCATGCACGGCGCCGACTACGACCTCAGGCTCCTCTTCCGCGGATACGGCTTCCGCGCGACGTCGCTCTTCGACACGATGATCGCGGCACAGCTTCTCGGCGAAAAGGAGATCGGGCTCGCCGCGCTCCTCTCCGGCCGGGTCGGGGTGACGCTCGACAAGACGCACCAGCGCGCCGACTGGAGCGAGCGGCCGCTCAACCCCGCGATGGTCGCCTACGCCGCGGCCGACGTCCTCCACCTCGCGGCGCTCGTGGGATCGCTCACGCGCGATCTCGAGGCGAAAGGCCGTCTCGCGTGGCACGCCGAGGAGTGCGCGCGGCTGGCCGCGGCGGGCTTTCCCGCCGGGCGCGAGGCCGACCCCGAGAACGACTGGCGGATCAAGGGGACGAACGCCCTCACGGACAAGGAGCGCGCCTTCGCGCGCGCCCTCTGGGAAGCGCGCGAGGCCCGCGCGCGATCCCTCGACCGCCCCCCGTTCCGCGTGCTCACGAACGAGCGACTGCTCCTCGCGACGAAGCCGGCCGCCGGCGGCGAAACGGATCTCGGGAAGCTCTTCCCGGGCCCGCGCCCGCTTCCGGACGCCTTCGCGCACGCCCTTCACGAGGCGCTTCAACGCGCCGCGGCCCTGGCGCCTTTCGAATGGCCGAAGACCCGCCGCGGCGAGCGTGTGGAGGCGGACCCCGCGCTCGACCGCGAGGTGGAGGCGCTCAGGAAATCGCGCGACGCGAGGGCCGTTTCGCTCGGCCTCGATCCCGGTTTCCTCGCCTCGAGAGCGGTCCTCACGGCGGCGGCGAAGACGCGCCGCGCGAACGGACGCCTCACGGCCGATCTCCTCGTCAGCCAGGACGGGTTGTCGCGCTGGCGCGCCGAGTTCCTGGCGAGCTGACGCCCGAGCGCTACCTCTTCTTCCGGGCGGGCGCCGGCTTGGGCGTCGGCGTAGGCACGACGACGCCCGCGGGCGGCGTGTAATACCTCTGTCCCTCGGGCGACACGCGAATGACGGCCTCGTGCTTCAGCTTGTCGAGGTACTCGGCGAGCTTCTTCTGGAACTGGGTGTCCTGCTCGCGCTTCAGCAACTGGGCCTTCACGTCGGCGAACGGCTTGAACGAAACCGGGAATTTCTCGATCACCTTCACGAGGTGCCAGCCGAACTTCGTTCCGATAGGGTCCGACACCGAGCCCACCGGCAGCGAGAACACGGCCTTGTCGATCTCGGCGGTCAGCTCGCCCTTCGCGACTGTTCCGAGGTCTCCGCCCCGGCTCTTCGTGGCCCCTTCGGAGTAGTCCTTCACGACGGCCTCGAACTTCGCGCCGCCTTTGACGAGATCCGACGCCTCTTTCGCCCGGCGCGCCGATCGGGCGGGATCGTCTCCATTCGGCACGAGGATCTCGGCGAGATGCGCCTTCTCGGGCACGCGCCACGTCTCCTTCTCGCGCTCGTAGATGATGCGGAGGGCGTCGTCCGACAGGTCCACCTTGCTGTTCACCTCGCGCCCCACGACGCGCTGCAGCGTCACGGTGCGGCGGAGCTGGTCGCGCAGGCGGTCGATCGTGAGGCCCGACTGCGCGAGGGCCTTCGCGAAGTCCTCGTCCGTCGTGACGTTGTTCTGGTCCTTGAGCCGCTTGATCTGTTCCTCGATCTCGGCGTCGGCCGTCACGAGGTCGAGCTCCTTGGCGCGGTCCTCGAGAAGCGCCTCGTTCACGAGCTCTTCCATGACGCCTTTTTTCATCTCCTGGCCCTGGGCCGCATTGGGCGGGGAGCCGGCCTCGTGCGCGGCCTGGTCGACGCGCGCGTCGAGCTGGGCCTGCGTGATGACGCGCGAGTTCACGTGCACGAGGATGCGGTTGATGACCTCGCCGGAGAGGAGCGGCACGGCGGCGGGCACCGCCGCGGCAAGCGCGGCGAAAAAGAGGACGTAGGAGCGCCGAAATGGCTTCACGGGGGCGCAGTCTAGCGAAATCCGGGCCGCGCGGTGCCGTGGGGATTCGTTCCGACGTAGGGGAACGGGAGGTGGTCCTCGACCACCGTCACCGGGAAGCGCCGGCGGGCCCCCGCAATCGCCTCCTCGACGGCCCTCGCGCTGCGATCCTCGGCCACGGCCATCCGAAGGGCCGGCAACGCCTCTTCGAAGGTCACGTCGCGCGCGTCCAGCCGCTCGTCCACCCGGAACACATGGAAGCCGTGCGGCGTCGCGATCACCGGGCTCGTCTTGCCGGCGGGAAGGCTCCAGACCGCCTTCTCGAACTCGAGCGGCAGGTCCGCGCGCGCGAGCGGTCCCAGGGAGCCGCCGGACGAGGCATTCGCCGCGACGCTGGACTCGCGCGACACCTCCGCCCAGGGCGCGCCCGCCGCGAGGCGCTTCACCGCGGCGTCGGCGGCGTCCTTCGTGCGGAAGAGGAGCTGCGACACGCGCACGAGAGCCGACCTCCTGTAGCGCTCCGGATGGGCGTCGTACTCCCTTCGGAGGTCCGAGTCCTGAAGCGCTTCGAGCCCGGCCGCCCGGGTGAGGAACGCGCGGCGTTTCTCCGCGGGCGTCGTTCCCGGGACGTTCGGCCCGGCGGCTTCCACGGCGCGCGCGAGCAGCACCTCCTCGAGGTATTGGTCGAGGAGGCTCGAGAGGACGCGCGGTGAGACGTTCTTCGGGTCCTCGCTCGTCGCCTTCTTCGCCCAGGCCATGAACTCGTCCAGCGTGACGGGCCTTTCGCCCGCCATCGCGATGGTCTCCGGCCGCGTCACGGCGCGCGGGCCGTTCTTCTTCCCGCAAGCCGGCGCCACGAGCGCGGCGAGGACGAGCAGCGCCGCGGCGCGCCTCACGCGGCCCCCGCGTGGAGCGAGGGAGGCAGTGTCGCGCGAGCGCCCGCGCGGGCAAGGCCGAGGAGAGCCCGCGCCACGCGAGCCGTGACACTCGCGCCGTCGGCCGGGATTCCGGCGAACGCCTTCGGCAGCCGGAACGCGTCCGGGCCGGACGCGAGGAGATCCCCCTTCCTGAGCATCGCGACGACTCGATCCGGATCGAGGCCATGGTCCTTCTCGAGCGACGCAGCCAGCTCGTCGCCCCGGCGCTGGATCGCCTTCACGCCGAGCGCGCGCGCGAGGAGGCGGAGGCGCGCGAGATCGAGCAGCCGCTCGAAGGCCGGCGGCGGGGATCCATAACGGTCGGACGCATTCGCCGCCTCGAGCTGCAGCGTTTCCTCGTCGGAGGCGGCCGCGATCTTCTTGTACAGCGCCATGCGCAGGTTCTCCTCCGGAATCCATGCCGCCGGCAGCGCGAGCGGCAGCCCGAGTTGAAGCGTCACGTCGCGCCTCTCGGGCACCGGCTCGCCCTTGACCTCGGCCATCGCCTCCTCGAGAAGGTTCACGTACGTCTCGAAGCCCACGGACTCGATGTGCCCCGACTGCTCGCCGCCGAGCAGGTTGCCCGCGCCGCGAATCTCGAGGTCCTTCGCCGCGATGCGGAACCCCGCGCCGAGGTCCGAGAACTCCTGGATCGCGCGCAGGCGCCGGCGCGCGTCGTCCGAAAGCGGCATCCCCGGCGGTACGAGCAGCCAGCACGATGCGGCCTTGTCGCTGCGGCCCACGCGCCCGCGCAGCTGGTAGAGCTGCGAAAGCCCGTACATCTCGGCCCGGTCGATGAGCATCGTGTTCGCGGAGGGGATATCGAGGCCGTTCTCGACGATCGTCGTCGCGAGGAGGAGGTCGGCCGCGCGCGTCACGAACGCGCGCATCGCGCGCTCCAGCTCGCCCTCCGACATCTGCCCGTGCGCCGTCACGACGCGCACCTCGGGCACCAGCTCCGTGAGCTTCTCGCGCCAGAAACCCAGCGACTCGATCCGGTTGTGGACCACGTACACCTGCCCGCCGCGGTCCACCTCGGCGCGGATCGCGTCGCGGATGACGGCATCGTCCACCGGCACGACATGTGTCGCGATCGCGAGCCGGTCCTTCGGAGGCGTCTCGATGACGGAGAGGTCGCGGATGCCCCCGAGCGAGAGGTGCAAAGAGCGCGGGATGGGCGTCGCCGACATGGCGAGGACGTCCACCGACGCGCGCCACTCCTTGATGCGCTCTTTCTGCGCCACGCCGAAGCGCTGCTCTTCGTCCACGACGAGAAGGCCGAGGTCCTTGAACGCGACGTCCCTGCTGAGAAGCCGGTGCGTTCCCACGACGACGTCGAGCGTCCCTTCCGAAAGGCGCCGCAGCAGCTCTTTCCGGTCGTCCTTCCCGCGGAAGCGCGACAGGATGTCGAGGGAGACGGGGAACGCCGCGAATCGCCGCTTCAGCGTGCGGATGTGCTGGTCCGCGAGGATCGTCGTGGGCGCGAGGAGCGCCGCCTGCTTGCCGTCGAGCACGCACTTGAAGATCGCCCGCATCGCGACTTCGGTCTTTCCATACCCCACGTCGCCGCACAACAGCCGGTCCATCGGCTTGTCCGACTCCATGTCCCGCTTCACGTCGCGGATCGCCGCGGCCTGGTCCGGCGTCTCCGTGTACTCGAACGCCTCCTCGAACTCCTTCTGCCACGGCGAGTCCTTCGAGAACGCGTGACCGGGCGCGGCCGCGCGCCGCGCGTAGAGCTTCAGGAGCTGATCGGCGATGTCCTTGACGGCCTTCCTCACCGAGGACTTCCGCCTCTCCCAGCCGAGGCCGCCCAGCCTGTCGAGAGCGGGCTTCGGCCCGTCGCCTTGGGAGGCGTATTTCTGAATGAGGTCCAGCCGTTCGACGGGCACGAGGAGCCTCGCGTCGCCCGCGTAGCGCAGGTCCACCATCTCGCGTGCCAGCCCCGCGTCCTGGATGCTCGCGAGGCCCGCGAACATTCCGAGGCCGTAATCGCGATGCACGACGACGTCGCCCACCTTCAGGTCGCGCAGGTCCGACAGGAACGCCTCCGACGCGGACTTCCGCCGTGGCGCCTGCGAGCGCGGCTCGCCGAAGAGGTCCGTCGCCGTGAGCAGCAGGACGCCCGCCGGCCGGAAGAGAAATCCCGATCGCGGCCCGCCCGAGACGACGCGGCACGCGCCCGGCGCGAGCGGCGAAACCACGTCCTCGGCCTTCCCCTGATGCTCGACCTCGTACTCGGCGAGGAGCCGCTCCACGTGCTCGCGCTCGCCCTTCGTCGCGGCCGCGAGCAACACGGCGAGGTTTTCCTTCCGCGCGCGCGCGATCTCCTTCGTCGCGTCCGGCAGCCGGTCCTCGAAGGACAGGACCGACTCCGCTCCAATCGCGATGGTCTCGCCCGCCGGCACGGCCGCGGCGAGGGCGACGAGCGCGCGCGCCCGGAGATCCTTCATGAGGCGATCCGCGTCGCCCGCGAGGCGCGCCGGGTCCGGCACGACGCGCCCGGCCCTGCGGGCTTTGTCGTAGTCGAGACGCAGGATATCCGCGGCGCCGGCGAGCTCGGCGGCGATGACATCGGGGTCGTCCACGGCGAGGATGAAATTCCCCGCGTGGTCCAGGACATGGGCTTCCTCTCCGGCGAGAAGCGGCAGCAGCTCCTCGAGGCCGTCGTTGCGGCGCGCGAGCGAGAGGTCGCGCGGCACGGGCGGGTCGTCGTCCGGCGTGCGGCAGTCCGCGAGCACGCGCCGGGCAGCCTCGCGCGCCTGACGCGTGTCGGGCGCGAGCGCCATGGGCGGGAGCGACACGAGAGAGAGAGCGCCCGTCGAGCGCTGCGTGTCCGGGTCGAACGAGCGGATGGACGCGATCGCGTTCAGGTCGAACTCGATGCGCACGGGCTCCGGGAGGTGCGGCGGGAAGACGTCCAGGAGGCCGCCGCGCACGGCGAGATCGCCGGTTTCGGTCACGAGGTCCGCGCGTTGGTACCCCTCGTCGAGCAGCGCCCCGACGATGCGCGCGGGCGGCACGTCGTCGCCGGCGGCGAGCGTGCGCGTACGCTCCAGGAACTCGGCCGGCGGCGGCAGGCGCCGAAGGAGCGCGCGCGCCGGGACGACGAGAAGCTCCACCGAGCCTTCCGCGAGGCGCGCCAGCGTCCCGAACTCCTCGCGTCTGACCTTCAGCGACGGCGCGATCTGCTGGTAGGGCGACAGCGCGGGCGCCGGGAAGAACGCCACGCGCTCCGCGCCGAGGACGCTCGCGGCGTCGCGCGCGAAGGCCGCGGCGTCGCGCTCGTGCGCGAACACGACGAGCCACTTCAGCCCGAGCGGAGCGCCCACGGCCTCGAGGAGGTACGGCAGGAGGCCGGGAGGCGCGCCCGAAAGAGACACGCTTCCCGTCGACGTCCCGAGGACCCCCGCCTCGATCCGCCCGGCCAGACGCTGCACCGCGGGCGCGGCGGCAAGCGTCTTCAGGAGCGGATCCCTCCGCCGCGTCACGCGGGGGATTATGGCCGAGGCGATGGCGCGGCTCCGCAACCCACTTTTCCGGCGCGTATAAGGCCGCAAAGCCCTCCGGAAGGGACACTTGCGCCGCCCGTTCGCCGTTGGCGCTAGTGCGCCTTGATTATTGCGGCGGATGCCGATCCCCTTCAGTTTGACGCTGGAGGCGCTTCGTGAAGTCGAGCCGGGATGTCTGCTTTTTTCTTTTTTTGATCCCGCTGATCGCGTCTCCCCCTCTCGGGGCCGAGGCCTCGACGCGCAACGAGGAAGTCGAAACCTGCCTGAGCTGCCATGGCGAGAAGGACGCGTCCGTGGCGCTTCCGAGCGGGGAAAAGCAGGCGCTCCACGTGCCGCGGGACGTCTTCGAGAAGTCCGTTCACGGCGCGCGGCAGGGGTGTACGGGCTGCCATCCCGCGCAGTCCGAGGTTCCGCATCCCGAACTCAAGGCCAAGGACAAGGCCGCCTTTTCCGCGCTCTTCAAGGATCTCTGCAAGACCTGCCACTTCGAGAACTACACGAAGGCGCTCGACGGCGTGCATTACCAGATCCTCGCGAAGGGAGGCAGCGCGCCCTTCTGCGTGGACTGCCACGGCGCGCACGACATCGCGAGCCCCATGGTTCCGCGCACGAAGGTCTCCGAAACGTGCGGTTCCTGCCACGGCGACATGGCCGAGACCTACGCGAAGAGCGTCCACGGCCTGGCGCTCACCGCGGGCAATCCGGACGTGCCCGTGTGCACGGACTGCCACCACGCGCACGACATCGCGGACCCGCGCACGAAAGACTGGCGCCTCACCACGATCGACCTCTGCGCGAAGTGCCACACGAACAAGACGATGATGGCCAAGTACGGCCTCTCGACGAACGTCTTCGCGTCGTACCTCTCCGACTTCCACGGCATGAGCGCGAGGCTCGCCACCTCCGGTGAGAAGCCGAAGGTCGTCACGGCGCTCTGCATCGACTGCCACGGCACGCACGACATCACGAAGGCGCAGGAAGGCAACTCGCAGGTGCTGAAGGCGAACCTTCAGAAGACGTGCGCGAAGTGCCATGCCGGCGCCTCGAAGAACTTCCCCTCCGCCTGGCTCTCGCACTACGAGCCGAGCCTGAAGCGGGCGCCCCTCGTGTGGGCCGTCGGCGTCTTCTACAAGATCTTCATCCCCTTCATCATCGGAGGGCTCTGCCTGCAGATCCTCCTCCACCTCTGGCGCGTGCTGGTGAACCGATGACCGAATACGCCGTCCGCTTCTCGAAGAGGCAACGCTTCGAGCACGTGATCGTCATGACGACGTTCGTCCTCCTCGCGGTGACGGGCTTCCCGCAAAAGTTCTTCGAGACAGGGTGGGCCCGCGGGATCGTGCGCGTCCTCGGAGGCCTCGACCACGTGCGCGTCATTCACCGCGCCTCGGGCATCGTGTTCTCGCTGTTCACGATGTGGCATCTCGGCGTGGCCGTGATCCTCGCGGCCGAACGGAAGATGAAGCTCACGCTCCTGCCGAATCGCCAGGACTTCAAGGATGCCGTCCAGCAGCTCCGCTACGACCTCGGCCTCGTGGAGTTGCAGCCCGCGTTCGACCGGTTCGACTACCGGCAGAAGTTCGAATACTGGGGGCTCGTCCTGGGCGGCCTCGTCATGATCTCGACGGGCCTCGTCCTGTACTTTCCGATGCTCGTGACGAAATTCCTGCCCGGCGAGCTCATCCCCGTGTCGAAGGTGGCGCACAGCAACGAGGGCCTCATGGCCTTCCTCGTCGTCATCACGTGGCACATCTACAACGCCCACCTCGCGCCGGGCATCTTTCCGTACGACTCGAGCATCTTCACCGGCAGGATCAGCAAGGAACGGCTCAGGCACGAGCACCCTCTCGAGTACGCGCGGCTTTATGGCGAGCCGGTCCAGGGCGAGCCCGCGCCTCCCGCTCCGGAAGCACCGCCGAAGCCGTGAACTCCGAGCAACGTTCGCGCCTCGGGGTCCGGAATGCCCTGCAGACGCGGGCGCTCCTGCTCGTCGCCCTCGGGCTCTTCGCGCCCCTCGTCATCCTCGGCATCCTGAGCGCGAACGCCCTCGATGAGCTTTCCGCCCGCGTCGTCCACGATCAGCAGCTTCTCGCCCGCACCACGGTCGACCATGTCGAGGAGATCCTCCGCGACAATCTCGAGGGTCTTTATGGCGGTGGCGTCGAGCCCGACAGCCCCGCCCGCCGCGCGGCGCTCCTCGCCACCTATCGCCGCTCGCGCCTCTTTTCCAGCGTGTACCTTCTGAGCCCGCGCGGCGAAATCCTGTGGGAGGAGCCGGAGGGCGGGCATCGAGACGACCACCTCATCGCGATGCCGGCCGCGCAGGAGGCGATCGCCACCGGCCGCCGGGCTGCATCCGCGCTGACGACGCTCGCCGGCGGCGCGCGCCGCCTCCTCTTCTTCGTCCCGCTCGTGGATCTCGACGGGAAGACCACGGGCATCGCGGGCGCGAGCCTCGATCCCTCGCGGCCGGCCTTCGCGAGCCTCCTGCCCGCCGTGCCGCTCGGCGAGGCGCACGCCCTCGATCTCGTCGACGCCGCGGGCGAGATCGTCGCCACGACGGACACCGGGCCCGCGCGGGCCGACCCCGTCGACGCCGCCTTTCTCAAGCCGCTCCTCCTCGCGCGCCGGCCGTTCGCGGGGCGCGCCGGGGACGACGTGGTCGCATTCGAGCCGCTGAGGCTCTTCCCCTGGGGTGTCGTCGTGCGCGAACGGGCGGCCCACGCGTTCGCGCCCGCAGTCGCGTTCCGGCGGCGGATGCTCGCCCTGACCCCCGTCTTCCTCGCGCTCGCCGCGTTCTTCACGTGGGGCGCGGCGCGCAGCGTGCTGCGGCCCCTCCTCGTCCTCACGCGCGCCGCCGAGCGCATTACGGGAGGCGACCTCGCGCGGCCCATTCCGCCGCTCCGCGACGACGAGGTCGGCCGGCTCGGTCGCTCCCTCGAGACGATGCGCGTGCGCCTCGGCACGTCGCTCGAGGAGATCCGGAGCGCGAACGAGCAGCTGGAGGCGCGCGTCGCCGCGCGCACGCAGGAGCTTCAACGCCTCTATGCCGAGCTGCGCGACCGCGACGAGAGGCGCGCCGAGCTGCTCAAGCGCATCCTGAGCGCGCAGGAGCGCGAGCGCATGCGCATCGCGCGCGAGCTCCACGACGAGACGTGCCAGACCATCGCGGCTCTGTCCTTTCGCCTCGAAAGCGCGCTCGGCGAACTGCCCGAGAGTGGGACGCGCGCCCGCCTCGAAGAGGTGAAGGGCCTCGCGGGGCGCGCCCTCGACGATCTGCACCGCGTCATCTTCGACCTGCGCCCGTCGATCCTCGACGACCTCGGCCTCCTCGCCGCCGTGCGGTGGTACGCCGCGCGCCACATCGAGCCGCTCGGCATCGCCGTGAAGTGCGAGTTCGAGGACGTGGAGAACCGCGTTCCGCACGACGAGGCAACCGCCGTCTTTCGCATCGTGCAGGAAGCTCTTCTCAACGTCGCCCGCCACGCGGGGGCCGAGCACGTGCTCCTGCAGATCGCGGCCGACGAGAAGCGCCTCCTCATCGAGGTCGAGGACGACGGGCGGGGCTTCGACCCGAAAAGCGTGGAGCTGCCGTCCGAGACGGGGCGCGGTCTCGGCCTCCTCGGCATGCGCGAGCGCGTGGAGATCCTCGGAGGGAAGATGCACCTCGACGCCGCGCCCGGCGAAGGCGCGCACCTCACGTTCGAAATCCCGATTCCGGAGGAGGCCGCTCATGGCTAGGACGCGCATCGTCATCGCCGACGACCACGCCCTCATGCGCGAAGGCGTGCGGGCTCTCCTCCAGAAGGCCGAGGACATCGAGGTCGTCGGCGAGGCCGAGGACGGTCGGCAGGCCATCGACCGCTGCAAGGAGCTGGAGCCCGACGTCATCCTCCTCGACATCGCGATGCCGAATCTCGGCGGCCTCGAAGCCGCGCTCGAGATCCGCAAGGTCTGCCCGCGCACGAAGATCATCGTGCTCACGCAGTACGAGGACCGCGAGTACGTCTCGCGCTTCCTCAAGATCGGCGTCTCCGGGTACATCCTGAAGAAGGCGGCGGGAGCGGAGCTGGCCTCGGCCATCCGCGGCGTCGTCCGCGGCGGCCTCGTGCTCGCTCCCGAGGTCGCGCGCGTCGCCCTCGAGGAGCGCGAAGCCGCGGCCGACGGCGCCGAGTCCGTCGATTCCTACGAGACGCTCACCGACCGCGAGAAGCAGGTCCTGAAGCTCGTCGCCGAGGGACACAGCAACAAGGAGATCGCCGAGCTGCTCGCGATCGGCGTGAAGACGGCGATGTCCCACCGGGAGCACGTCATGAGCAAGCTCGGCGTCCACGGGCGCACCGAGCTCATCCGCTTCGCTCTCCGCCGCGGGATCATCCAGGCATGAAAAAGGGAGGCGGCGCGCCTCCCTGCCCGTCCGGGGGATTTGGTCCGGACGTCAGCGCGTCTCGGGGGCCGGCTCCGGCCTCGCGGCCGTGAAGGGCCTCAGGGCCTTCTTCGCCACCGCGTGGAGGAAGAGCGCGATGCCGACGAAGGGGAGGAACATCACGAGGGTCGCGCCGAAGACGGGTGCTCCGAGCAGCATGAGGAACACCGGCAGCTTCAGGTGGAGGTCGGCGGCCGAGCCGGGCAGGATGCCCGTCTTCCCGCTGACGGTCACGAGATCCCAGCTCTTCTGGTTGAAGTAGAAACCGCCCTTGACCTTGCTGCCGCCTTCGAACCGTTTCATGACGTTCTCCTTTTCTCTTTTCTTTCGTTGGATGCTGCGAGGGGCGGCTCAGCGCGTCTCGCGCGCCGGCTCGGCAGGCTTGCGGGCCTTGTCGAGATTCGCCACCTTGCGGAGGCCGGCCGCGGCGAAGAGCGCGAGGCCGACGAACGGCAGGAAGATGACGAACGAGGCGCCGAGCAGGGGAGCGGCCACGACCATCGCGAGCGTCGGGATCTTCCGATAGAGGTCGTTCGCGCCGCCGGGGAGGATGCCCTTCTTCCCGCTCACGGTCACGAGGCCGAACGTCTTCCGGTTCACGTAGAAGCCTCCGTCGACCTTGTTTCCGCCCCTGGTCTCTTTCGTCTCGCTTCTCATGATGTCCTCCTTGCTGCTGACACGGACAATGTGCGGCCGTGGCGGCTTTTCCTCAATAGGGACGGCACCCGGTTCGCGCGGGATAAAGTACCGAGGCGCCCCGGGAGGACGCCGGAGAAGCGCCGGAAAGAGTCCGGAGGCCGGAAAGCCCAGGGATTTCAGATCAGGCCGACGGCGCGCGAGGCGAGAACCGCGACCACGAGAAGTGAGATGAGCGACTGGAGCATCGTCAGGACCTTTGCCCAGCGCGACAGGACGGGCGTGTCCGTCGGCGAGAAAGCCGTGCTGTTGTTGAAGGCGATGAAGAGGTAGTCCACGAAGCGGGGCGACCAGTCCGCGGGAGAGGGCGACCCGTCCATCATCTGGGGGAAGAAGAAATCTCCCTCGGTGTGCGCGCCGCGCTCGTCCCGCTCGTGCGGCCCGCCCGCGTCGAGCCTCCAGTACCAGAGCGCGAAGACCAGCACGTTCGCGATCCACAGGCACGTCGCGGACTTCGCGAGCTCGGCCGGCGTCTCGCTCTTTTTCGGCAGGCCCGCGATGAGGAGCACGAGAGATCCGACGAGCGCGATCGTCACGACTCCGCTCACGGCGAAGCCGAGCGTGCGGCTGAGCGACTTGCGCCCCGCACGGTGGGCGATCACCGTCGGCACGACCAGGACGGCCACGACGACGAGAAGCACCCATCGCGGACCGACGGTGAGCGTCGGCGGGAGCGCGAAGTTGAGCACGCCCAACGCGAGCAGCGTGAAGAGGATGGGCCAGCGGGGCTCGGCCTGCGGGTTCTTCGGAGACGCCATCGGCGCCAGTCTACCGGGCGGCGGCGGCGCGGGGGCGCCGGGGACAACCGGTGACTGTCAGGTCGCGGAAAAACGGAACCGGCGCCGAAGTGATCTCACTTCGGCGCCGGCGAGAGAAAAAAGAGCCGGGAGCTAGTAGCGGCGTCCGCCGCCGCCGCCGCCGTAGCCACCGCCGCCACCGCGGTTCTCCTGGGGCTTGGCCTCGTTCACCTTGAGGGCGCGGCCATCGTTGTCCTTGCCGTTCAGGGCGCCCATGGCCTTCTGGCCGTCGGCGTCGGACATCTCGACGAAGCCGAAGCCCTTCGAGCTGCCGGTGTCGCGGTCGGAGATGACGCGCGCGGAATCGATGTTGCCGAAGGGCTCGAAGAGGGCGCGGAGGGTGGAGTCGTTGACGGAATAGGACAGGTTTCCAACGTAGAGCTTCATAGGGTTCCTTTGAGAAGCGCCCGTCCAAAGGACGAGTGCGGCTGAATGATGGTGAGGAAAGTACGGGAAGGGTCGACGGGGACCTTTCGGTTCTCGGTCCGCTCCGTCAGGAGGAGAAAGGGCGAACGAAGGAAGTATAGCTCATTTCCGGTTTCGGCGGAGGTCCTGCCGGTTGCTCCAGCTTGTCGAGCGGCATAACCTCCAGCCGGTCTGGCGAGGAATGAAGGACGACCGCAAGCAACTCGCCTAAGGAATTTACGATGTCAGCTCGGGTAGCCGCCTGGGCCGCGCCTTCCGCGAAGGCGCCGCTCGTTCCCCACGAGATCACACGCCGCGAGCCGGGACCGCGCGACGTCCAGATCGAGATTCTCTACTGCGGTGTCTGCCACTCCGACATCCATCAGGTCCGCGACGAATGGGGCGGCTCGATCTTCCCGATGGTGCCGGGCCACGAGATCGTCGGCCGCGTGGCGAAGGTCGGTGCCGGCGTCTCGAGGTTCGCGGTGGGAGACCTGGCCGGCGTCGGATGCTTCGTCGACTCGTGCCGCTCGTGCGACCCGTGCAAGCGCAACCTGGAGCAGTTCTGCCAGAAGGGAGCGGCCTTTACCTACAACGGCACCGAGATGGACCGCAAGACGCCGACCTATGGCGGTTACTCGGTCGAGGTCGTCGTCGAGGAGAAATACACGCTGAAGGTCCCGTCCGGTTTCGAGCTCGCGGCGGCGGCCCCCCTCCTCTGCGCCGGGATCACGACCTATTCGCCCCTCAGGCGGTGGAAATGCGCGCCCGGAAACCGTGTCGGAGTCGTCGGGCTCGGAGGCCTGGGCCACATGGCGGTGAAGCTGGCCGCCTCGATGGGAGCCGAGGTGACGATGCTCAGCACGTCGCGGGCCAAGGAGGCGGACGCGCGAAGGCTCGGCGCCCATGCCTTCGAGCTGACGAACCAGCCCAGGGCGCTCGAGAAGATGGCCGGACGTTTCGACATCCTGATCGACACCGTCTCGGTCGATCACGACCTCAACGCGTACCTCGGTCTTCTCAGGCCGGAGGGGGCGATGGTCGTCCTCGGCGTCCCGCCGCATCCGGCGTCCGTCGCCGGCATGTCGCTGATCTACGGCAGCAAGACGCTGGCCGGATCCATGATCGGCGGCATCGCCGAGACCCAGGAGATGCTGGACTACTGCGCGTCGAAGAAGATCGTCTCGGACGTCGAAGTGATCCCGATCCAGAAGATCAACGGGGCATACGAGCGGATGCTCAGGAGCGACGTCCGTTACCGGTTCGTGATCGACATCGCGAGTTTGAAATGAAAGCCGAGGGGGCACGCCTGAAGGCCTGCTCCCCGCACGCGAGGCCCTGAAACCAGCGGACATCGCGCGGCGTACCTCCGGCACCCATGCGGCAAGAGGCCGGACCGGCGACGCGCGCGGACGAACGGTGGCAAGTCGGGCCACTCGACCTAAGGCTCGTTGCGCTGCTTTTCGGAGCGAAGCTTCTCGTCCACCTCGTGACGGCCAGCCGGTACGGCTACTTCCGCGACGAGCTCTACTTCCTCGACTGTGGCCGCCACCTCGACTGGGGCTACGTGGACTGCGCGCCTCTGATCGCTGTCTACGCGAAGGTCGCCCTTCTCCTCGGCGGTTCCCTGCCGGCCTTACGGTCGATCGCGGCGCTCGCCGGGGCGGCGCGCGTGGCGCTGACGATGCTCCTCGCGCGCGAGCTCGGAGGAGCGCGCTTTTCCCAGGCGCTCGCGGGCCTCTGCGCGCTCGCGGCGCCCATCTACCTCGGCATGGACAGCATCCTCACGATGAACGGCTTCGAGGCTCTGTTCTGGATGGGGTGCGTGTTGTTCCTGATCCGTATCGTGCGCACGGGCGACTCCCGGCTCTGGGTGTGGTTCGGCGTGCTTGCGGGGCTCGGGCTCGAGAACAAGCATTCGACGCTGCTCTTTGGCGGTGCCATCGCGGTCGCGTTGCTGCTCAGCCCGGAGCGCCGCGAACTGCACAAGCCCTGGATCTGGATGGCCGGAGGTATCGCGCTTCTGATCCTTCTTCCCAACCTCATCTGGCAGGTCCGGCACGGCAGTCCCACGCTCGAGGATCTCGAGAACGTGCGGAGGTCGGGAAAGAACGTCGTCCTGAGCCCGACGGAGTTCGTGCGTCAGCAGGTCTTTCTTCTGCACCCCGCGCTGCTCCCGCTCTGGCTCGCAGGGCTGGCCTCATTCCTTTTCGGCCGAGGGTCGCGGCTGCGCGTCCTCGGCTGGACCTACGTGCTGCTCCTTTCGATGATGATCGTCCTCAAGGCGAAGAACTACTACCTGGCCCCGATCTACCCGATGCTCTTCGCTTCCGGGGCCGTGGCGGTGGAAGGCTGGCTGACGCGCCGGGCGTGGAGCCGGGGCAAGGTCTGGCCGAGGGCTGTCCTTTCGGCGTACGTCCTCGCCGCGGGCGCGATCGTGGTTCCCGCCATCCTGCCGATTCTGGCTCCGGAGAAGCTGCTCGCTTACCAGGGGCGGCTCGGGCTCGCGCCGTCGAAGACCGAGGTGAGGCACGACGGCCCTCTGGAGCAGCGCCTCGGGGACCAGTTCGGCTGGGAGGAGCTGACTGCGGACGTGGCCCGGATCTACCAGTCACTGCCCGCGGAAGAACGCGCGCGGACCGGCGTCTTCGCGAGCAATTACGGGGAGGCCGGCGCGCTGAACCTCTTCGGGCCCGCGCTCGGCCTTCCAGCGCCGATCTGCGCTCACCAGAATCATTACTTCTGGGGGCCGCCGAACCCTGAGCCCGAGAACCTCATCTGGCTGCAGTGGGGCCGGCAGGGCGTGGAAGACCACTGCCGCTCGGTCGAGAAGGCCGGGGAGCACTTTCACCCGTGGGGGATGGCCGAGGAGAACCGCGCGATCTACCTGTGCCGCGGCCTCCGCCACACGCTGGCGGAGTACTGGACCCCCGACTTCAAGCACTGGAACTGAGGGCTACCCGCTCTCTTCCAGCCGCCTCCAGGAGGCCGACGTGATCTTCCAGCTCCCCTTCTCGAGCTCGAGCCTCAGCTCGAAACGCCATGCCGATGTGCGGGGCAGCAGGCCCTCGAGGCCGGAGACGGCGCGGGGCTTGCCCGACATCCCGACCCTGAGCGTCGCGCGCGCGGCCTGGGGGGCCCTTTCGACGGTCACGTCCGAAAGGGCCAGCGAGATGCTCGCGTAGGCCCCCAGAGTGCGGCGGAGCAGATCGGCGGCGTCCGCCTTCGTTCCCCCGTCCGCATCGCGGAAGCCCGCGGAAAGGTACGTGCCGACGGCTCCGGCATCGCGCGACTCGGCAGCCGCGGCCACCCGGTTGACGGTCTTGCGCACCGGATCGCGTGCGTCGCGGCCGCAGGAGGCGAGCAGCGTCAGGGCCGCGGCCGCGATGAGGCGTCTGACCACGGGTGCATGATGATGCGCCGGGCGCGCGAATCACAAGGGATGCCGGCCCGGCGAGGAGGAACCATGCCCGAGGGCCCGGAAGTCGAGACCGAGAAGCTGCATGAGGCCATCCAGGAAGAGCTGGAGCACGACGGCGGCTCGTTCCTGAAGCGGATCGCGCTCACGACGGCGCTCCTCGCTGCGTGCGCGGCGATCGCGGCGCTGCGGGCGGGCGCGACCGTGAACGAGGCGCTCGTCCTGAAGACCGAGGCGACGCGGTTGCAAGCCGAGGCGTCCGATCAGTGGGCGTATTACCAGGCGAAAGGGCTGAAGGCCGCGGTACAGGAGGCCTCGGCCTCGTCGTGGCTCGCAATGGGAAAGGAGGCCCCGGCGAGATTCGTGGACGAGCAGAAGCGCTACAAGGACGAGCAGGCGGAGATCCGGAAGAAGGCCGAGGAGAAGGAGCGCGAGCGGGACGAGAAGTCGAAGGAGGCCGACCACCTGCTGCACGCGCACCACGGCTTCGCGAACACAGTCGCGCTCTTCCAGGTGTCCATCGCGCTCGGTGCCGTGGCCGCGCTCACGCGCATCAAGCTTGTATGGTTCGGGTCGATGGGCGTGGGGCTGATCGGCCTCGCGCTCTTCGCGAAGGCCTTGCTGGGCTGAGAATCGCCCGAGGCCTCGGATGTCCCCGAAAGGAGAACCAACATGAACCGATCGGCGCGATTCCTCCCTTCGGCGCTTTTCGGGCTCGCTTTCGCGGCCGGCTCGGCCCGCGCCGCGGTCGACTCGATCGCCGTGGACGCGAAGAGCCCCGCCTCGCCCGCCACCCTCGACGGCCGCACGGCCGCGGATCCGTGGGACGAGATCAACTCGGTCGAGATCACCTTCCGCTACAACCTCGATTCCGCCGTCACGGGCTATGTCAGCATCTCGTCGGGCGTGGCGCCCAATCCTTCCCACACGGGCGTCGAGACCGTCTTCCCGATCTCGAAGGACGGCAAGGGCACGGGCACGAAGCGATTCTCGGTCCTGTGTGAAGGGAAGATCGCCGACTACGAGATCAGGCGGTTGAGGGTCGCGCTCATGACGACCGGCCCCGTCGGATCCGTGACGCTCGCTACGAAGTTCGTGGACGTGGACTACACGTTTCAGTGTCCGGCGAAGCCACGCGTCCGTGCGGAGAGCCCGGCCGCCGCCCCCCCGAAGGGCCCGGCGCCCGCCAGCCCGACCGTCGCCAGCCCGGCCGTCAAATCAGCCGTCCCCAGTCCGACCGTCGCCAGACCGGCCGCAAGACCGGCCGTTTCCAGCCCGGCCGTTGAAAGCCCGGCCGTTGCGGCTCCGGCCGCCGCGCCGGCAGCCGCTCAGGCCGTCAAACCGGCCTCGGACAAGCGGCCGAACATCGCGCCGGCGGCGCTCTTGCTCAACATCTGGGGCAGCGATCCCGCGAAGATCCACAAGGTGGACTCGAACGCCACCGTGAAGCTCACCGCGGCCGAGTCGATCACCCCGAATCAGGGCGACGGGCCGTGCGCCTTCAACGTCGAGTACTACGAGAGGGAGACGAACGGCGTGGCGACCGGCCCCTTCAGGAACAGGATCACCTCCGACGACGACGTGCGCGCCACGAACGGCCCCGACGCGCTCAGCGCCTCGGAGCTGAGGGCCGTCAGGACGCAGCCGCTCCTCGACACCGGCGCCCATGGCCTGAAGCTCGTGCTCGACGCCGAAGGAAACGTCTCCGAGACAAACGAGGGAGACAACTCCCTCTCGATCCGCTACGTGCTCGCGGGCAGGTGCGGGCCGGCGGCGACCCCTGCTGCCGGAGCCAATTGACGGCGATCCGCCTCCTCCTCAGAACGCCGCGCGGAGCGTGAGAAGCCCCTCGTCCGGGTGGAGGACGCCCTTCCTCGCCGTGATGGCCTCGTTGCGCGAGTACTCGACCGTGAGGTCGAGACCGCGCACGATGCCGAGCCGGAAACCGAAGTCGTATTTGCGCCAGTCCCACCCGACGGACGGCTCCACGGAGCCGGCCGGCAGATCGAAGAGGTTGTCGATGTACGAGGCGCGCACGGCGGGCTCGATCCAGTTCACGACGGATTGGTCGCCGGACGCGAAGAGCCCCGGAAGAGGGATGCGTACGGAGAGCTCGGCCTCGTAGCCCTCGCGCCCGAGGCCCGCGATGGACTGCTTCACGCCCTGCCCGAAGAAGTGCACGGGGCCGAAGCGCGCCTCGAGGTTGACGCCGTACTCGTGTTTTTCGGTGACGCCGACGCGCAGGGGGAGGAGAAGACCCTGCAGCAGGCGAAGGTCTCCCGAGATCAACGTACCGCGGAGCGACACGCGGTCGGCGAGGTCGCGCCGGAAGTACCAGCCGAGGAGGTCGACGCCATCGCGGCGGTTCTCGCCCCAGTTGAAGCGCAGGCCCATGCCGCCCCCGACCTGGAACCGGCCCGAGAGGCCCGCGTCGGTCGCCATCGTGTCGTACAGGATCGGGAACCCGGAGCCGTAGACGGCCGGCGCCGTGGAGCCGGCGGCATGCTCGGGCGTGCCGTTGTCGCCCGCGAGGGCGTTGACGTCGCGGTAAAAGAGCGGCGTGCCGCCCGTGGCGC
Organism: Thermoanaerobaculia bacterium; assembly: GCA_041482235.1. Classification (GTDB taxonomy): domain Bacteria; phylum Acidobacteriota; class Thermoanaerobaculia; order UBA5066; family UBA5066; genus Fen-183. Next base: position 3,146 of record JBGPDK010000014.1, on the reverse strand, counting down.
TCGCGCGCCAGTAGACGTGCGGCCCGAACGAGCCGCCTGCCTCGGCGCCCGTCTCCTCGAAGCGGTTCACGGCCGTGCCCCACAGGCCATAGCTCTCGAGACGCCGGGCGATCTGCTTCGAGAAGCGCGGCGCCTTTCCGAGCTCGAGATACGCGGTGGTGCCGGGCATCTCCTTCAGCGCTTCCCACTTCTTGCCGAACCGTACGAAGGCCTCGCGGAGCTGGATGCGGTCGGCGCTGGAGGTAGGGTTGCGGTTATAGAGATCGAGGAAGTGGACGACGACGCGCGCGAGAAGATCGGACGTGAGGTCGCCCTCGGCCGTCAGCGCGATGTTCGAGATCTCGGCCGAGGTGTGCGGCGAGACGGTCTGCAGGAAGACCGGGATCGGCGCGCCCGTGTTCGCCACGGGAAAGTCGAGGGAGGTCGACGTGCGCGCGTTGAGCTTCATCTCCACTTTGAGCCGGAACGCGCCGGAGTCGGTGGCGATGGCGCCCGCGCCGAGCAGCGATTCCTGCGCGAGCGCGGCAGGCGCGCGGAGGAGGACGAACGCGAGGACGACCGCTCGAGGAACGTGCCGCATGGAACCTCCCCGGGGAGATTCTACGGGGGTGTCTCGAGCTGTTTCCTGAGCGCGGCGATCTGGCGCTCGGAAACCTGCTCCTTCGGAAGGGCCTCGGCCCACGCCAGAGCGTCCTCTCGCGTTTTCCTCGCCGCCTGAGCGTCCCCCTTTTTCGCGTAGATGTCGGCGCGCGCCTGCAGGATGACGAGCTTCCGCGGGCCGTATGCGCTCGCGAGGGCGCGGTCGGACGCCGCGAGAGCCTCGTCGTACTTCTTCATGGCGCGGTACGCGAGGGCGAGTCGCGCGGGTGGGTTGTAGTCGCCGGGAAAGTCGCGCTCTGCGGCCTCGAGCATGGGGATCGCGCGCTCGGGCTGGCCCAGCTCGAGATACGCCGTCAGGCGATGGGCGTCGAATGTCGCGCGGGCTTCGGCTGTCTTCGTCTTCGCGGCTTCGCCGTCGAGGTACGCCGCCCAGCCCTCGAGCGTCTTCCTCTTCCCCGCCTCGTCGCCTTTCTCCTCGCGCTCGGCCGCGAGCGACTGATAGAGCGCCGAAACTTCGTCGACGGCGAGGCCGGCGCGCTTCCCGTCGAGGACCTCCCGCGCAGCCCGGGCGAGGTCCTGAAGGAGAGCCGCCCTCTGAGGCGCGTCTTTCGGAAGCGAGATCGCGCAGTCGAGACCCGAGGCGGCCACGTTCGCGGCCGACGGTGAAAAGCGGAGTTTCGGGAACGCGTCGCGCGCGGCCGCCGCGCACGGCTCCGGCTGCCGGCTTGCCCAGAGCGCGAAGAGCAGCGACTCAACCGCGCGGGGGTAGGACGGCGAGGACGTCGACAGGCCCTTCAGCGCCATTCGGTAAGCCTCGGCTGCTTCCTTGTTCTGCCCGGCCGAATAGAAGGCGTCCGCCTTTGCGAGCCATTCGTCAGGTTTGCGCCCATCGCGGCCGTGGCCCGCGGCCCGGGCTCCGTCGTCGAGGATGCGCTGGAGCTGCGGCACGGTGGCGCCGCCCACGTAGCGCAGGGCGACCTTCTCGGACGCGGGGTCGATGACGTAGAACGAGGGCCAGGCCTGGACAGGATACTTCGCGAGGACGGCGGCGTTCTCGCGCTTCTCGGTGTTGATGGAGAGCCAGACGAACCGTCCGGCCTGCCGCCCGAGCGCCTTGTCGGTGAAGACGAAGGCCCTCATGGAGCGGCACGAGTGTCACCAGGGCGCCCAGGCCTCGAGGAAGATGGGCTTGCCTTGCGCGCGAGCCGTGGCCAGGGCTCGAGGGTAGTCGTCCGCGATGAAGGGAAGGACGTCGCGCGAAGCCGACGGGGCCGTCGTCGCGAGCGCGAGAGCGGAACCAAAAGACGAACCAGGAGACGAGCCAGAAGACGCGAGCAGCGCCACGAGAAGAGATGCCGAAGAGGTCTTTCTCATGACTTCACTATACGGCCGCTCGTGCCTCGGGTTTTCTCAGCGATCGACCGTCGTGAGTGCCTTCTCCGTTTCGGCGAGGAGCGCCTCGGGCCCGACGGGCGCGCCCGTGGCCTGCCTCATCCAGAGGTCGGGCGCGATGTTGCCGAGCTTCGCCATGCGCTCGAACTCGGGGCCGATCGCTCCGGCTTTGTCCATCTGCCGCTCGATCTGGAACGCGATCATGTGGCCGATCGGATAGTCCGGCAGGTACAGGAACGAGTCGATCATGTGCGAGTAGACCGCGAGGAGCGTGACGTCCTTTTCGCCCAGCACGGGCGCGAAGAAGCGGTTCCACACGTCGCGCGCGATCCGCAGCGTCGCCGCCTTCAGCTCGGCCGGCGTGGTCTCGGGGTGGTCGTACATGAAATGCCAGACGCCCATGTCGACGAGAGCGACGCCCGCGATCTCGTACGCGCCCCAGAACGCGTCGAGCGTTTTGGAGGCACGCGCCCTCTCCGACGGCTTCGCGAGGCCGAGCAGCTCGAGGTCGTGGCCCTGGAATACGAACGCGAGCGCTTCGGTGAACGCCGTGTTCGGCACGCCCTGAAGGAGCGGGAAGTCGATGTCGTAAAGGGAGAACGTCTGCTCGACGTTGTGCCCCATCTCGTGGACGGCGATGTTGTAGCCCTTGTAGTTCATGCCGTTCTTTTCGACGCGGGTCCTCAGGTACGCCTTGTAGCCCGGGAGGCTTGCGCCCGAGGCGTGGCCCGAGCCGCGCGCGGGATGGACTTCGATGCGTCCGGCGAGGGTATCGGCCTTCTCCTTCGAAAATCCGAGCTTCACGAGGAGGTTCGGGATGTCCTTCGCGTACGCCTCGGGCGCGGGGTACTTCGCCCGCACGAGGGCGTCCAGCTCTGCGGCGGACTGCGCGGGCTGCGGCCGGAAGCCGGGGTACCAGACGTCGACGGGCGAGAGCTTTCGAGCGAGGCGTTTCTCGATGAGCGCCGCCACCTTCGGGACGAGCGGCGATGAGAGCACGTCCTCGAGCATCTTCCTGACCCGCGTCTCGGGGATCTGCCGGTCCTCGTCGAACTTGCGCGCGATGAACGTGGGCGCCGTGGGCGCGTAGGGATCGGCCTGCCGGACGGCGCGGAAGCACGCGAGAAGCGTGGCGTAGCGCGTGTCGGGCTCGG
>JBGPDK010000013.1:0-33265 GCA_041482235.1 Thermoanaerobaculia bacterium | reverse complement strand
CGGAAGGCTCTCCGGAACTCCATCGTGTTCACGCTGTGCGCACAGGTGATCGTGATCCTGTGCTCGAACATCCTCGCGATCGCGCTGGAGAAGCCCTTCCGCGGCCGCGGGATGGTCCGCTTCCTCATTCTGCTGCCGTGGGTGGCGCCGGTCTCCCTGGGCACGATCGGCTGGAAGTGGATTCTGGACTCCATCTACAGCGTGATCACGTGGGTTCTCGTCGCCCTGCATCTGTACAAGCCGTACAGCGCCCCGATGTGGCTCGGCGAGCCGCACCTCGCGATGGCGTCCGTCATCCTCGTGCACTGCTGGCGCCTGATCCCCTTCTCCACCGTCATCATGCTGGCGGGACGCTCCGCCATCCCCAGGGAGATCCCGGAGGCGGCCGCAATCGACGGCGCAGGCTTCTGGCGCACGCTGTTTCAGATCAACCTCCCGATGATGGCGCCCATCCTGAGCGTGGCCGTCCTCTTCGGGATCATCTTCACGTTCACCGACATGACGGTTGTGTACATCCTGACGGCCGGCGGACCCTTCGACTCGACCCAGACCCTGCCGTCGCTCGCCTTCGCCACGGGGATCGCGGGAAGCGATCTGGCCGCGGGAGCGGCGATCTCGCTCTTTCTCGTGCCGGTGCTGGTGGCGGTCGCGTACCTGATGCTCCGCGTCGCGCATCGCGCCGAGGTGGTCTGATGGAACGCGGCACGCTCCGAAAGATCGGCGCAAGAACCCTGCACGTCCTCGTGCTGGCCTTCTTCGTCGTGGCGCTGGCGTTTCCCTTCTTCTGGATGCTCATCGCCACGTTCAAGCAGAACATCGACCTCTACACGGTCGAGAACAATCCGTTCCTCTTCAACCTCCCGCCGACGCTCGAGCATCTGCGGTTCCTGTTCGGGGAGACGCGATTCGTGCGCTGGCTGGGCAATACGGCGCTCGTGGGCGTCCTCGTCGTCGCGATCACGCTTCTCCTCGCCGTGCCGGCGGCCTACGCGCTCGCGCGCTTGGCCGGCCGCTGGGGCGAGCGGCTGGGGATCGCCATCTTTCTCACTTATCTGATTCCACCGACGCTGCTCTTCATTCCTCTCTCTCGCGTGGTCGCGATCCTGGGCCTGCAGGACAGCATCTTCTCCGTGGTGCTCGTCTATCCGAGCATGACGATCCCCTTTTCCATCTGGCTCCTCATGGGCTTCTTCAAGTCCATCCCGAAGGAGTTGGAGGACGCGGCCATGGTGGACGGCCTGACGCGCTTTGGCGCTTTCCTCCGGATGGTCGTGCCGATCTCCGTTTCCGGAATCCTGACGGTCGTCATTTTCAGCTTCACGCTCGTGACCCAGGAATTCGTCTATGCCCTGACCTTCATCTCGCCGGAATCCAATCAGATGGTCGGCGTGGGAATACCGATCTACCTCGTGCGCGGCGACGTCTACTACTGGGGCTCGCTGATGGCGGCCTGCCTCGTCGCGAGCCTCCCGATCGCCGTCGTCTACAACCTTTTCCTCGACCGGTTCATCGCCGGCTTCACGGTCGGCGCTGTGAAGTAGAGCGATGCAAACGAACCCTTGACGGGCCTTCGGCGCGCGCCCTACGTATTTGAGGGATCCCGGAAAAAGCGGCCGCCCCGCCGCGGAAATGCGAGGTTTGCCATGCCCAAGGGTCACTTCCGACTGTTTGCCCTCCTCGGAGGAGGAATCGTCCTCGTCGTCGCGCTGGCCGGATTCTGGCGGGTCCAGAACCAGCCCCTCGACGCGACGTGGACGCCCGCACACCTCGCGCTGCCGCTCTCGACGACGGCGGACCGCGTCGAGGTGCTCGTCGCCGACATGCCGCTTCAGAAGGCCGTCGCCGAAAAGCGCCTCACCGTCACGACGGACGCGGGTCCCAAGGTCGTCCTGGAAGCCACCGTGCGTGTGAACAATCTCGAGCAGCTCCGCGCGGACCGGGCCACGCCGCTCCTCGTCCTGTCGGCGGTGGCCGGCGGCGCTCTCGTGCTCTTCATCATCGGGCTTTTCGCGCCGCGCATCGGCGCCTTCCACCAGCACGGCCTGATCGACCTTCACCTGACGGCATAGCACCGCCCGGCTGATCGGAAGTCCTTCTCCTCACACCGGCGCCGGCCGATCTCCGTTGAGCCGCCGCCCGAGGAGAAACAGCGGCCAGCCGGTGAGGAGGATGGCGGTTCCCGCGAGCGCGAGGCGTGTTTCGGTAACCGCGATGTGGGCCGCGACGCCGAGGAGGCAGAGGAGGTAAATGACCGGGACGACCGGGTACCCCGGAGTCCGGAACACGCCTTCCCCGCCCGCGCGCCGCTTCCTCAGCACGAACAACGTCGAGGCCACGGTGACGAGCGTCAGCGCGTCGGTGAAGATCACGTAGCTCAGGAGCTTTTCGAACGAGCCCAGAAGGAACGCGGGCGCGAGCATCGTCAGGCCGAAGAGGGCGAGCCCGGCCGGCTGCACCTGCGTGCGCGGGTGCACGCCCAGGAAGACGCGCGGGAGCACACCGTCCTGGGCCATCGCGTAGAAGCTCCGCGGCATCTGGAGGACCGTGGCGTTCACGAATCCGGCCGCCGAAAGGAAGATCGCCACCGAGACGACCCCCTCCCCCGCCGGGCCGAGACTCGCCCGCGCGAGCGCGGCCGCGACCAGCCTGGAGCCCGCCACGCCTTCGATGCCGAGCGTCCTCTCGTAGGCGTAGTTGAGGACCAGGTAGAGGGCAACGACCGCAAGCATGCCGGCGGTCACGGCGAGAGGAAACCGCCGGCGCGCGTCTTTCACGTCCGCACCGAGGTTCATCGTCATCTGGTAGCCCCCGTACGCGTAGAAGACGGGAATGAGAGCCGCGGCGAGGGCGGCGGGCGCGCCGGGATGCGCTCTCGCGCCGGGGACCGTTCTGTCCGCCCGCGGCGCGAGAGCGAGCGCGGCGGCGGCGAGGCCCAGGATCATCGCGATCTTGAGCATCGAAAGGACATTCTGCGTTCTCGCTCCGATGCGGATGCCCAGGCCGTTGACGAGGAGCAGGACGAGCATCAACGCGCAAGCGAAGGCGAGTACGCTCGCCGGCCCGCGCTGGCCGGGCGGCAGGACGAGACCGATGAGGTATTCGGCGCCGATGAACGCCACTCCAGCCGCGCCGGCGCCCTGCATGATCGTCTGGGCCCAGTTGAGCATGAACGCGAGCATCGGGTGATAGCAGTCGGCCACGACGCGGTAATAGCCGCCCGCCCTCGGATGGCGCGAGCCGATCTCCGCGAAGGTGAGCGCGCCGATGAGGCTGATGAGCCCGCCGAGGCCCCAGGCCGCGAAGAACAGGCCCGAGGTCCCCGCCTCGCGCGCCACGATGGCCGGCGTGCGGAAGATTCCGATGCCGACGACGAGGCTGACGACCACCATCGCCGTGTCGAAGGTGGAGAGCCGCGCGTCGATCCGCCCGGCTTCAGGCGGCACGCATCGCCTCTCCGAGGAGGTCGACAAGCCTGACGAACTGGCTTTCGATGTTGTAGAGCTGCGCCGAGACGCGGACCACTTTCCCGCCCGGCGAAGGCCAGGGATAGAACCACGCCTCGACGCCACGTGCGCGGATCCAGCTCGCCAGCTCTTCGTGGCCGAGGCGCCCGGCCACGCAGCCGGGCTCGAGAGCCGGAAGCGGAACCGACGCCATCGAGCCGACCATCCTCTCCGGGCAGGGAGCCGCAACGCCGAGCGCATTGCGGATCGCAGAGCGCGCCCCGAGGGCCAGAGAGCGGTTCCTCTCCATGAGCGCCGGCCACCCACCGGGTAGAACCCCTTCGAAGAACTTCAGGCACTCGGGAATGCAGAGCCACGCGGTCGGATCGAATGTCCCCGTCCAGTCGAACTCGGTGCGGAACCGCGATTCGACCGCCCCCGTGGCATAGCCGTGACTGATGACGGCCGGGTGAAGGCCTCGCTGCCGGTCCTTTCGCACGTGGAGAAACGCGGCTCCCTTGGGCGCGCAGAGCCACTTGTGGGCGTTCGCCGTGTAGTACGCCGCCCCGAGGCGCGAGAGGTCGAGCGGCACCATGCCGAGCGCGTGGGCGCCGTCCACGAGGGTGTCCACGCCGCGCGCGGCGAGCTCTCCCACGAGCCGCTCGACCGGAAGGACGAGCGCCGTCGGACTCGTCACGTGATCCAGCAGCGCGAGGCGCGTCCGCGGCGTGAGTGCCGCGAGCACGGGAGAGATTACGTCGTCCTCGCCAGCCAGCGGGAACGGGACGAGCGCCGTGGTCACGCGGACGCCCGTCCGCGCCGCCACGTAGTCGAGCGTTTTCCGGCACGCGGCATACGCGTGATCCGTCGTCAGGATCTCGTCGCCCGGCTCGAAGGCGAGCGAGCGCACGACCGCGTTCACACCGGCCGTCGCGTTCGGGACGAACGCGAGGTCGTCCGGTTCCGCGGACACGAATCCGGCAAGCGCCTCGCGCGCTCCGGCGAGGAGGCCCGGCAGCTCGCGCACGAGAAAATCGACCGGCTCCCTCTCGAGCCGGAGACGCAGCGCCGACTGGTGATCGAGGATCGCGCGCGGGCACGCCCCGAAAGAGCCGTGGTTCAGGAAGGCGACGGACGGATCGAGGAGCCAGAGATCGGCCCAGGGGCTCGGAGCGGCTGCGCTCGCCTCGGAATCGCGCATGGAAGCGCGGTCACGTTACACGATCCTCAGCCGGCCGCGCCGGCTTCTGCCCTTCCTCGCCAACCGAGGAATGCTCGACCGTCCGGCTCGTGGTGAAATCCCGTCGACAGCGGTAGATCGGAACCGCTTGGAGGAGGTCCCGATGAGTCCGGACGAAGGGTGCGCGCACATTCGGGAAATCGAGCGTGTGAAGCGCGCGAAGAAGCGGGAGTGCGAGGAGTGCGTGAAGATCGGGAGCGCGTGGGTCCATCTCCGGACTTGCCAGAGCTGCGGCGGCACGCGGTGCTGCGATTCGTCGCCGAACAAGCACGCGAGCGCGCACGCGCGAAGGTCCGGCCACCCGGTCGTCGCCTCGGCCGAGCCCGGCGAGAGCTGGCTGTACTGCTACCCCGATGACGCGTCCGCGGGGTACTGATGTCCGCGGCGAGCCCTCCCCGCGAGGAGACATTCCCGACGTTGCCCGAAGAGCAGCAGAAGCGCATCGCCGCCTTCGCGCGGGAGCGCCGGTTCGCCGACGGCGAGATGCTGTGGGAGCAGGGCGATTGCAACCGCCCGCTCTTCGTGGTCCTCGAGGGCAAGATCACGATCCTGTCGGGCGCGGACCATTTCGTCACGGCGCACGAGCCCGGCGAGTTCAGCGGTGACGTCGACCTCCTTTCCGGCCGTCCGGTCGTCGTGAGGGGCCGCGCGACCGGCGAGACGCGCGTGCTGGAGCTTCCCGCCGAACGGCTGCGGGCCCTCGTTCAGACGGACCCGGAGCTGTCCGAGATCTTCCTGCGCGCCTTCATCCTCCGACGCATCGCCCTCCAGGCCCTGGGTCAAGGCAGCATCGTGCTCATCGGCTCGCGTCACTCGAAAGGCACGCTCCTCCTCCGGGAGTTCCTCACGCGTAACGGACAACCCTACGCCTACCTCGACGTGGACCGCGACCCGGACGTGCAGAAGACCCTCGACAGCTTCAGCGTGGGCGTGGACGACGTGCCCGTCCTCATCTGCCGGGGCACGCGCGTCCTGAAGAAGCCCACCATCGAGGAGGTCGGCGAGTGCCTCGGCCTGAACCGGTTCGACACGAGCTCCGTACACGACGTCGTGGTCGTGGGCGCCGGCCCCGGGGGACTCGCAGCCGCCGTTTACGCCGCCTCCGAGGGGCTCGACGCCGTCGTCCTCGAAGCGAACGCTCCGGGCGGACAGGCGGGCTCGAGCTCACGCATCGAGAACTACCTCGGCTTCCCGACGGGGATCTCGGGACAGGAGCTCGCGAGCCGCGCCCTCGTTCAGGCCGAGAAATTCGGGGCGGCGATCGCGGTCGCGCGGACCGCCGTGCGGCTCTCCTGCGAGCGGCGGCCCTACCGACTCGAGCTCGCGGAGGGCGTCAGCGTCGAGGCGCGTACGGTGATCATCGCGACCGGCGTCCAGTATCGGAAGCCCGATCTTCCGAACCTCGCGCACTTTGAAGGCGTCGGGGTCTATTACGGAGCGAGCCAGATCGAAAAGAACCTCTGCGAGGGCGGCGACGTCATCGTCGTCGGGGGCGGAAACTCCGCGGGCCAGGCCGCGGTGTTCCTTTCACGCGCGGTGCGGCGCCTGCACATGCTCGTGCGGGGTGAAGGTCTTGCCGAGAGCATGTCGCGCTACCTCATTCGCCAAATCGAGGAAACCCCGAACATCACCTTGCGCACACGGACGCAGATCGAAGCCCTCGAGGGCAACGGGCAGCTCGAGCGCGTGACGTGGCGCGACTCCGCGGGGACGCGGACGACCGTCGACGTAAGGCACGTCTTTCTCATGACCGGCGCCGATCCGAACACGGCCTGGCTCCGAGGCTGCGTCGCGCTCGACGAAAAGGGTTTCGTGAAAACCGGGCAGGACCTCGGGCCGGGCGACCTCGAGAGAGTGAAGTGGCCCCTCGTGCGTCCCCCGCTGCTTTTCGAGACGAGTCTGCCGGGCGTCTTTGCGGTCGGCGACGTACGCGCTTCGAGCGTCAAGCGCGTCGCCGCCGCCGTGGGCGAGGGCTCCGTCTGCGTCCAGCTCGTCCATCGCGTCCTCGCGGAGTAGGAAACCGTGTCTCTGCCCGGCCCTCCGGCGGGCTACTGCGTCCTCCCGAACGCGTCGAGCGCAGCGCGGTCGTCGCGCTCGAAGGCGACCTCCGCCTCGAGGCTCGTCCGGTCCCGTCCGATCGTGACCACCGCGAGCGTCGCGTTCCCGTCGCGATAGGCGAGCGTGGCATCGTGCGCGGCGAGGCTGCCGTGGACGTCGATGCGATCCCACCGCTCGGCGTGGCCGACGTACGCGAGGGTCACGTCGTAGTGGGCGCTCCAGAAGAACGGGACGTCGCGGAAGGCACCCGGCCGTCCGAGGATCGAGCGCGCGGCCGCCGCCCCCATCCGCTCGGCCACGACCCAGTGCTCGACGCGAATGGCCCCGCCGAACCTCGAGTCTCTCCAGCGCGCGACGTCGCCAGCCGCGAAGATCCCCTTCGCGCTCGTCTCGAGGCGCTCGTCCGTGAGGAGGCCGCGGTCGACGCGCAGGCCCGCGCGTTCCGCGAGGCCGGTCGCGGGGCGGACCCCGATGCCGACGACGACGAGGTCGGCGGCCAGCTCGAGGCCGCTCTTCAGCCGCACGGCGCTTTTAGAAATCGAGGCGACGCTCTCACCGATGTGGAAGACCACGCCGTGCCCTTCGTGGAGACCCTTGAGAAACCCCCCGATCTCCGGCCCGAGGACCTTCTCCAGCGGAGAGGCCGGCGCGATCACGTCCACCGAGACGCCGCGCTCGCGGAGCGAGGCCGCCGCCTCGAGTCCGATGAACCCGGCGCCCACGACGACCGCCCGTTTCGCGGGCTGTGCGTCCTCGATGATCGCCTTGCTGTCGGCGAACGTCCGGAGCGTGTGGACGTGGGGAAGGTCGGACCCGGGGACCTCGAGCCTCACGACCTCGGCCCCCGTCGCGAGAAGAAGCGCATCCCACGGCACGGCGGAGCCGTCCGCGAGCAGGACGCGCCGCCCACTCGTGTCGATCTGCAGGACGCGCGTGCCCGTCCGTAGCTCCACTCCGGCGGGAACCGCGAGCGGGATCCACTCCTCGGGCGCCTTGCCGGCGAGGAACTCCTTCGACAGGTTCGGGCGATCCACCGGGCCGGTCTCTTCGGCGCCGATCAAGGTGACCCTTCCGCGGAAGCCTTCTCGGTGAAGCGTGTCGGCTGCGGCATACGCCGCGGCGCCCGCGCCGACGATCACGACCGCGGACGGACCTCCCGCGCCGGAGGCCTTCGCCGGCGGCTCCGGCCGGCGAAGGCCCACGCGGACGCGTCCGCCCTTCACCTCCACGCGATAGCACGCAACGGGCGCGAAGGCGGGCGCGCGGACGGCCTCTCCGGTGCGCAGGTCGAAGCAGGCGTGGTGCCACGGGCAGCGGAGGGTTCCGCCCGTGACGATCCCGTCCGCGAGCGGTGCGCTGTAGTGCGTGCAGGTCGCGCCGACGGCGAAGAAGCCTCCTCCGCTTCGGGCGAGGACCACGGGCTCTCCGCCCGCGTGACCGAGGAGCGGAAGGCCCTCGGTCACGTCATCGATCGAAACGCCTTCGGCGAAGTCCGGCCCCGAAAGCTCGCCTTGTTCGTGCGCCATCTCCGGTTCCCTCCGTTCCTACCGGGCGATGAGGGGATTCGCGGACTTAGAGCCGACGGCGGCAGTGGCGACTTTCGGCGCCGCGCCCATGCGCACGGTCACATGGTGAGAGAGACCGTCGTCGGCGAGCGGAATCGAGGACGAGGCGACCGGGCTTCCGTCGAGCTCGACCTGCGACACACCCCGCATGCGCCCCTCGGGGTTCTCGACCGCGATCTCGTAGCGGGCGGATCCGAAGCGCCACACGATCGAGAATCCCGGCCAGGAGCCGGGCACGCACGGGTTCACCGAGAAGGTGTCTCCATGCCGTGCCAGCCCGAGGATGCCCTCGAGGCCGACGCGGTACATCCACGCCGCCGACCCCGTGTACCAGGTCCAGCCGCCGCGCCCGCTATGCTGCGGATGGTCGTAGACGTCGCCGGCCAGGACATAGGGCTCCGTCTTGTACCGCTCGAGCTCGGCGGCGGTGCGCGTGTGGTTGATGGGGTTGAGCATGTGGAACGCTTCGACGGCCTCGTGTCCATGGCCCAGGCGCGCGAGCGCCAGGACGACCCATTCGGCGGCGTGCGTGTATTGGCCCCCGTTCTCGCGAACGCCCGGGAGATAACCCTTGATGTAGCCCGGGTCGAGCGCAGTCCGGTCGAACGGCGGAGACAGCAGGAGGATGACCTGCGAGGCGCGCCGCACGAGGTGCGCGCGGACCGCGTCCATCGCTCTTTCCGCGCGCTCTCTCGGGGCGGCCCCGGAGAGGACCGCCCAGGTCTGCGCGACCGAGTCGATCCGCCCCTCGTCGTTCTGCGCCGAGCCGAGCGGCGTGCCGTCGTCGAAATAGGCGCGTCGATACCAGTCGCCGTCCCACGCGAGCTCGAGCATCGCCGACAGCCGCTCTCTCTCCTTTTTGTACCTCGCGGCGCGGGCCGCGTCGCCGCGGGCCTCGGCGAGCGGCGCGAAATCGGAGAGGACCGCGTGGAGCAGCCATCCGACGAAGACGCTCTCGCCCCGCCCCTCGGCGCCGACGCGGTTGTAACCATCGTTCCAGTCGCCGCTCCCGATGAGCGGAAGCCCGTGCGGCCCGAGCGTGAGGCCCCGATCGATGGCACGCACGCAGTGCTCGAAGAGTGTTCCCGCCTCGCCCGATGCCGCGGGCGATCCGTAGGCCTCGACCTCGCCCGGTGAGAGCGCGGGCGCCGCCAGGAACGGCACGACCTCGTCATAGACCCCGCCGTCGCCCGTGGCGAGCGCGTAGCGGGCCGCCGCCCACGGCAGCCACAGCAGGTCGTCGGAACATCGCGTCCGCGTCCCGCGGCCCGCCGGCGGATGCCACCAGTGCTGGACGTCTCCCTCGACGAACTGGCGGGCGGCCGCGCGCAGAAGGTGCTCGCGCGTCAGCTCCGGACGCGACCAGGTCAGCGCGAGGACATCCTGAAGCTGGTCCCGGAACCCGAAGGCCCCGCTCGGCTGGTAGTAGCCGCTCCGCGCGAACACGCGGCAGGAGAGATCCTGGTAGAGAAGCCAGCGATTCATGATCAGGTCGAAGGAGTCGTCCGGCGTCTTCACGACCACGGCGCCGAGCGTCTCCTCCCAGAACGCCTCGACTTGCCCGAGCTCCGACTCGGCGGCATTTGGCATCGCGTGCCGGCGCACGAGCTCGCGTGCCGAGGCGAGGTCGGGGGCCTGCCCGAGCACGAATGCCACGCGCCGCGTCTCTCCGGGCTCGAGCGCGACCGACACGTGGAGCGCCGCGCAAGGATCGAGCCCCGCTCCGAAGCGCCCCGACAACGGCAGCCGGACGAGCGCCCCGGCGCGCGACAACGACCCGTTGCGGCCGAGAAACTCGAGCCGGTCGCCGGTCGCCGAGACGATGGGCTCGCTCGAGGCGGCGAACGCGACGCGCCCCGCGAAGTCCGCGTTGTACGGATTCCGCGCCAGGACCGCGGAGGTCTCGGGATCCCGCTCGGTCACGACGAAGCGCGATTCGCCCGTCCGCGGAGGCCCGAGGCTCCACTCCACGTAGTCGACGAGGGCGAGCCGGCGGCGCGTCGAGCCCCGGTTCGTGAGCGTGAGGACCGAAAGCTTGACCGGATCGTGCCGCGCGACGAAGACGGCGAGCTCCTGCGCGATCCCGCCCGCGGACCGCGAGAAGCGCGTCACGCCGGCCGCATGCCTCACGATCCAACGCGGAGACCGCTGAGTGCGCTTCAGAGGCCCGGGAGTGGCGCCCCAGATCTGGCCCGAGTCCTCGTCCCGGACGAAGATCGCTTCCGCCGTCGGGTCCGTGATCGGGTCGTTGGCGAACGGGGTCAGCCGATTCTCACGGCTGTTCTCCGACCACGTCGTCGCCGCGCCCGACGCCGTCACGATCGTGCCGAAGCGTGGATTCGCGATGACGTTCGCCCAGGGAAGCGGCGTTTCGCAATCGCTCGAGAGGACGATCACGTACTCCCGGCCGTCGGGCGAGAAGCCGCCGAGGCCGTTGGCCATCGCCAGGGGTGGAGGCTCAGGTTCTGCCGGGTCCGCCGCGACCTCGTCGGCAAGGGGTGCATCCAGCGACCGCAGGGGCTCGGGGCCGGTTCGATCGAGCTGCTCGACGAGCTCGCCGCGCTCTCCGGACAGGACCGAGCGCGCGGCCGTGAGGAGGAGGACGCGCTCGCTCTCGGGCATCCCGTCGCCGCGCAGGAGGAACACGCCACCGGGCCGGCTCTTCCACGAGGCCCACGATCCCCCGTCCACGAGGCCGCCGAGCTGCTCGTGCATCTCGTCGAGATAGCTCACCGGGTGATCGTTCAGAACGACGAGGTCGGCCTTCAGCCCGATGAGGCGCCAGTACTCATGGGCCTTCAGCACCTGCAGGACGAGCGGCAGGTCGTCGGGCTCGACGACGCGCACGAGAACGATCGGGAGGTCGCCTGAAATGCCGTGCCCGAAAAGGCCGGACTGGCCGAGCGTGTTCTTCGCGAGGACATCCCCTTCGGCGCGCAGAGAAGCGTCGGAGAAGAAGACACGCGAGCCGAGGCGGTCGAAGAGCTGCGCTTCGTCCTCCTCGATCCCGAGGTGACCCCGCGCGACCAGCGCGTGGGTGTGGGCGAGATGGAACGTGCGCGCCGCGACGCCCGGGTCGTGATACTTCTGGACCAGAGCGCGGGCCCGGCCCTCCTCCTCCGCGACCCCGGTCGCGAAGCAAAGCCGCGCGACGCCGCCCGGCGCGAGCCGCACGCGCGTCCTCAGGCTCAGGATCGGGTCGAGGACGGCGCCCGTCGTTCCCGAAAGCGCCCGACCGTCGAGCGCCTGCGGATCGTCCGGCCCGCGCCCGCGGCCGAGGAAGCGGGCCCGGTCCGTCTCCCACTCGATCGGCGCCCGCAAGCGGTCGTCCAGGCTGAGGACGTGCAGCGCCCAGAGGTTCGGATCACCCGCCGAGCGCGTCCGCCTGTGCGCGAGGAGCGCGGTGCTTTCTCCCGCCCAGGCCGTCTCGATGAAGAGCTTGCCGAAGGCGGGATGCGCGACATCCTCCGCGATCGACCCGAGGGAGATCTCGGTGTAGCTCGTCAGCTCGATCTCGCGGAGTCTCTCGCTCCGGTTCCTGAGCGTGATCCGCCTCACCTCCACGTCGTCTTCGGGCGAGACGCCGATCTCGAGCCGCGCCTCGATGTCGTGATCCCGCCGCCTGAAAACCGCCTTCTCGGACAGGAACTCGACGACGTAATCGTCCGCCTTCCGGCACGTCGGCTGATGCGTCGCCGACCAGACCGCGCCCGTGTGGACGTCGCGCAGGTAGATGAACTGGCTTCCCGGGTCCGTGGTCGGGTCCTCGCGCCACCGTGTGACGGCACGGCCCCGGTGGAGGCTCGCCCCTCCGCCGGCATTCGTCACGATCGTGACATAGGCCCCGTTCCCGAGGAAGTGCGCGCGCGGGAACGGCGTGTGTGGCGAACGGAGGCGGCGGGGCGGGGCCGCGGCGGCCGGGGCCTCCGCGTGCGACTCCTCGGCGGGCCTCGGATCGATGATCGGAGCCTCGCGCGGGACCCGCTCCTGGAGCAACAGCTCCGTGGCCTTCACCCGTGGATCGGCGTGAAAACGCTCGACCATCACGCCTTCGAGAAGGGCGTTGGCGATGGCGGCGAGCGTCATTCCCTGGTGGTGCGCGAAATGGGCCTTGACGACCTGGCGGGGGGTGCTGCCGTCGCGCTCCTCCTGAGAGAGCCGCCTTTCGGTGTAATCGATCGATTCGAAGAAGCCCCGCTTGCCAAAAGCGCCCTCCTCCGCGAGCCGCTTCAGGTTGGCGATGGCCGCGGAGGGGTCCACGGCCGCCGCGAGCGCCGTGGCGTAGGGAGCGATGACGAGTTCGTCGCCAAGCCCTCTCTTGAGCCCGAGACCTGGAACGCCGAACGCTTTGTATTGATAGTTGCCCTGCCGATCGACCAGCGCGTAACCGGATTCGGAGATCCCCCACGCCACGTCGCGCGCTTTCGCGTAGGCCCTCTGACGCCTCACCACCATGCGGCAGGACTCGTGCAGGAGCGTACCGGGATAGCTGCGCGTCAGGAGAAGAGGCGTCAGGTACTCGAACATCGTGGCGCTCCACGACACGAGAGTGGGGACTCCCTCGACGCTCACGACGAGACGGCCCAGGTGGAACCAATGGCTCTGCGGCACGTCTCCTTTGGCAATCGCGAAGAAGCTCGCGAGGCGCGCCTCGGAGGCCAGGAGGTCGTAAGAAGAGTCGTCCAGACGCCCTCGTTTGCTGGCGTCGGTGAGGCGGTACCCGATCGCGAACAACTGGGCTTCGCGGTCGAAGAGGAAGCCGAAGCGCATCTCGTTCGCGATTCTCGAGGCGCGGCCGGCGAGAGAGACGAGCCGGGCGTCCAATCGGCCGGGAGCGCCCCGAGGCCGCGCTTCCGGACTCTCCGCGGCAGGTTCACTGGAATCGCTTCGCGAGCGTGCCAGGCCGAGAAGGCCCTGAGCCAACGCGACGAGCGCGCACGCGAGGTTGCCGCTGTCGACCGTCGAGACATAGCGCGGCAGGAGCGGTGCGAGCGTGCGCGTGTCGTACCAGTTCAGGAGGTGGCCCTCGTACCGCTCGAGGTCTTCGACGGTCGAGAGCGTCCTCTCGAGGCGATCCGCCAGCTTCTCCAGTGAGAGGAATCCGAGGTCGTGCGCGGCGAGCGCTGCGAGGAGGCCCATGCCGATGTTCGTCGGGGACGTGCGATGTGCGACCGCGGGTCCGGGCTCCTCCTGATAGTTGTCCGGCGGCAGGCCGTGGTCCTCGTCGCCCTCGAGCTCCTCGAAGAAGCTCCAGGTCGCGCGCGCCACGCTGAGCAGATACGCGCGCTCCTCGCCTCCGAGCCTTCGGCCCGGCGCCTGGCGCGGCCGGCTGAGCCAGTACGCCACGAACGGCGCCGCGATCCACGCGAGAACGAACGGCAGCGCGAGCGCGAACGCTTTGGGCCTCGTCGCGGCCGTGAGCGCGAGGACGGACACCCCCACGAGCGGGCTCGCTGCCATCTCCACAACGAACGAGCGCACTCCTTCGCTGAGGAGCCCGGCCGCCCGCGCGGCCTGCGTCGCCGCGGTTTCCCATTCGAGCAGGCGCCGCTGAGTGACCAGCAGGCGGATGAGCGTCAGCGTGATGGCGTGGACCGTCTCCCACGCCTGCTGGGCGAGAAGAACCAGCGTCAGGAGCGACTGCGCCCCCGCCGCGGCGAGGTCTCCCATGACTCCACGCAGGTGGACGCGCGCGGGCCCGTCGCCCCGCGACACGATCGAGCCGCTCATCAGGGCGAAAACCAGCGGGAGCGAGATGACCGTGAGGCCGAAGAGCGTGTAGAAAAGCGGGTTCCCGGGGAGCACCGTCCAGGCGGCACAGAAGAGCGCGAGGAGCGCCGGCGAAACCAGGCTCCGGCGCAGGTTGTCGAGGATCTTCCAACGGCTGATCACCGGAAGCCGGTTGCGCACGATGCCGTGCCGCGTGGGCACGAACGGGAACAGCCAAAGGAGAATCTGCCAGTCGCCTCGAACCCAGCGGTGCTGCCGCCGCGCGTGGGCCAGGACGTTCGCGGGATAGTCGTCCACGACCTCGACGTCGGAGACGAGCGCCGTCCGCGCGTAGAGGCCCTCGAAGAGGTCGTGCGAGAGGAGCGCATTCTCCGGCACGCGCCCCTCGAGCGAGGAGACGAAGGCGTCCACGTCATAGAGCCCCTTCCCGGTGAAGATCCCTTCGGCGAAGAGGTCCTGGTACGTGTCGGAGACGGCGCGCGAATAGGGGTCCACTCCGGTGTGACCGGAGTAGACGCGGGCGAAGAGCGTGTCCGCGGCGCCGGATTGCAGGATGCTGACGCGCGGCTGCAGGATGCCGTACCCCTCGGTCACGCGTCCGACCTTGAGGTCGATGTGAGGCCTGTGGAGCGGATGGGCGAGGATGCCGATGAGCGTCTGCGCGGCCCCGCGAGGGAGCCGCGTGTCGGCATCGAGCGTGAGCACGTAGCGAACGGACGGAAGGATCGTCGCGTCGCCGACGATGTGCGTGTAGCGCGTGCCGGTGGCCCCGCGCAGGAGACGATTGAACTCCTCGATCTTCCCGCGCTTTCTCTCCCAGCCCATGAAGAGGTCCTCTTTCGAGTTCCAGCTTCGAGCGCGATGGAAGAGGAAGAAGCGGTCCGGGCGTCCAGCCGCGTGGCGCCGATTCAGCTCCTCGATCCCGACGCGTGCCGCCGCCAAGATCTCGCCGTCGTCCGGAAGCGTCTCGGTCTCGGCGTCACGGAAGTCGCCGAGGAGGGCGAAAAGGACGTTCGCGTCCAGGTTCCCCAGCGCCTGCACCTCCAGGTGGTCGATCAGCTCCCGCACGCAATCCACGCTCGAGAGCAGCGTCGGGACGACGACCATCGTCCGGGCGCTCTCGGGCACGCCGCCGATGAGGTCCAGCCGCGGCAGCCGGCGCGGAGGAACGAGCGCTGCCGCCAGGCGCTGGACGAGAGCGATGGCGATCTCGCTCGAGGGAATCAGCACGAGAAGGGCCGCCGCAAGCTGGGCCCCGGCCGAGTCGCCCCGCGCCCACAGGGGGGCGACTCCGGCGAGGACGCCCACGAGCGTGAGCGCGCCGACGAACGAGAGATAAACGGCGGTGGTGTGAGCGAAGAGGACGCGTCTCACCCGGCCGAGGAACGTCGGGCGCCACGCCACATCCGTCTCGAGGTCGGGTCGTCCCCGACCGATCAGGTGATGGCCCACGTGCGTCACCCGATCCCGCGAGCCCGGCCGCTCCCCAGCGCGGCGGGCGCTCTCGACGACGCGGAGCGCCACGCGGACCTGCGCCTCGCCGGTGGGATCGGCCAGCTCTTCCACGGCGTGGCGGTAGCGGTCCCGGCTCTCGAAGTCCATGCGCCCGTAGGCGCCTGCGGGATCGCGCCGCAGGATCTGCTCGACGAGGCTGACGCTCTCGACGTACCGGCTCCAGTCCATCGTCGACACGAGGCGCAGGCTCGTGATCGAGTTGCTCATTGAGGCCTGCTCGGTCGCCTGTCCTTTGTACTCCTCCCTCACGGCATCTTCCGCGTTCGTCCCCTGCTCGGCTAGACGTCTCGTCAGCTCCGCGCGCTGGGCCGAGAGCCGCGGATCGAACTCGCGCATGTGCGACAGAAGCTGGGCGACGAACGTCGGATCGAGGGCCTTCGGCAGCGGCGCGGCTCGATCGTCGCGCTCGAGGCGGGCCCGGAACTCGTCGGCGGCGCGGCGTCCCTGGCGCCTGAGGAGCACTCCGTCGGAGAGCCGGCGCAGGTTCTCCAGGAGCGCCGCCTTGAGGATGCTGGGCCACGCCCAGAGCTCGCCGATCGTGAGCGGGGCGACCGTCTGAAACGACTTCATGAAGCGGGTCAGCCGTTCGAGATCGAGACGCCCGTCCCCGGAGCGGATGAGCTCGCGCGCCATGGCGTACAGCCGGGCCGTCCCGGCGTGCTCGCGTGAGGCGAGCTTCGGAAGCTTGCGGTAGTAGCGAGGCGGGAGATCGTGGCGGACAGCCCGGGCCTCGGACTCCAGGAGGTGGAAGTTGTCGAGCAACCACTCGGCCGCGGGCGCGATGGGCTCCCCGACATGAACGTCGTCGGCCAGGACGAGGTAGGCGTGACGCAGTCGTTCGATGTTCTCCTCGAGCCGGCCGAGGACGCCCGGGCCCCGCCCCTTCGAGTCGCGCGCCAGCGTCAGGTGGGCGGCCAGGCTCGTGGCGCGCTCCTCGAGCGCTTCGAGGCTGAGGATCTCCCCGAGGAGCGGGGGGGCGTCCCATCCTTCGCTGTCGCCCGGGAACCCAGGTTTCGTCAACATGCCCGGCGCGAAGCTTCTCACGGCTCAAGGCCCACGCCCATCGGGTCGGATCCGCGTCAGCCCTTGACGCAGGCGATGGGACGGAGGCGGGCGACGCGTTTCGAGAGGCCGACGTCTTCCGCCACCTTCGCCACCTCCTCGACGTCCTTGTAGGAGCCGGGCGCCTCCTCGGCGGCGCCGGAGGCGGAGTGCGCCCTGATGACGATCCCGCGCTCTCCGAGCTCCCGGATCAGCGAGGTCCCATGCCACTGCTTCCTGGCTTGCGTGCGGCTCATCCGTCGCCCCGCCCCGTGGCACGAAGAGCTGAAGGCTCGCGCCTCGCTCTCTTTCGTCCCGACGAGCACGAACGAAGACGTGCCCATCGTTCCGCCAATCAACACCGGTTGGCCCACCGCGGTGTACTCCGGGGGAAGGTCGGGGTGGCCCGGCCCGAAGGCGCGCGTCGCTCCCTTGCGGTGGACGAAGAGCCGCCGCGGCCGGGTGCCGACCGTATGCGTCTCTTCCTTGCACGTGTTGTGCGAGACGTCGTAGAGGAGACGAAGCCGAGCCTCCGGCGCATGACGGGAGAAGACCTGCCGCACGAGGTGGCAGATCACCTGCCGGTTCGCGAGCGCGCAATTGACCGCCGCGCGCATGGCGCCGAGGTAATCCTGCCCCTCCGGCGAGCGGATCGGCGCGCAGGCCAGCTCGCGGTCCGCGAGCTCGATGTGGTGCGCGGGCGCCGACTTGCCGAGAAGCTGCATGTAGTCGGTGCCGATCTGGTGGCCGAGGCCGCGCGACCCGCAGTGGATCGTCGCCAGAATCTCTCCCTCGACGATCTGAAAGGCCCGGGCGGCCGCGGCGTCCAAGATCCGGTCGACGGCCTGGAGCTCGAGGTAGTGGTTCCCCGAGCCGAGCGTCCCGACCTGGCGAACCTGGCGCTCCTTCGCACGCCGGCTGACCTTGTGGGGATCCGCTCCCGCCGCGGCCCCGCGCTCCTCGACCCGCGCAAGCTCCTCGGGATCGCCATATCCCCTTTCGACGGCCCAGCGCGCGCCGCCGCGCAGCACGTCGTCCAGCTCCTCGATCGAGAGGTGAAGGGCGCCCTCCGAGCCGACTCCCGCGGGCACGGTGCGGTAGAGGTCGTCGGCGAGAGTCTCGAGGCGATCGCGGAGCGCTCCCTGCGTGAGGCCCGTCGTGTACGTCCTCACGCCGCACGAGATGTCGAAGCCGACGCCTCCGGCCGAAACGATGCCTCCCTCCTCCGGGTCGAAGGCGGCCACGCCTCCGATCGGAAAGCCGTAGCCCCAGTGGGCGTCCGGCATCGCCCACGCGCAGCCGACGATGCCGGGGAGCGCGGCCACGTTTCCGAGCTGCTCCCGCACCTTCTCGTCCAGCGCATCGACGAGGTCGCGGCTCGCATAGATCCGGCCGGGGACGCGCATGCGGCCCGCTTTCGGAAGCTCCCAGACGTTCGGCTCGACCTCGCGGAGCGTGGAAGCGGACATGTTCTCGCTCCGTTCTCAGACGTCCACGACACACTGGGCGAGCCAGCCGTCGGGCCCATGGGACACCTTCAGAGCGGTGAAAGTGGCGCCCTTCGGCTCCACCCGGCTGCTGTGCCGCAGGGGATCGTAGCGCTCCCCGAAGGCCCAGGCGGCCAGGCGCAGGTCGCGTTCGCCGCGGCGCTCGATCGCCACCTCGAAGCGCCCGAAGGCGAGGCGGCGGACGTCGGAAAGGGAAATGAGCTCGTTCAGGAAGGCCACGAGAAGCTCGGGCAGGTCCGGGCCCGAGCAGGTGAGCATCTCGCTGCTCTCGTCCCGCACGGTGGCGAGGTCCTCGGCGACGAGCGAAAAGAGCGCCGAGGCCGCCCCTTCGAATGCCTCCTCGGGAGTGGCGCCGAAACCCCGCACGCCAACGTCGGCCCCGTGTTCGAAGTGCTCGAAGCGCATCTGGTGAGGCGCCGCGCCGCGCGACAGCGACTCTACGCCCTCTCGCCGTGATGCCGCTGCCGGCATAGACTTCGAAAGCTGCATCCGCGACTGGAGGGCTGCGATGAGCACGAATCTCGTTTCCGGAACTTCTCCCGCGGGACCCGTCGAGGCGCGGGACGCGACCCGCTCGCGAGCGGCCGCATTCGACCGGTGGCTCCTCGGAAGAGTCGTCCTTGGCTTTCAATCCGCGCGCGTGCGCTTCCGCCTCTGGGACGGAACCGAGATGTCGGCGTCGGACGCCGCGCCTGTCGGCACCGTCGTCTTCAAGGACCGCCGCGCGCTTCTCGCCTTCGCACGCGATCCGGAGCTCCAGTTCGGCGAGGGCTACGCCGCCGGGCGGATCGACCTGATCGGAGACTTCGTCGGCATTCACGAGGAGGCCATCCGCGCGCGCTCCGGGGCGCCCGAGCGGGGACGGAGGCTGCGGCACTCCTCGGGGTCCTCGCGCGAGGACGCGCGCCACCACTACGACGTGGGGAACGACTTTTACGAGCTCTGGCTGGACCGCGAGATGGTCTACACCTGCGCCTATTTCGACCCTCCGGACGCGACGCTCGAGGAGGCGCAGAGGGCGAAAATGGAGTACGTCTGCCGGAAGGCCGGCCTCAGGCCCGGCATGGCGGTCCTCGAAGCGGGCTGTGGCTGGGGCGCTCTCGCGCTCTTCATGGCGCGCCATCACGGCGTCACGGTGAAGGCGTACAACGTGTCCAAAGAGCAGGTCCGATGGGCGCGCAGGCGCGCCCGGGAGGAAGGGCTCGACGGCCGCGTCGAGTTCCTCGAGGCGGACTATCGCGCGGCCCAGGGGACCTTCGACGCATTCGTTTCCGTCGGGATGCTCGAGCACGTGGGGCCGGAGAACTATCCGGCGCTCGGCGACGTGATCGCGCGAACACTCACGCCGACGGGACGCGGACTCCTCCACTTCATCGGCCGCGATCGGCCCGAGCCGCTCAACGCCTGGATCGAGAAGCGAATCTTCCCTGGGGCCTATCCGCCCACCGTCGCGGAAGTCCTCGAAGGCGTCCTTCAGCCGAAGGGACTCTCGGTCCTCGACGTCGAGAATCTCCGGCTCCACTACGCGAAGACGGTGCACGCCTGGCGGACGCGCTTCGAGGCCGCGGCCGCGAAACTTTCCTCCCGCTTCGACGAGAGCTTCCTGCGGGCCTGGCATCTCTACCTCGTCGGCGCCGAAGC
Organism: Thermoanaerobaculia bacterium; assembly: GCA_041482235.1. Taxonomy (GTDB): domain Bacteria; phylum Acidobacteriota; class Thermoanaerobaculia; order UBA5066; family UBA5066; genus Fen-183. Next base: position 13,524 of record JBGPDK010000013.1, on the reverse strand, counting down.
CGCCTTCCTCGCCGGCTCTCTGCAGCTCTTCCAGATCGCTTTCGCCCGGTCCGGCGTGAACGACGTCCCGTGGGCGCGCGCAGCGCTCTACGCTCCGAGCGCGCCGGCCGATGGAAACGGCTGACGCCGTCGTCGTCGGCGGCGGGCCGGCCGGCTCCACGTGCGCGTGGAAGCTGCGCGCGGCCGGTCTCGAGGTCCTCGTCCTCGACAAGGCCGCGTTTCCGCGCGACAAGCCGTGCGCCGGCTGGGTGACGCCGCAGGTCTTCGAGGAGCTGGGGATCGATCGGGAGGAATACCTTCGCTCCGGCCGGACGCTGCAGGCGATCACCGCGTTCCGGACGGGCCTCATCGGCGGGCAGGCGCGGGAGACGGCCTGGGAAAGGCCGGTGAGCTGGGGGATCCGGCGCTGCGAATTCGACACGTATCTCCTGGAGCGCTCGGGCGCGCGCCTCTCGACCGGCACGGCGCTCTCCTCGATCCGCCGCGAGGGTCGCCAGTGGATCGTGAACGAGACGTTCGCGGCCCCGCTCGTCATCGGTGCCGGGGGACATTTCTGTCCCGTCGCCCGCTTCCTGAACGGCGACATCGGCCCCGAGGCGATCGTCGCGGCACAGGAGCTGGAGCTGAAGCTGGACGAGAGCCAGAGCCGCGCGTGCGGCGTCGCCGGCGAGGTGCCGGAGCTCTGGTTCTGCCGCGACCTCAGGGGCTATGGCTGGTGCTTCCGCAAGGGCGCGTACTTGAACATCGGCCTCGGCCGCGAGGACCGGAACGCCCTGCCGCGGCACCTTTCCGAGTTCGTCGACTTCCTGAAGACGACGAAGAAGATCCCCTTCGATCTTCACGGGGATTACAAGGGTCACGCCTATCTCCTGGGACCCGCGAGCAAGCGCCGCGTCGCGGCCGACGGAATGCTCCTCGTAGGAGACGCCGCAGGCCTCGCGTGGCCGGAGAGCGGGGAGGGAATCCGGACGGCCGTGGAGTCGGGGCTCCTGGCCGCACGGGTGGTGGTGGACGCGAGCGGCGATTACGGGGTGGCCCGCCTCGAGCCTTACGTGCGCGCGCTCGGTGAGCGATTCGGAAAGCGCGGCCGGTTGCGCCCGAGCCGCCGCCTGCCGGGCCCTATCGCTGCCGCGCTCGCGAGCGCGCTGATGGCGTCGCGCTGGTTCGCGCGGCGCGTCCTCCTCGAACGCTGGTTCCTGCGGATGCGGATGCCGCCTCTCGTGACGCTTTCCGCTTCGTGGGCGGCCCCGTCAGCAGCTTCAGGAGATCGAGCGCCGATACGATCCCCACGATGTGCGCGTTCCTTGTGACGAGGAGCCGGTGGATGTGGCCGGCGACCATTGTCTTCGCGATCTCGGAAGCGGGCGTGTCGTCCGGCACCGTGAAGAACGTGGGCGTCATGATGTCGGACACGCGCCGCGCGCCGCCTTTGACGCGCTGTCCCCGGCCATGATCGTGAGCGCCGGACTTTGACCGCCGGGAGATGCGCGTCTCGTCCTCGGCAATGTCCGCAACCGAGACGACCCCGACCAGCTTTCCGCGCGCGTCCATGACAGGGGCTCCCGAGATGGAGTGCTCAGCGAGAAAAGTCACGAGTTCGGGAATAGTGTGACCTTCGCGGACGCTGAGAACGGGGCTCATCATCACATCCCGGGCGAGCATTCTCGTCAGCATCGACTTGACCGCTGCAATGATGCCTCAAACGAAAGAGGGGGGCGATGAAATATCCGCATCACAACCCCAGGTAGGCCTCGCGAACGCGCTGATTCTCGAGCAGCTCGGCGCCGGTTCCGGAGAGCACGACGCGTCCCGACTCCAGAACGAAGCCCCGGTGCGCGATCCGAAGCGCGTGCTCGGTGTTCTGCTCCACGAGCAGCACCGTGACCCCCTGGCGGTTGATCTCCTCCACGACCCGGAACATCTCTTCCACCAGCAGCGGCGCCAGCCCGAGGCTCGGCTCGTCGAGCATCAGGATCCGAGGCCCCGCCATGAGGCCGCGGCCGATCGCCACCATCTGCTGCTCGCCGCCCGAGAGAGTCCCGGCGATCTGGCTCCGGCGCTCGAGGAGCCTCGGGAAGACGGCAAAGACCTTCTCCAGCCGCTCCGCCTGATGAGGCCGCGCCGCCCTGTGGAAACCCCCGAGGAGCAGATTGTCGCGCACCGTCATCTCGGGAAAGAGCTTTCTCCCCTCGGGAACATGGATGACGCCCCGCTCGACGATCTCCATCGTGGAGCGGTTCTCCAGCGGGTCTCCGTCCAGCCGGATCGTCCCTGCGTCGGGCTTGATCTGCCCCGAGAGCGCCTTCAACGTCGTCGTCTTCCCCGCGCCGTTCGCGCCGACGAGCGCCACGACCTCTCCGGACGGCACGTCGAAGCCGACGTCCCAGAGCGCGGTCACCTGACCGTAGCGGACCTTCAGTCCCTCGACGTGCAGCATCACGCGACCCGCTTGCCGAAGTAAGCAGCCAGGACCGCGGGTTCCTCCACCACGCGCTCCGGGCGGCCCTCGGCGATCTTCTCCCCCTGGTTCATCACCACCACGCGGTCGCTGATCCGCATGATCGCCTTCATGACGTGCTCCACCAGGACGACCGTCACGCCCGACGCCCGGATCTGCCGGACGAGATCCGAGGCGTCGTCGACCTCGGTGGCGTTCAGCCCCCCCATCGGCTCGTCCAGGAGCAAGAGGCGGGGTCTCGTCGCCAACGCCTTCGCCATTTCGAGGCGTTTCTGGTCCATCAGCGTCAGCTGACTCGCGAGCTCGTTCACCCGGCCGGCGAGACCGACGCGCACAAGCTGAGCCGTGGCGGCCGCCTCCGCCTCCTTTCGAGCCGGGCTGCGGAGAAATGCGGCGAGCGTCACGTTCTCGCGCACGGAAAGGCCGGGAAACGGCTTGACGATCTGAAACGTCCTGGCGATTCCCCTTCGCGCCACCGCGTGAGGCCGCAGCCCCACGACGCTTTGCCCGTCGAGCCGGATCGCTCCCTTCGAGGGGCGGACGAAGCCGGTGATGAGATTGAAGACCGTCGTCTTGCCGGCGCCATTCGGCCCGATCAGCCCCAGGATCTCCCCCTCGTTCACCGAAAAGGAGAGCTCGAAAACGGCGCCAACGCCTCCGAAATGGCGCGTCAAGCCCTCGACTTCGAGCAGCGCCACGTCAGCCTCCCGTCCTGGCGCCGGACATGAGCCGGCGCACGCGACCCCAGATCCCCTCCGGCATGAACCGGATCACCAGCATCATGAAGAGGCCGTAGAAAATGAGGTGACCCATCTGAAAGCGGTCCCTCACCATTTCGGCGACCGCCGTGAGGAAGACGGCGCCGATCAAAGGACCGCCCACCGTTCCGAGCCCGCCCACGACCGCGATGAAAACCATCTCCATCGACAGCCCGATGCCGGCGACGGCGTCGGGATCGACATACCGGAAGTAGAACGCGTAGAAGCCGCCCCCGAGGCCGGCGAGAAACGCGGAGAGCGCGAGCGTCACGACCTTCGCCCGGACCGTGTCGATTCCCACCGCTTCAGCGGCGTCCTCGTTCTCACGGATGGCGACGAGATATGCGCCGAGCCTCGAGCACTTGAGCCACCCCGTCAGCAGAAGGGCCACGACCGCGAGCGCCGCAGCCGCAGCGTAAAAGGGGGCCTTCGCCTCCCAGTTCACGTTCAGCCCGAAGAGGCGCACGGGAGGAAGCGACGTGATGAGATAGCCGACGGACCCGGCCGTCACCGACTCCCAGTTCAGGGCCAAGAGCTTGACGATCTCCGCCACGGCGAGCGTGGAAAGGGAGAAATACGGGCCGCGGAGTCGAAAACAGAGGAGGCCGATCGGGAGCGAGACGAGCGCCGCCGCCACGCCTCCGAGGGGAATTCCCCACCATGGCGCCAGACCGCTCTTCAGGTAAAGGATGATCGTCGTGTACGCGCCCACCGCGAAAAGCGCCGCGTGCCCGAACGAAACCTGCCCGGCGAAACCGCCGAGAACGTTCCACGCGGCTCCGAGGACCGTCCACATCAGGACGAGGATGCAGACGTGAAGGAAGAAAGAGTTCCGGATGACGAAGGGAATGGCCGCGAGAACGACCACACCGAGGAGCGCGAACAGGAGCCTGCCCTTCACTTCCCGGCCCCGAAGAGGCCTGACGGCCTGTAGAGGAGGACGGCCAGGAAGAGCACGAAGCCGATTCCGTCCTTGTAGGCGCTGGAGACGTAGACCGCGCCCAGCGACTCGGCGACGCCGAGGAGGATTCCGCCTGCGATGGCGCCGGGCACCGAGCCGAGGCCCCCCAGCACGACGATGACGAAGCACTTGACAATGAGCAGCTCACCCACCGTCGGGTACAGGTAGAGCGACGGCGCGAGCAGGATGCCCGCGGCGCCGGCCAGAGCCGTCCCGAGACCGAACGTGACCATCGCCACGCGCTCCACGTCGATCCCCATCAGCACGGACGCCTCGGGGTTCTGGCTCGTCGCGCGAACGGCACGCCCCAGGTCCGTCCGCGACAGGAACAGCCAGAGCGTCACGGTGATGAGGATCGCCAACACGAAGGCGACGGCCAGCGGCACCGCGATGGCAATCCCGAGCGGACGGACCGGCGTCACGCCGTACGAAAGCGAGATCGTCCGGTAGTCGCCGGTCCAGACGAGGAGAGCTAGATTCGCGACGAGGAGTGAGAGGCCGGCCGTGTAGAGAAGCGTATTCAGCTCCCCGCCCGGGATGATCTTCCGGAGGAGCAGCCGGTAGAGGAGCATCCCGGCCACGAACATGAGAGGGGTCCAGACGAGGAGCGACACGAACGGATCCAGCTTCCAGAGCTTGTGGCCCCAGAACGCTCCGAACATCCCGAGCATCACCATCTCACCGTGGGCGAGGTTGATGATCCGCATCACCCCGAACACCACGGTGAGCCCGATGCCGATCATGGCGTAGAGCGCACCCGTCAGGACCCCGCTTACGAGGCTCTGGGCAAACGTCTCCATCGGTCGGCGGTTGTCGCTACTTCTTCACCGGCTCGGGAAAAACGAGCGCCGTTTCGGAAAAAGCCTTCGGCCAGACGTTCAGGAGCTGGCCGCCCTTCCACTGGGCCATGACAGAGTGCTCGTTCGAGTAGACGTTCTGGTTCGTGTAGGCGTCGCCCAGGGGGCCGGTCCAGTTGCCGAACTTCACCTTGCCGAAGACGGTGGTCATGTCGGTGGCGAGGAGCGCCTGGCGGAGCGCCTCGCGATCCGGGTCGAGATTGCCCGTCAGCTTCGTCCGCTTCAGGGCGTCGGCCAGGATGTAGATGGCCGAATACCCCTCCACCTCGTGCTCGTGCGGCCAGATGCCGTACTTCGTGTGGAACTTCTCGTAGAAGGCCTTCGTCTTCGCTTCGTTCGGATTCCCGGACCACGCGGCCGAGGAGAAGACGTTCTCGGCCAGGGGGCCGAGCTGGTTCGTGAAATCGGCGATGCCGAAGCCGCCGCCGAAGCCGACGAACGCGCGCGGCGTGATCCCCATTTCCTTCGCGTGCCGCGTGAGGAGGACGGCGTCCGTGGGGGCCACCGCGACGAGGAGCAGGTAGTCCGGACTCGTAGCCTTCACCTTCGTCATGGTCGGCTTGAAGTCGAGCGTGTTCACCGGATAGGCCTCATCGGCCACGACGGAGACGTTCTTCGCCTTCAGGATCTTGATCACCGCGGCGCCGATCGTTTTCCCGAACAGCGTGTTGTCGTACACCACGGCCGCCGACTTCGGCATCGCGCCGGGGTAGGTCGTGATGAAGTCCGAGAAAGCCGTCGGGTAGATCGACCCGGTCGGGTTGTTGCGGAAGACCCACTCGAACCCCTTGGCGGTGATCATGTCGGCCGACGGGTGGTCGACGAGGTACGGCGTCTTCAGCCGTTGGCAGATGGAGGCGATCTCCATCGCCTGTCCGGACGCGCGCCCTCCGGTCATCGCGAGCACTTTCTCCTCCGTGATCAGCTTTTCGGCCACCGTGGCCGCGAGCTGGTTCTTGGCCTGGTGGTCCTCGATGAGGATCTCCAGCTTCCGGCCGTTGACGCCCCCGGCCGCGTTGATCTCCTCGAGGGCCATCGAGTAGGCCTTCTTGAACTTGTCGCCGAACGGGGCGTCGGGACCGGTCACCGGCTGCGGGGCGCCGATCTTGATCGGCTGCGCCGGCGCCGAGGTCGAAACCAGGAAACCGATCGTCGCCAGAACCGAGGAAACGAGCTTGCGCATCACGTTCTCCTTCTCCTTCGGAATCCGCCGCCGCTTCAGAGCGCCGGCGTGGTGAAACCAGCCTGACCCTTCTCTCTCGGGTTCGGGCCGGCGTGTGGTGTCAGTGCTTCGTCTCGGGCGCGGGTGCCGGCTCGGCCGCGGGAGGAGCGGGAGCCTTGCCGAGCAGGTAGTTCACCATCTCGTTCACGTTCATCGTCGAGACATTCGAGCCCGGCACGATGAGGATTTTCTTCTGCGCGAACTGCTTCGCGACCTGCATCTTCACGTACGCGTCCCCGCCGAGCTTCGAGAGCGCCTCCGCTTCCTTGCGCACGCCCTCGGCCTCGGCCTGCGCGACCGCGATCGTGGCCTTCGCCAGGTTCGTCTTCGTCTGGTAATAGCCGTCCGCCTCGTTCTTGATGCGCCCGGCCTCGCCGAGGGCGTCCTCGAGGCGCTTGTTCCATTCGGAGCGCTTTCCCTCCAGCTCGCTCTGCTTCTGGACGGCCATGTTCTTCTGCTGCTCGATGAGGGTCTGGACGTCGGCCTCCGCCTGCTTCTGCGCGTTGATGGCGTCCTGGTACTCCTTGTCGAACCGGTGCTGCTGAACCTGTAGCTGGTCGATCAGGACGCCGAAGGATTCGAGCTCCTTCGAGAGCTGGTCCTTGGCGTTCGCCGCCATGCGGTTCTTCACCGTGACCTGGTAGTACTCCTCGCTCGTGATCTCGTTGAAGACGTCACGGATGACGGAACGCGAGAGGGGCCTGACGAGGCGTTCCTTGATCTCGAGCGCCGATTGCCCGATGTTCGAGACGAGGTAGTCCGCCTTCTTCGGGTCGATGCGCCACATGACATTCACGTCGATGTAGACGTTGTTGCCGTCCTTCGTCTTGAACGTAATGTCGTCCCGGCCGAGCCGGTCGCCCTCGTTCGGGTTCGACGTCATGAGCAGGTTCTGCTGCGAGATGGGGAGGGTGTTCCAGCTGTTGATGAGCGGCAGGAAGAAGTAGACGCCGCCCGGCGAGTAGATCTCCTGCGTCCCGCGTTTCTCGAAGAACCAGACGAGGCGGGTCCTCACGCCGACCTCCGTGGACGACGTCGCCCCGCACCCCGAGAGCGCGAGCGCGAGCGCGAGCGCCATTCCCGCGCGGAAGGGCCGGGCCCGCCCGCCCGCGCCGCTCACTTTCCACCTCCGGAAGCGGCGGTCCCCGGGTTGACGCCGATGACGGCCCAGGCGTTGCGGATGAACGCGATGTACTGCTCGGGCGTCATGACCGCGCCCTCGATGTTGCCGAACATTTTCGCGGTCTCGAGGGCGACGACGTAGCGCCCTCCCGAGGTGTTGAGCGCGTCGGCCTTCAGCCGCTTCGCTTCCGCGGCGGCGACGTTGATCTCCTTGTCGCCCTTTGCGCGCACCTGCGCGGAGTAGAGCTCGGCCTCCGCCCGGATCCTCGAGATCCTCGCGCTCACTTCGGACTCGGCGATCGTGATGGACGCGTTTCCCTTGGACTCGATCTGGCGGAGCTTCGCCTTCTCCTCGTTGACGAGACTCTCCTTCCGGTTCTTCTCCGCGAGCTGGACGGCGACCTTCTTGTCGTGGAGCGACTTCTCGTAATTCGGCACGTATGCGTAGTTGCGGAGGAGGAGCTTCTCGACGCGGAAGCCGCGCTCGACGAAGCGCTGCTTGAGGTACTTCTCCGCCTCGAGCACGGCGGCGATGCGGATGGCCTCGTTGTAGAAGGACTCGGCGTTCATCTTGCCGAGCGTCGTCAGGACGCCGTTCTGGAAGGTGTTGATGACGAATGACTGGACATAGAGCGTGCCCCAGCCGAACTCCTTTGCCACCTTGATGGGGTCCGCGATCGAGTACAGGAGCGTGACATCCGCGCTCACGGCATAGCCGTCGGACGTCTGGACGTTGATCGCGTCGATGATCCGGTGCGTTCCCCGTCCCAGCACCTTTTCGCGCAGGTGCGCGCGCTCGGCGGACTCGCTCTGGCTGCCCGCGGCCTCGAGGACGTGCATCTCCCGCGAGAACGTGTGCATCGTGACGCCCGGCCCGACGACGTAGAGGCCCGGCCCGAACGCCTTCTCCACGATGCCCACCTTGAAGCCGAACTTCCGCTGCTCGACGCCCAGCTCGTTCGGCAGGACGCGGACCGTGCAGGCCGAGTAGAGAAAGACCAGGACCAGGATTCCGAGGACGCCCGCGATCCCGAGGCGCCTCACGGAGCCCTTCAGCGCGTCGAGGGCGCTCCTCTTTCCGAAGACTTCCACCATCAGGAGCTTCCCGTCAGCGTCTTCTGCGCCTGCGCGGCGCGAGCGGCGGCGCCCGGCGCGGCGAGCGACGCCGGCTCTCCGGCTGTCAGGTAGTGAGAATCGATGCGGGCGATCTCGTCGTCGGCCCTCGCCACCACGCGATTCAGCTCTCCCTCGTACTGGTGGACCATCAGGAACCGCCGGACGTTCGGGAAGACGAGTCCCCCGAGCATGAACGGGATGATCCACTCTTTGGACCAGAGCGGGATGAACGGGGCGAGGATCACGAGCGCCCCCACGACGACGCCGGCCACCGCCCATCCGAAGCGCTCGAGCCCATGAAATGGCTCGGCGGCGAGGTAAAAGGCGTTCCGTTCCCGGGGCGTGAACCCCACGGCGAGGCGCACGTACGCGGGAATCACGACCTTGCGGATCAGGTCGTCCACTTGCCGGTAATAGGCCTCCCAGGCGGGAGCGTCGAGGAGCGACTCCTCGTGGCGGATGACGTCCTTGAGGCGCGGGATCTCCTTTTCGTAGAGGCCCGTGAAGAACGCCTCCGGCTCCTCGCCCCGAGCTCCGAGAAGCCGGTCGTTCAGGCCCGGGCGGCAGTTCTCGAACGTCTGCAGCATCGAATCCACGAACCCGTCCAGCGCCTGGATGGAAGTGGATGGGCCGCGGGCCAGCATGCTCAGAGCCCGCGCGATCGTTGAATTCACGGCGGGATGGATTCTAGCTCTCGATCGGCAGGGCGAAGCCTATCCTTTCCGCGTGCGCGCCCTCCGGCTCCCGGCCCCGGCTCCGGTCGCGACACGGCCTCTGGTTCTCGAGGAAGCCCCCGACCCGTCTCCCGGCGCCGGCCAGGTCCTCGTGAAGGTGTCGGCCTGCGGCATCTGCCGTACGGACCTCCACGTCGTCGAGGGGGAGCTGCCGGCCCGGAAGCCCCGCGTGATTCCCGGCCATCAGGTCGTGGGGACTGTCGCCGCGGCGGGGCCGGACGCGCGGGCGCTCCTCGGGCGGCGTGTCGGGATCGGATGGCTCCATCGCACCTGCGGCTCCTGCCGCTTCTGTGCGAGCGGCCGGGAGAACCTGTGCGACACCCCCGAGTTCACCGGCTGGACGGTCGACGGCGGCTTCGCCACCTCGACTCTGGCCGAGGCGGATTTCGTCTACGAGCTTCCCGACGGCTTCTCCGATGTCGCCGCGGCGCCCCTCCTCTGCGCCGGCATCATCGGCTACCGCGCTCTCCGCCTGACAGGCCTCCTCGACCGGCCCTTTGGCTTCCGCGGAGCCCGCCTCGGACTTTACGGATTCGGCGCGGCGGGACACGTCGCGATCCAGATCGCGCGAGAGAGGGGCGCCGACGTCTACGTGATGACCCGGGACCGGCAGCGCCACCAATCCCTCGCGGAGGAGCTCGGCGCCGCCTGGGTCGGCGGAGCCCGGGACGCACCACCGTCGAAGCTCGACGCGGCGATCATCTTCGCCCCGGCCGGCGAGCTGATCCCCGCCGGCCTCGCCGCGCTCGACAAGGGAGGCACACTCGTCCTCGGGGGAATCCACATGAGCGACTCGCCGGCGATTCCGTATGAGCTCCTCTATGAGGAGCGCGTCGTGAGGAGCGTCGCGAACAACACCCGCGACGACGGCCGCGGCTTCCTGGCAGAGGCCGCGCGGATCCCCGTCACGACACACGTCCGGACGTTCGCCCTCGAAGAGGCGAACGAGGCGCTGATCGCGCTGAAGACGGACGCCATCCGCGGCGCCGGCGTGCTGATGGTGGCCGCGGGCTGAAGGGCGTCGGGCGTCAGCCGGGCACGGCCGCAGGACCCGGCCGGTAAGGGCTGAACTGTGGCTCCCACTGAGCCTTGCGGACGACGCCCTCGAGCTCGCGGTCGGGGAGAAGGCGGCCCAGACCGGCGTCGCGCGCCTCGATCGCGACAGCCGTGGCCACCCGGGCAGACACCTCGCGGATGGCCTCCATGTCCGGGAGGAGCAGGCCCTGCTCCTCCTCCGCGGGCGTGACCATCGCGCTGACGGCGCGGGTCGCGGCGAGGAACATCCCGTCCGTGACCTTGGGCGCCTTGCTCACCAGCGCGCCGAGCCCGACGCCCGGGAAGATGAACAGGTTGTTCCCCTGCGACGTCTTGATCGTCCGGCCGTTCCACTCGAGCGGCGGAAAAGGGCTCCCCGTCGCGAGCAGCCCCCGCCCGTTCGTGGCGCGGGCCAGCTCCTCGGGGGTGCACTCTGTTCGCGACGTGGGGTTGGAGAGCGCCATCACCACCGGGCGGTCGGTGTTCCGGGCGACCTCCTCGAGGATCTCGGCGGAGAAGAGGCCCCGCTGCGCCGTGACGCCGATGAGGACGGACGGCTTCGCGTTCCTCACGACGTCGAGAAGCCCGACGCCCGAGGGAACCTGGAGCCGCCAGCCCTCCACCGCGGCGCGGGGCTGGGCGTACATCCTCTGCTGGGCCTCGAGAGCTGGGTCGTCCTCGAGGAGAAGACCCTGTACGTCGAGCGCGAAGAGGCGGCGGCGCGCCTCCTCCTCGGAAAGCCCGCTCTGCCGGAGCATCGTCCGGATCATGTAGCAGATCCCCGAGCCGGCCTGCCCCATCCCGACGACGACGAACCTCTGCTCCTGGAACGCGGTCTCCTTGATCCTCATGGCCGTCATCAGCGCGGCGAGCGCGGCGGCGCCGGTCCCCTGGATGTCGTCGTTGAAAGAGAGAATCCGCTCGCGGTAGCGCGAGAGGATCTGGAGGGCCTTTTTCTTGGCGAAGTCCTCCCACTGGAGCAGGGCATCTGGAAAGCTGCGCTTCACGCCAAGGACGAACCGCTCGACGATCTCCTCGTACGCCTCGCCCTCGAGGCGACGGTGGCGGTAGCCGAGGTAGAGCGGGTCGGCGAGAAGCCTCTCGTTGTTCGTGCCGATGTCGAGGCAGACGGGGAGGCAGACGGCCGGGTGGAGTCCTCCGGCAGCCACGTAGAGGCTCACCTTTCCGACCGGGATTCCCATGCCGTCCGAGCCGAGGTCGCCGAGGCCGAGGATCCGTTCGCCGTCCGTCACCACGATGAGCGAGATGTGCGGCCGGCTGAGCGACTGGAAGATCTGGTCGATCCGGTCGATGTTCTCGGGGCTCACGTAGACGCCTCGGAAACGGCGCTGGATGTGGCTCAGCTCCAGACACGCCTGCCCGACGGTGGGCGTGTAGACGATGGGCACCATCTCGGTCAGGTTGTCGCGGAGGAGCCGGTAAAAGAGAGGCTCGCTCCGGTCGAGGAGACCGCTCAGGAAGATGTAGCGCTCCATGGCGTCGGGCTTGCGGCGATAGGCTTCGAGCGTCCTCTCGACCTGCACCTCCATCGAGGAGTATCCCGACCGGAGGAACCCCTCGAGGCCGAACGCGAGTCGCTCTTCCCGGGTGAAGCCCGATCCCTTGTTCAGGAGGGGATCGTTCAGGAGGTTGCGCCCCCGGATGTAGACCTCGAGGAACTCCTCGCCCGTGAGCGCGTCGATCTTGAAAGAGAACGTCTTCATGCGTGACCTACCCCCTCCTGCGTGCAAGTGCGCCATTGACAGCGGAAGCGACAAGAGTGAACGTACACAAAAGAACCACCGGATCAAGGTCCGGGATTCCGTTGATCTGGAATGCCTGCAGGCGAAGCGACTCAAGGGAGGACAACATGAAGCCACTGCGCGTTTTCATGATACTCGCGGTTCTGATCCTGGCGGCAGCCGTCCAGCAGGCGCCTGCACAGGGAAAGTCACTCAAAGAAACGATTCTTCTCGGCACGACCGGCGCATGCAACAACCCCGTCCCGGGCCAACCGTGCACCCAGCAGAGCACCCTCGTACAGCTCGATCCTCAGACCGGAGCGCTCATCAGGACGATTGGTGACGTGGGCTTTACGGTCAACGGGTTGGCCTGGGACGGCACTTCCGGGAAGCTGTACGCGACGACACCCCCGGGAGACGTTACCTTCCACGGATTGATCACGATCAATCTGAACACGGGTGCCGGTAAGCCCGTGGATAAGAAGGTCGTCAATTTCGGGCTCTCCGGCGATGATTCCCCTGTCCACTCGATCACGATCGATCTCCTGGGGCGCATGGTCGGCTGGTATGACGAGTTCGCCCCCCCGGGGGCGCCCCCGGTCACCGATACGTTCGTTCAGATCGATCAACACACCGGCGTCGCGACCGAGTTTCCGAGCACCGGGATCGACACGCATCAGAACGGGCTCTCGTTCAGCGACTTCAACATCCTGTGGAATATCGATGGGACGCGCAGGAACCCGGACGGTACGACGACTCAAACCGCCTACCTCATCGATCCGTCCGATGGGAAACCGATCTGCTCCAGGCAACTGACGCCGCCCACGGCGGCGGCTCTCGGCGATTTCAATCCCGCTAGCAACCTCTACTACGGGCTCACCTTCGACTCGGGAAGCTTCACCCCCCCGTTTCCGACTTCCATCGTGGTCGTCAATCCACGCACCGGGACCGTGACCCCTCTCGGGCCAACCGTCGACGACCTTCATACTCTCGCGTTCGTGGGACCCCGAAAATAAGAAGGAACGTCCGGGACTACTTCTTCTCGGCCGGCTTGGCCGCGGCCTTCTCCGGAGAGGCGGCCTTCGCCGCCGGCTTCGGCGTCCAGAACTCCGGGTCCCGGGCGACGAACTCCTTCGAGGGGTAGCTCATCGCCGGGCTGAAGGCGAGGATGTTCTGCTCGACCGATGCGTACCCGTCGGACGCCATCTTCGTGAGGGCTTTTTCGTTCTCCGGGCCCTCGGCCTCGCGGATCGTCCCGGCGCGCCCGATGGAAGCGTCGATCTCCGCCATCGATTTCATGAAAAGGGAGAGCTTCCTCATCGAAGCCCATTTCCTCGGGGCATCTCGGTTCACCTTGACGAGTCGATGCAGAGGAGGTTATACCCGAGAGTGCCTCTGAGACAACGTCTCAAAGGGCCGCATCGACAAGGAGCGGCGACATGAAACCAGCTCCCCCCGGCTGGCCGCGGATCTCACAGGCGCTCTACTACGAGGAGGGCGCGAAGGCCATCGACTTCAT
>JBGPDK010000012.1:0-33594 GCA_041482235.1 Thermoanaerobaculia bacterium | reverse complement strand
GCATCCAGGCCGCGGAGGCGGCCCGCGACGCCCTTCGCGAAGAGAGCGAGCATCCCGCGCATGCCAGCGACGCGCCGAAGCTCGTCGCGCTCCTGGCGGCGCTCCACGAGAAGCAGGCCGAGGTCGACCGCCTCTATGCGCGCTGGTCCGACCTTCAGCGCCTCGCGTCGAACGTTCCGGCGTAGAGCCCTTCAGCGGGACGAGCCGCCGGAAAACCGCGGTCCGATCGGAATCGGCGTATCATCGTCGAAATACACGAGTGAAATTCAATCGCCGGTTTCTGTACGCCTCGTTCTCGACCGCGCAGGTCGCGCGCCTGACGGGCCTGTCCGCGCGGCAGCTCGACCACTGGGATCGGCTCGGCTTCCTGTCGCCCTCCCTCGCGAGCGCGGCGGGCTACGGATCGAGGCGCCGCTATTCCTTCGCCGACGTCGTTCGGCTCCGCCTCGCGGGCCGGCTGCGCGCCGCGGGATTCGGCCTTCCGGCGGTGCGGCAGGCCGTGGAGACCCTCCGCCGTCTCGACCCGACGCGGCCGGGCATCACGTCCGCGCGGCTGCTCGTCGCCGGCCGGAAAGTCCTCTGGGCCTCCAGCGACAGCGAGCTGGTGGACCTTCTCCACGGGGGGCAGCTCATGCTGGTCTTCCCGGTGGGAGATGCCGTCGCCGACGTCGCGCGCGCCGTGGAATCGCTCGCGCGCGAGAGCGATGGCGGGCTCGTCGAAGCCGCCTCTGTCCGGCGCCGCGGCTGACGAAATGCCGCCTGAAGAAGATCTCTCCGCGCGGGTATCCCGGCTGGCTCGCCTCGGGCGCGCCCGCGGCTTCTCGCGCGAGCGCTTCGAGCGCGAGCTGGCCGCGGCGAAAGATGGGATGACGCGCCCCGAGCTCCTCCGAATCCTCCTCGTGGAGTGGACCGGCGTGAGGGTCGCCTTGAGCGAGGTGCCGCGCCTCTGGGCGCGCGTGGAGCGCGCGTTCGACAAGATGGACGGAGCGCTGGGAGCGCCCGTCTCCCTCCAGACGGCGCTCCTCCACGAGTTCCACAGCCGGCTCGGAAGGCTGAAGGAGCCTCGCATCCTCTCCGACGGCGAGGTCTCGGCTCTCCGCGTGAACGCGATCACGGACCCCCTCACGGGTCTGTACAACCGCCGCTTTCTTCACGACCACCTCGACCGCGAGGTCTCGCGCGCCGAGCGAACGGGTGGCGTCGTGTCCGTGCTGATGATGGATCTCTAGGGGTTCAAGTCCATCAACGACCGCCTCGGCCATCCCGTCGGCGACGGAATCCTCGTACGCACGGCGAAAGTCATCCGCGAGTCGCTTCGCGTCGTGGACGCGGGCTGCCGCTACGGCGGCGACGAATTCGTGACGGTGCTCCCCAACAGCGACGTCGTGAACAGCCTCGCGGTGGCCGAGCGCATCCGGCACAAGGTCGTTGCCATCCGGCTGCCGCTCCGCGTCGGGCTCAAGATGGGCCTCAACTACGGCGTCGCGTCGTTTCCGGCGGACGGCCGCCTTCTCGAGTTCCTCCTCAAGATGAGCGACATCCGGCTCTACGCTTCCAAGCGACAGAACGCGAAGCCGTTCGATGGGACGCGGCGTTTCCCGCGCTTCAACGTGCCGGGCCTGACGTTGAAGGTGGGCCTCGAAGCGAGGATGTCCGCCGTCGCCGACGTGCAGGACATCTCGCACGGCGGGCTCGCCTTCGTCACGAGCCGGGAGAAGACGCCGGACCGCCTCGAGGGCGAGATCCTGCAGCGGTACAGCGGCGAACCGCATCACGTTGCGATGCGAAAAGTGTGTGCCGTCCCGCTTTCGGATGGTCGCATGCGGGTCGGGTGCGCTTATGTGCACTGATCCCGAGAAGCGCATGCGCGCCCCGAGGTCGGCTTGGACAGGCGCCCGCCGCTGAGCGCTGCCGCGGGGGCGGGCCTTTTCGGGCCTGTCCTCCTGTCCCTGTCCCTTCTCGCCCTGCTGGCGTCGGGAGCGGTCCCGCCCGCCGAGGTTCCCGCCGTCGCGGCTCTCGCGGTCGCCGCGTTCGCCGGGGGCGCGCTCCTCGCGACCTCTCTCGGCACGCGCCTTCTCGGGTCGTTCGCCCCGTCTCTGCGCCTTCTCGTGCCTCTCGCTCTGGCGCTCGTCGCGCTCGCGAAGACGGGTGGCCTCTCGAGCAACCTCTTCCCGCTCCTCCTCGTGCTGGTCGCCATCGAAGCCGTGATCTCGCGCGAGGGCGGGCGGTTCTTCCTCGTGGGAACGTACGCCGGCATGGCCCTTCTCGTCTTCCTTTTCCCGGCGCCGACGGCGGCGGTGGAGGGGTCTCTGGCCTTGCGGTTCCTGTGGCCGGCCGCGGTGGCCCTCGGCATCGAGCTCGTCCCGCGACTGCGCGCGGCCGGAATCTCCTTCGCCCCCGCGGGCGAGCCTCTGCCCATCCGGCCGGCGATGGAGAGCGTGCCGACGGGCTCGCCCGCCGGGCGCGATGCGCGGGCCGAGATTCTTCACGACCTGAAGTCTCCGCTCACCGTTCTGCGCGTGTACGGCGATCTCGTGACCGAGGCGGCGCGGCGCGGTGAAATGCCTTCGGAAGCGCACCTCGCGGGCCTCGCGCGCGAGATGTCACTCCTGGAATCCCTCGCGGGCGTGCCGCCAGGCGCGCCGGACCCCGCACCACCCCCGTCCGCCCCCATGGCGCCTTCCGCGCCGCCCGGACCGCGCTTCGATCTCGTGCGCGTCCTCTCGACGCTCGTCGAGTCGTACCGGGTCGCGCACGGCGGCCGCGTGCGCCTCGAGCTCGTCGTCGAGGGCGCCGAGATCCCCGTGGCCGCCGATCCCGTCGCGCTCCAGCGCGTGTTCCGGAACGTGCTCGACAACGCGATCAAGTACACGCCGGCCGGCGGCCAGGTGCGCGTGAAAGCGAGCGCCGTCGCGCAGCATGCGTTCGTCGTGATCAGCGACACGGGCGCCGGCATGACGCCGGAGGAACAGAAACACGCGTTCACGTTCGCCTGGCGGAGCCCGTCGGCGTCTGCCTCCTCTGTGCCGGGGCGCGGGATCGGCCTCGGGGTCGCGAAGGACCTCCTCGAGCAGAACGGGGGGAAGATCTCGCTCCTCTCGGAACCGGGCCACGGGCTCGAGGTCACGATCATGTTCCCCGTCGCCCGCGAGGCCGGCGCATGAGCGGACGCGTCTTCGTCGTGGACGACGACCCGGCGATGATCGAGGCGGTTTCGGCGGTCCTGTCGCGCGACGGCTTCGAGGTGGAGGGTGCGAGCGACGGCGCGGCCGCGCTTCGGGCCGTCCTCGGAGATCCGCCGGCGCTCCTGGTTCTCGACGTCAACATGCCGGGTCTCAACGGCTGGGAGCTCTGCGAGATCGTGCGCCGCCAGCCGCTCACACGCGACCTTCCCGTCCTCTTCCTGACGGGCCGCGACGAAGTGCGCGACCGGATCACCGCGATGCAGGTCGGCGGAACCGACCACCTGACCAAGCCGTTTCGGACGGAGGAGCTGCGGGCGCGCGTCCGCGCCCTGACGGCAGCCGGCCGGGGAACAGGAGCTCCATGAGACCGACGAGGGCGCGGCGGCCGGCGTCCCTGAAGCTCGTGGCGGAGCGAGCGCCGGTCGAGGTGCCGGAGATCGAGAGGCTGCGTCTCGAGTCGCTGCTCCACGACGCGATCACGGGCCTGACCCTGCACCCGTTCGCCGACCTGAAGGGGGAGCGCGTCGCGAACCTCGGAGTCGTCTACGTTCAGCTCGGGCGCTTCGCGGGCGTCGAGAGCCTCTACGGATGGGAGCTCTACGACCGCATCCTGCGCGTGACGGCTGCGAGCCTGCGCGAGGACGTCGCGAGTTCGGCGCTCGCTCCGGGCCTGCTCACCATGTCCTTCAACGGCTCCGACGGCGTCTTTCTTCTCTTCGACCTCGCGCGGCGCGCTCCCGGCCGTCGCGGCGTCACGCTGGAGGCGGAGGCCGCGCGGCTGCGCCAGGGCGTCGGGCGACGCCTGAAGCAGGCGCTCGGACGCTCCGCGGTGGACCTCATGTACATCCACGCGACGGCCCTCGTCATTCCGGACGACCCGCGCGTGCGGCCGTCGCGGCAAGTGATGCGCGCGCTCGCCGAGGCGACGCGGCTCGCCGACGCACGCGAGAGCGGCGAGAAGAAGTCCTTCGTCGAACGGCTCAAGGCCCTTCTCTCCGCCAGGAAGCTGCGCGCGGTCTTTCAACCCATCGTCGGCGTGGACTCGGGCGAGGTGCTCGGCTACGAAGCTCTCATCCGCGGGCCCGCGGGTCACGAGCTCGAGATGCCCGACGAGCTGTTCGCCGTGGCCCGCGAGGGAGACCTCCTCCTCGAGCTGGAAAGCCTGTGCATCGAGACGGTCTTCTCCTCGCTCCCGCGGGCGGCGCGCGGCAAGAGGCTGTTCGTGAATGCCTCGGCGCGTCTTCTCACGCACTCGGTGTTCCTGGACGACCGGAATCTCGCCGAGATGGGCCGCGCGCACGGGGACGTCGTCCTCGAGCTTTCGGAAAAGGAGGTCGTCTTCAACTACCCGGCGTTCCGCGACGTCGTCGGCCGGCTGCGGGCGGCCGGGTTCGGATTCGCGATCGACGACGCCGGCTCGGGATACTCCGGCCTCGAATCGATCGTGCAGCTGCGGCCGGAGTACGTGAAGGTGGCCCCCACGCTGGTCTCGGGCCTCGATGAGGACCGGATCAAGCGCGAGATCGTGGGTTCGCTCTCGGCGCTGGGCAAACGCATCGACGCCGAGCTGATCGCGGAGGGCATCGAGACGCCGGGCGAGCTCGAGAGCCTGCGGGACCTCGGCGTACCGTGGGGCCAGGGCTTCCTTCTCGGGCGGCCCGCCGCCCGGCCGGTCGTGATGCGCCCCGGAGCTCGCGGCGCCCGCAAGGACGTCTGCTAAAGTCCTTTCGCCCTCCGGGCCCCAAGGCGTGACGTCTCTCGACAGAATTCTCCTTCTCGGTGCGGGCCTCCCGCTCGTCCTCGCCATCGTCTTCGTGGCGGACCGCAAGGGGGCCTTCCGGCGCGACGCCTTTTCGGCTCCGTGGAGGAAGCGCGTCGCGCTCCTGCTCCTCGCCCTCGTTCTCGTCGCCACGGCGATTCTGCCCGCCGCCTCCCCGGGGCGCGCGCCCGACGTGTCGAAGCTGCGCTTCTCGCAGGTGTTTGTCGTGCAGGCCCTCCTCGCGGGCTTCCTCCTCGGGTGGTGGCTCCTGAGCGGAAGGCCGCCGCTCAGGTCCTATCTCGGGCTCGACACGAAACGCCCGCTCGCCGAGGCCGGCGCGGGCGTCGCGCTCGGTCTCATCGGCTGGACGCTGACCCTCATCGTGGGCGTCGCGGTGGCACTGCTCCTCAGCGCCTTCGACTACGACCCGCACCGCGCGGTGCCGCCGCTCGTGGCCTGGCTCGCCGCGCGTCCGGCCGCGCAGCGAGGCCTTCTGGTCCTGATGGCCATGACGCTCGAGGAGTTCTACTTCCGGGCATTCCTGCAGCGCCGCCTGGGGGCCGTTCCGGCGTCGATCTTCTTCCTGCTCGCGCACTCCGGCTACGGGGAGCCCTTCCTTTTCGTCGGGCTCCTCGCGATCACCGTCGTCCTCGCCGCGGCCTTCGCGAAGACCGGGAACGCCGTCGCGTCGATCCTCGCGCACGGCACGTTCGACGCGATTCAGCTCTTCATTTTCCTTCCGGCCGCGCTGAAGCTGCTCGCGGGGAACTGAGCGCCCGCTCCGGGGCGGGAGCGGGAGCCGCGGGGCGGCCGCGCACGACCTCCACGCGGTCGGCCGTGGCGGTCACCGTGGCGGCGGGTCGGCCGTCCGGGCGCCTGTAAAGGGGCTCGAGCGCCGCCGCGATCCGCTTCGCCGCCGCCGGCGAGGTCGCGCGCAGGCGCCAGACGAATCCGACCGGGAGCGGGCCCTGGCCCAGCGACTCCTTCGGCTCGAAGAACACGATTCGATCGTCCTGCCACTCGGCTGCGAGAGGGGCGGCATTCGCGACGCCCGCGCGCTCGAGGAGCGCCCCGAGCATCCACTCCCCGAAGGTGTCCTCATAGAGAAGGCGCATCCCCCGCGGGACGTTCGCGGGCGAGGGGCGGTCGCCGGCGTCGAGGAGAACGCGCGCGGTGCCGGCGCGGTCCGGATGGAGGATTTCGGACGTCGTCCGGGGAAGCCGCGCGTACGCGGCGTCCACGGCGGGCCAGCCGCCGGCCTTCTTTTTCGCCTGGATGAACGCCGTTCCCCCCACATACGGGAAGAGCATTTCCTTGACGAAAAAGGACGGCACGCCCTCGCCGCCGTCGACGGAGGCGCCCGCGGCGAGGCCGGACATCATCGTCGAGAGCGTGTTCTCGCCGAAGAGCTCCTTCGCCTCCTCGGGAAGCTGCGTCAGGAGCGCGTCCATCATCACGACGGTGGCCTCGCCTTCGAGGAAGGCTTCGAGCGCGAGGGTGCCGTCGGAGGAATCGCGCAGGGACTTGAGGCGCGGGACGAGGTCGAGGCGGCGGTCCTGCAGCGCGTGCGTCAGCTCATGGGCCAGAAGCGTGTCTTCGAGCAGGGTCTCCGCCGAGAGGCCGAGCGCAGGGGCTTCCGCCGCCGCGAGAGCCGTGCGCTCGGGCACGATGAAGAACTTCTTCTCGGCGGGATCGTAAAAGCCGGCCACCTGGCGCGCGTAGAGCGTCGTGAGCTTCTGCTCGAGGCCGGGGTCGGGATCGAAGAAACCGGCGGCCGCGAGGGACGCCGCGAAGCGGTTGAAGGGCGCCGGCAGGTCCTCGACGAGCTTCAGGGCGAGAATTCTCGCGAGATCCTTCTCGTGGAGGATCGCCGACGCGACGGTTCCCGGAAAGGGCACGCCCCGGACTCTCTCGACGAGCTTCTGGGCGCCGGCCACCGCCTCGGGGAGACGTTCGGCGATCGGGCGCTCGGCAGCGGCGGGCGCGGCCGCGGTGACGAGGGCCACGAGGAGCGCTCCGACGCACGCCCAGGGCGATGGACGACCCACGCCGCGCTCGCGTATCATGCGCCGGCGTTTCTGGACGAAGGTGGAGGGCAACATCGAGGCTTCGAGCTTAGCAGCGCGTCTCCTCGTTCATCCGCGATGACCGAATCGTCCCCCGTTTCGCCGGGGCCCATCGTCCTCTGGCTGTCCAGCCGATACGAGAATCTCGAGCTCGGCCAGGCCGTGCTCGAATACGTCTGCCGCCTGCGCGGAATCGGGATCGACGCCGAGCACTGGATCGGGGTTGCGCTGCGCGAGGCCCTCGCGAACGCGATCAAGCACGGGAACCACCAGGATCCGTTCCGGCGCGTCATGCTCTCGTTGGGAGGCTCCGCAAACGACCTCGAGATCGTCGTCGGGGACGAGGGCGAGGGATTCGAAACGTCCGCGGTCGCGGACCCGCTCGCGCCCGAGAACCAGATGAAGACGTCGGGGCGCGGCATCTTCTACATGAAGACCTTCATGGACGACGTGACGTTCTCGCGAAGTGAGCGCGGCGGCACCGTTCTGACGATGAGAAAGCACTTCGGTTCCGATCAGAAGAAGGGAGTACAAACACGATGAAGACCACGGTGACCACGCGCGACGTCGGCGACGTCAAGATCGTCGAGCTTCACGGGAAGATTACGATCGGTGCGGGCGACCTGCAGATGCGGGAAGCCATCCATGCGGCCGTGCACGGCGGCGCGACCAAGCTTCTCGTCGACATGAAGGACGTCACGACCATCGACTCCTCCGGCGTCGGCGAGCTCGTGGGCTGCTACACGACGGCCACGCACAGGGGGGCGAAGCTGAAGCTCCTGAACCTTCCGCCCAAGATCAGCGACGTGCTCACCGTGACGCAGCTCATCACGGTCTTCGACGTGTTCACGAACGAGAAGGACGCGCTCGCGAGCTTCTGATGGGTTCGGGGGGCGCGGCGTCCTTCCTCGTTTCGAGTGAGTGACGTGACCGCGCCCGCCGCCTCCTCCTCTCTCTCGCGTCTTCTCGCCGAGGTGCGTGGCGCGGTGGACGCGCGCCTCTTGGCAATCCTCGCGGCGGACGCGCTCGCGCCCGATCCGCTGGATCCCCTCCCGCGCGCGACGCGCGAGGCGCTTCTTTCGCCGGGTAAGCGCGTGAGGCCGGCACTCGTCGTCCTCGCGGGCGATCTGTTCGGCGCTCCCCGCCCGCGTCTCGTCGAAGCGGGCTGCGCGATCGAGATGGTGCACGCGGCCTCCCTCGTCCTCGACGACCTGCCCTCGATGGACGACGCCACGCTCCGGCGCGGGAAGCCCGCCCTGCATGTCTCGCACGGCGAGGGAAACGCGATCCTCGCGGCGGTGACGCTGCTCGCGCGCGCGTTCGGCCTCATCGCCGAGGCCGGCCTTCATGCCCGGCGCGGGGGCCTCCCGGCCACGGCCGCGCTCGACCTCGTCTCGCGCCTCGCGGACGCCTCGGGCCTCGCGGGGCTCGCTTCGGGCCAGGCGCTCGACCTCGCGACGGACGAGGCCGGCTCCACATTCGACCGTCTCGAGACGATCCACGCGCGCAAGACGGGCGCGCTCTTCGTGGCGTCGGCCGAGTTCGGCGCGGTCCTCGGCGACGCGCGCGAGAAGGAGCTGGCGGCCGTGCGTTCGTACGCGCGGAACATCGGCCTCGCTTTCCAGATCGTGGACGACCTCCTCGAGATCGCCCCCGCGGCGGAGACGGGCAAGAACGCGCGCCGGGCGCCCTCGCCCACGTTCGTGCGCCACGTGGGCCGCGACGGCGCCCGCGCCCTCGTCGCCGAGCTGACGGCGCAGGCGGTCGAATCCATCGCGATGTTCGGAAAGAAGGGGATTCTGCTGAGAGAGTTCGCCCTTCTGTTGAGGGACCGGCGGAGCTGATCCTGCTGACGGCTGCGCAGCGGGAAGACTGTTTTTCGGATTTCTTAGAAGGGTGAGTGAAGCCAGCGCGCGCGTGGGCGCGACGCGGTGATGTGATGTCGAGGCGCAGATCCCATACCCCTTTCTAAGAAAATTCGGGCAGTACGGTAAGGTCAGAGTCAGCATGGAAGAGCGAGACGGTCCGCCGCGCTCGGGAGCAAAAGAATCTTCTTCTTCCCCCGGCGTCGAGCTTTCGCTCGACGCCGCCCGTGAGCGCTTGCGCGAGCGGGGATACCTCGAACGGGGCGTGGAAGGCGCCGTCCTCAAGGGCGCGCTCGCGGCGCGCACGCGGACGCGCGCGTTCCTTCTCGGCGCGGCCACGGGCGCCGCGTTTCTCGCCGCCGCCGTGGCGTTCGCGCAGACGGTTCTCTTCGCCGTGTCGTCGGCGCTGTCGCTCCGCGACGCGGCCGTGCTCTTCCTCTGGCTCTTCGCGGGCGCGGCGGCCGTCGCCTCGCTCGTCGTCCTCGCGCTCATCGCGCTGGCGCTCTTCCGCGCGCGGACCCACGGAGATGCGGAGGAGGGTTCCACCGAGATCGCCGTGGCCTTCGGCATCCTCGCGGGCGCGGCGGGCATCCTCGCCGCGCGTCCCGCGCTCGAGAGCGCGGGGGTGCCGGCGGCGGCAGCCGTTCTCGCCGCGGTGGCGCTCGCGGTGCTCATCGCCGTGCGCGTCGCGCGCGGCCTCGCGTTCACGGTGCTCGCGGCCTCCGGACGGCTCTTCGTGACAAGGCCACGGCGCACGTCTCTCGCGTGGGCCCTCGCGGGCGGGACGGTCGTCCTCGTCGGGGCGTCCGCGCTCTTCCTGCGCGTCCCGGCGGTCGGGGACGCTCCTCTCGTCGTGGCGGCGAACGCACGGCGCGTCGTCGTGGTCGGCGTGGACGGCTGGACGGACGCGCTGCCAGATGAAGGGACGGCGCGCGCGGCCTACACGAAGGAGGCGCGGGACCCGGCGGCTTTCTGGACGACGATCGCGACGGGCGAGAACGTGAAGCGCCACGGGATCGGCTCTCTCGACCTCGTGCGCGTCTCGGGCGTCAACGCGCCCGTGCGCCCGCTCGCGGGCGCCGGCTGGTACCTGAGGAACGTCCTGCCGGGCCTGCATCTGGCGCGGCTGGAGTCGGTCACGGCAGCCGCCCGGCGCGTGCCGGCCCTCTGGGAGGTCGCGAGCCGCGGGGGGATCCCGTGTCTCACGGTGAACTGGTGGACGACATACCCCGCCGAAGAGGGCGGCGGGACGATTCTAGGAAACCACCTCTTTTTCGCCGCCCGTGCGGGCGGGTCCCTCGCGGGCGAGGGCTGGCCTGCGGACGCCGCCGAGCGCGCGGCGCGCCTCGCCCCGCGCCTCGCGCCCGAGCCGGGCTCGCTCGAGCGCCTCGTGGCGGACGCGCGCGGCCTCGACGACTTCGCGCTCGTGGCATTCCGCGACGCCTGGCGCCGCGAGAGCCCGCGCCTCGCGCTCCTCTACCTGCCGGGCCCCGACATCCTGTCGTCCGCCCTCGCCGATCCCGAGCGCGGCGCGGCGGACCGGGTCGCGCTCGCCTCGGCCCTTGCCGAGGAGACGTCGAAGCTTCGCGCCTTCCTCCTCGACCCGGGGCTCCTCCCGGCGCCGGACCTCCTCGTCTTCGTCCTCGACGCCGGAAGACGCGAGGGCGGGGGCGTCGTGCGCCTCGCGGGCCCGCGCGCGAGGAGAGGCGCGGAATCGACGTTCGCGCCGGTGGATCTAGCGCCCACGGTCCTTTCGGTTCTGGGAGTTCCCGCATCACGCGAGATCGCGGGTCGCGTGCGCAGCGATCTCCTCGCGCCGGGCACAGCCAGCGACGAGACGGTGGCGTCGTGGGGGCGAAGGCGCGCGACCTCCGAGCTTTCGGTGGACCCGAAGGCGTACGTCGACAATCTCCGAAGCCTCGGATATCTGAGATAGCTTGGAGAGAGAACGAGAGAGAGATTTTCTTAGAAAGAAAAGGACCCCGGGATTTCCTCAGAATCTCAGAGTGCGCGAATGTTCGTCATCATCGAGAGGAGCCGCATGCCCTTCGAGATCGAGGCGAACGCGTGGAACAGGAGGACGACGCCGTCCTCGGGCGCGCGCACCTCCACGAAGGCGTCCTGCGCGCGCGGCGGGATCGCGCAGCGGGCCGGGTCGACCATGCGGGCGAGGAGATCGCCTTTTCTCACGGGCGTGCCGGGTGAGAGCGTCGCGTCCACGAGTCCGGAGGCGGGAGCGTACAGCGACTTGTAGTCGGCCACGCTGCAGGTCACGATCCGGTGCGCGGGCTCGGCGGGCTCTCCATCGAGGACGCCGTAGTAGCGCAGCGCCGAGGCGATGCGCTTGGCGTCGTCTGCGCCCAGCGTCATCGAGAACGCGTTCATGGAGCCCAGCTCCACCGTGAAGCCGTCCACGAAACGCCTGACGTCCGTGCGATTCAGTCGGCGAAAGGCCTCCGCGAGGTCGTTCCACGGCACGAACGACGCCTCGTCGAGCGCGCCTGCGAAGCGGGGCGGCACCTCGAGCACGAACGGGATGCCGAACGCGCGGGTCGCCGCCGTCGCGCCCTCGGGCGCGTAAAGGTAGCGGGGGGCGCGGTCGCCCGTGTGGAGATCGAGCACGACGTCCGCCTCGATCGCGAGCTCCTGGATGGCGAGCGCGAACTCGAGGCGCGCCTCCATGCCCCACGGCTCGAGGGAGTCGCGCACGGCGCCGAGCGCGGCCTTGAGGGCTTCGCGAAAGCCATCCCGGATCTCGGCGAGCGTCGCGTCGCGGTGCACCGCGGCGAAGGCGTCCACGTCGACGTAGCACGCTGAGCTGCCCCGCGACGGGCCCGTGAGGTTGATGTAGCTCCGGTTGAAGTTGAGGCCGCTCGCGAAGTCGTAGACGCCGGCCACATAGTCGCCGACCTGCTGATTCGCGGCGATCGGGTTCGCCCGCGGCACGAGGATGAGGCTTCCGCGCGGCGGCTCCTTCTCGAGGAGGTCGAAGAGCGCGAGGATCGCGGCGTTCCCCTGCACCTCGGCCCCGTGCACGTTGGCCTGGATGTAGGCAAGCGGGCGTGGATTTCGCCCGTGGCACCAGAAGACCGGCGCCGTCAGCGCCTGGCCCGTGGCATTCGTCCGAAGGACCAGCTCTCTTCGTTCCCAGCTCACCAGCGGCTCACCAGCGAACCTCTTCCTCGGGAGGCAGTTTAGCGCGTCGCCGCGCGGCCGGGCGCTACACTCGGCCGCGAATGACGGCTCCTTTTGCGACCGCCGGCCCCGGCGACGAGCGGTCGCGCGGCGGAGACGTGAGCGGGCGCGCGATTCCCGGGCGGGAGCTCGTTCTTGCCGCGGCCCTTGCGCTCCTCGCGCAGCTCCTCGTGTCGCTCCCGTCGCTCCTCGGCGAGGCCGACGTCCTCGTCCGCCACTTCGACGGGCCGAGCTATCTCGTGATCGCGAAGACCTTCTATCGCCCGACGACGGTGAACCCGCTCCCGGGGTACATCTCGACCCCTCTGTACTTCGCGGGCCATCTCCCGTTCTACCCGGTCTTCGTCCGGGCGGCCGCGGTCTTCGCGGGCTATCCGGCCGGGCTCCTCCTCGCGACGGCGGCCTTCGGCGCCGCGTCGGCCGCGGTGTGGGCCGCGTACCAGCGCGTGGCGGCGCCCGCAGTCGCCCCGCTCCTCGGCGTCCTCCTTTTCCTTTTCGTCCCGCCGCGACACCTCCTCTACCGGTCCATCGGCGCGACCGAGGCGCCGATGGCGCTCCTCGTCGTCCTCGCGGCGCTCGCGTACCGGCGCGGGCGATACGGCTGGGCATTCGCGGCGGCGGGCCTCGCGTCCGTCACGCGGATCAACGGGATCCTGGTCGTCGGGGTCCTCGCGATCGCGCTTCTTGCGCGGCGCCGCGTGCGGACGGCGGTCCTCGGCTCCGCCCTCGCGGCGTTCCCGATCCTCGTGACCGCCGTGTGGTACGGCCGCGTCTTCGGCAATCCGGCCGCTTTCTTCCGGGTCCACGGGAGCCAGCGGGGCTTCGCGCCGTTCGGGTACGTCCTCGACCTCGCGCGGGAGGGTCGCTGGGTAGACGCCGAGCTCGTCCTGTCCGTCTTCCTCTTTTACGGCGTCGCGGCGGCGCGGCTGTGGACCGCGGGAGACCGGTTCGAGTCGGGCCTCGTCCTCGCGCACCTCGGGCTCTTCTGCGTCCTCCGGGAGACGGACCTGCCCCGGTTCGCGCTCTCCGTCGCGCCCTTCGCGGTCGTCCTCGCGTTCCGCGACGTGTGGGAGAAGCGCCGCGTCGCGGCCGCCTTCCTCGCCGCGTCGATCCCGCTCTCCCTCGCGTACGCGTGGGCGACGATGCCGAACAATGTCTGCCACCCGGTGGCGTACGCGGCGCTGCTCCGCTTCCTGAAGTCCTGATCGGACCTTCGCTCAGTCGCCGCCGAACACCTCGGCCACCGTGGGGCTCTTCGGGTCGGTGGAGACCCGCGTAATCGCGTCTCCCGCCTCCACGAAGCCTTCCTTCAGGACGCTCAGGTAGAAGCCTGGCCGGCCCGCGGCCGCGAAGACTCTCACGAAGCGCATCGAGCCCATCCGAAGGCCCAGCTTCGCGCAGGGCGTGCGCGGCTGTGTCACCTGGAGCGTCGCCGAGCCGATCGCGAGGACGTCGCCGAAACGGGTTTCGGTCTCGAGCAGCCCTTCCGCCGTGAAGTTCTCGCCGAACGCCCCGGGCGTGAGGTCCGTGCGCGAAAGGGCGGCCGACCAGTAGGCGTAGTGCTCGAAGGGATACAGGTAGACCGCCTTGCCGGGTCCGCCGTGATACCTCGGGTCCGCCTGGCCGTCCCCCTCGAGGCCGAGGAAGGAGAGCGGAACCGCGCCCAACACCGGCTCCTTGAAGAACCCGGTGCGGACGGAGCGGCCGAGGAGCGTGACGGTCTTCGGAAGACCCACGTTCACCGACAGGAGGCGCATCCCGCGGTCACTCCCGCGCGACGGGCACGAGGAAGCTCGTCGAGACCGCGCCCGCGATCTCGCCCGACTTCGACCCGAGCGCGAGGACCGCGTTTTCGCCGATGCCGTCCGGCGCGAGCGGCGCCAGGGCCACGAGGAGGAGCCGCGCGACAGGGCGGAGAAGCGGACGGCGCATGCGGGCGTTCTCTCACGAAGCATGCCATCGGGAGCGTCCTCCGTGGGGGATCACGCTTCCCCTAAGATCCGCGCGCGAGGAAGACGGGATGGCAACGCTGAAGGACCTGCGAGCGGGCTGGACGCGTTTCAGGGACTTGCCCGGCGGCCGGTGGCTCTTTTCGCGCCTTTTCGGCGCCGCGATTCCCTATTCGAGCACCGTCCGGCCGCACATCCTCGAGCTGGCTCCGGGACATGCGCGCATCGCCATGGCCGACCGCCGCCGGGTGCGCAACCATTTGATGTCGATCCACGCGATCGCGCTCGCGAATCTCGCCGAGATGACCACGGGGCTCGCTCTCGGGTTCGGCCTCCCGGACGGGATGCGGACGATCCTCACCCGGCTGGAGGTCGATTTTCTGAAGAAGGCGCGGGGAAGGATCACGGCGACGTGCGACGCCCCGGTCTTCGACCGGGTCGAGGAGAAGGAGGTCCGGGTGGAAAGCGTCCTCACGAACGAGGCGGGCGAGGTGGTGGCGCGGGGCCGCGCCGTCTGGCTCGCGGGGCCGGTGACGCGATGAAGACGGCCTTCACCGAGGCCGCCGGCGTCGAGGTGCCGCTCATCTGCGGCGCGATGTATCCGTGCAGCAACCCCGAGCTCGTGGCCGCCGTCTCGGAGGCGGGGGGGCTCGGCGTCCTTCAGCCGCTCTCTCTCGTCTTCGTCCACAAGCGCGATTTCCGGGCGGGGCTCGTCGAGATCAGGAGCCTCACGAAAAAGCCGATCGGCATGAACGTCCTCACGGAGAAGTCTCTCTCGGCGGTCTACGCCAGGCGGATGGCCCGGTGGGTGGACGAGGCGCTGGAGGAAGGCGTGCGGTTCTTCGTGACGGCGCTCGGGGATCCGCGCTGGGTCGTGACGCGCGTCCATGCCGCCGCAGGCGTCGTCTACCACGACGTCATCGACCGGCGCTGGGCGGAGAAGGCCCTCGAGAAAGGCGTGGACGGCCTCATCTGCGTGAACCGGCGCGCCGGGGGGCATCTCGGCAAGCTGGGCCCGGAGGAGCTGTACGCGTCGCTCGCCGGCCTCGGGGCGCCCCTCGTGTGCGCGGGCGGCGTCGGAAGCGACCGGGAATTCAAGGCGATGCTGGACATCGGCTATGCCGCCGTTCAGGCCGGCACTCGTTTCATCGCCACGAAAGAGTGCACGGCCCATGCGGACTACAAGAAGGCCATCCTCGACGCGGAGGAGGACGACATCGTCGCCACCGAGAGGATCACGGGCGTGCCGCTGTCCGTCATTCGGACGCCCTTCATCGAGCGCATGGGCACGGTGGCCGGCCCGCTCGCGCGCCTGATGCTCAAGGGGCGAAAGACGAAGCACCTCGTCCGCGGTTACTACTCGCTCAGGTCCGCGTTCCGGCTCAAGGACGCGTCGCTCAAGGGCGCGACGTCGAGCGACTGCTGGCAGGCGGGGAAGAGCGTCGCGGGGATCCACTCCATCGAGAGCGCCGGCGACATCGTCCGGAGTTTCGCCCGACAGATCTGAGCCCGTCGGGGAGAGCCCCGGAGATTCTCCCCGAATGGAATCAGGCTTTGTCGACCGGGCGGAGCGCGCGGGATTCCATGCGGGCGTGTGAAGATCGCGCGATGCGCGCGGTCATTTTCGACATGGACGGCGTCCTCGTCTTTTCCGAGGACGCGTGGTTCGACGTCTACAACGCCACGCTCGCGCTCTTCTCGCACGCCGCCATCTCTCGTGAGGCCTTCGACGCGATCTACGGGAACGGGACCGAGGCCGACCGCGCGGCGTACATGCCGGAACGCACCGTGGACGAGATCGACGCCGCGTACGCCCGGCTCTTCGCCGAGCGGCGCGCCGCGGTCCGGGTCAATCCCGAGGCGGTAGGTACCCTCGAGTCGCTTCGGGCGCGGGGCCTCAAGGCGGCGCTCGCCACGAATACGAACCGCCCGCTCGCGGAGAGGATTCTTGCGGGGGCCGGCCTCGGGGCGCTCCTCGACGCGGTCGCGTGCGCGAACGAGGCGGGCGCGGGGAAGCCGGACCCCGCGGTCGTTCGTCTCGCCGCGTCGCGCCTCGGCGTGCCGCTGTCCGAGTGTCTCTTCGTGGGCGATTCGAAGTACGACGCCGAGGCGGCGCGGCGCGCGCCGGTCGCCTTCCTCGGATACCGGTTCGGGTCGGAGGCGAGGATCGAGTCCCTCGGGGAGCTCGCGCTCCGGATAGACTCCGGACGCACATGACGAACGCCGAGACACAGGCCGCGCTCACGCGCTTCTACGAGGCCTTCGCGCGGCGCGACGGCGCGGCCATGGCCGCGATGTACGCGAAGGAGGCGACTTTCGAGGACCCCGTCTTCCGGCTCACGGGGCCGGACATCGGAAAGATGTGGATCTCCCTCACGAGAAGCGCGAAGGACTTCTCCGTCCAGTTCACCGTGGCGAAGGCCGGAAGCGGCACCGGCGTCGTCGAGTGGACGGCCCGGTACCTCTTCGGAGGAAAGCGACCCGTCGTGAACGTGATCGTGTCGGAGATCGAGATGCAGGACGGGCTCATCGTGCGCCAGAAGGACACCTTCGATTTTTCAAAGTGGGCGGCTCAGGCCCTCGGGCTTCCGGGACTCCTGTTCGGGCGGACGGAATGGCTGAGGCGCTCGGTCGCCAAGAGCGCGGCTTCCCGGCTCGGACTGCCCCTGAAGCGCTGAAAACCCGCCTCGCCCGGATTTCGTAAGAGACTCGAGACGGCGCATGACGACGGATTGGAAGAGCCTGGCGAAGGAGACGGTTCACTCCTTCGACGCCGACGAAGTCCGCGGAATGTGGAACGTGGACTGGCAGCGTGCGGCCGGCGTCCTGCTCACCGATCACGAGGACGGGATCGCCGCCGAGCCCCGGCGCTGGAAGAGGGCTCTACGCAGGACGAACGCGGTCGTCTTCGGCCTCGCCAAGCGGCTCGCCCCGCCGCGCCGGCTCGTCTTCGCCCTCGCGCTGCTCCTGACGATCCTCGCCACCCTCAACAACATTGGGGGAAACGGGGCCGAAGGCTGGCCTTTCGCGGCTCTTTT
The DNA here is from genome assembly GCA_041482235.1 of Thermoanaerobaculia bacterium. Taxonomy (GTDB): domain Bacteria; phylum Acidobacteriota; class Thermoanaerobaculia; order UBA5066; family UBA5066; genus Fen-183. Next base: position 16,537 of record JBGPDK010000012.1, on the reverse strand, counting down.
CGTCTCGATCCTCGCGCTCGCCTTTCTGCTCGCGATGGAGCTCGTCGATAAGCTGCATTTCAAGGACGAGCTCGTCATGGCGCGCGAGCTGCAGGCGCAGCTCGTGCCGCGCGTCCTGCCCGAGATCGGGGCGTTCGAGCTCGGCGGCTTCAACCGCATCGCGAACACGGTCGGGGGCGACCTCTACGCTTTCGAGCCGCTCGAGGGCGGGCGCCTCGCGGTCCTCTTCGGCGACGCCTCGGGGCACGGGATGGCAGCGGGGCTCGTCATGGCGGTTACGCATGCCGTATTCCGCACGCAGCTTCCCGTCGATCCGTCCCCCGGCGCGATGGTCGAGGCGCTCAACCGCGTGCTCTGCGAGACCGGGAATGCCCGCTCGTTCTTCGCGGGCGTCTACGCACTCCTCGAGCCCGACGGCGGCGTGACAGCCACCATAGCGGGCCATCCGCCGGTCCTCAAGCTGGACGCCGAAGGCCGCATCGTCGCGCGGCTCGGCACCGGCTCGTATCCTCTCGGCATCAGGAAGAACGTCACGTACACGCCGGTCGCAACGGTTCTCGCCCCGGGAGAAACGCTGCTCTTCCACTCTGACGGGCTCCCCGAGGCCCGCGGCGAAAGCGGCGAGGAGTTCGGCGACGCGCGCATCGTGCGCGTTCTCTTCCGGAAGACGGGTGCGCCACCTTGGGAAGTCGTCGCCGCGCTCGCCGCGGAGCTCGACCGGTTCCTCGGCCGGGCCGTTGCCGATGACGACGTCTCGATCGCGGCGGTCAGGCGCAAGCCCGCTTGAGGGGAACGGCGGCGCCCCTTTCCCCGGGGCGGGGCCAGCTCCTCGTCGCGGCGGCCGCGCTCCTCTGGTCCACGGGAGGGCTCGCGATCAAGCTCGTCCCGCTGCCGGCGCCGGGCGTCGTCTTCTGGCGGTCGCTCGTGTCGGCGATGTTCCTGCTCGCCGTCTTCCGCCCGTCGCGCGCGCGCTGGCGGCATGCCTCGCTGTCGACCTCCCTCGTCTACGCGCTCATGATCCTCAGCTTCGTCTCGGCGACGAAGATGACGACGGCGGCGAACGCGATTTTCCTGCAGTACACGGGTCCGCTCTACGTCCTCGCCATCGCCCCGTTCCTCCTCAAGGAGCGCTTCCGGCGCGTCGACGCAGTGGCCGTCGGCGTGGCGCTCGCGGGGATGTCGCTCTTCTTCGTCGGCAGGCTCGATCCGGGCGCGCTCGCCGGAAATCTCGTCGCGGTCGTGTCGGGTTTCTTCTTCGGACTCACGATCCTGATGCTCCGCCGCGACGCCTCGGGCGACGCGATTCCCTCGGTGATCGCCGGAAACCTCCTCGCGGCGGCTCTCGCGTGTCCGCTCGCCTGGGGGCACCTCGCACTCGACGGGCGAGGAATCCTCCTCGTTCTGTTTCTCGGCATCGTGCAATTGGGAATCAGCTACGTGCTCTTCCTCCGCGGCCTGACCGTCGTTCCGGCCGCCGAGGCCTCGCTCATCGGCATGCTCGAGCCGATGTTCAACCCGCTCTGGGCGTTCCTCGGCCTCGGCGAGAGGCCCTCGACCTGGGCTCTTCTCGGAGGCGCGATCGTGCTTTGCGCCGTCGCGGGGCGCACGGTCTTCAGTGCCCGCGCAGGCGAGACGTCGCCCGTCACGCCGCCTTCGCCCGACTGAAGGAGGATCCGTGCCGCGCCATGTCGCTTTTCTAAGAGCGCTCAACGTCGGTGGCCACGGCGTCGTGAAGATGGACGTCCTCAAGCGCCACTTCGAGAAGATGGGCTTTTCGGACGTCGAGACGTTCATCTCGAGCGGTAACGTGGTTTTTTCGGCGAAGGGTGTGAAGAGCCTCGACGCGAAGATCGCGCGTGCTCTCGAGAAGGAGCTTGGCTACGCGGTCGCGACGTTCGTTCGGACGGTCGCTGAGCTCGCGGAGGCGGCCGCGCATGCCCCGTTTGCGGAGAAAGAGGTCGCCGCCTGCCCGACGTACCTCGTGGGATTCCTCTCGAAGGAGCTCGACCCTCACGCGGCGAAAAGGCTTGCGGCGCTCGACACGGACGCCGACCGCTTCCACGTCCGCGGGCGCGACTTCTGGTGGCTCTCGAAGCACGGGCAGAACAAGCCCGCGATTTCCGGCCGCGCGCTCGAGAAGGCCCTCGGCCAGCCGACGACCTTGCGCAACGTCAACACGATTCGCCGGATGGCGGCACGATACGGCTCCGGGGCCCGCTGAGCGCGCGGCTAGAATGTCCCATGCCGTTCAGGAACGCGCGCCCACGGCTCCTTCGGGGGCTCGTCTTTTTCCTCGCTCTTCTCGCCGCGCCGTCGCTCAAGGCGGCCGTCCCGCCCCGCGTCATCGTCCTCGGGTTCGACGGCGCGGACCACGCGCTTGTGGCCAAAGGCATGGCCGAGGGCCGGCTGCCGAACCTCGCGGCGCTCGCCGCGAAGGGCGGCTTCTCGGCGCTCACGCCCACGATTCCCGCCCAGACGCCGGTGTCGTGGTCGACGTTCTCGACCGGCCTCTCGCCCGGGCGCACGATGATCTTCGATTTCCTGAAGCGGAACCCGAAGACGTATCGCCCCGAGTTCGCGATCGCCGAGGAGGGGAGCAAGCCTTTCTTGTTCGGAAAAGGAAACCGGGTCGGCGTGCCGGCCGTGCTCGCGATTGTCGCGTTTGTGCTTGTCGCGGGCGCTGGGAGATTTCTTGGAAAGCGCGGGGAGGGCATGCGGCGAGGCATCCTTCTCGCCGCGGCGGTGGCCGCTGCCCTCTTCACCTTTCTGGGAATCCGAATCTCCTCTCTTCTTCCCACCGAAATCCCCTGGCCGATCAACAACCGCCGCGGCACGCCGTTCTGGGAAGAGGCCGGGCGAAAGGGAATCGCGTCCGTCGTCATGCACGTGCCCGTGACGTTTCCCGCCGTGGATTTCGACGACGGCCGGCTGCTCTCCGGGCTGGGCGTGACGGACGTGCGCGGCCGCGTCGGCACGCCGAGCTACTACACGTCGGACCCGTTCTTCGCCCCGAAGAACAAGAACGAGTTCTCGGTGGAGCTCGTGCGGCTCGAGTCGAACAAGGGCACGATTCAGGCGGAGGTGTTCGGCCCCTACAACAAGCTCTTCAAGGAGCCGCCCGTCATCAAGATCCCCATGACCCTGACCGTCGCGGAAGACGGCGGCAGCCTGACGGTCGCGCCGAACGGCTCGGCGCCGGTGACCCTGAGGGTCGGCGAGTGGTCGCCGTGGGTCGTCTTCACGTTCCGGTTCAACTCCCTCGTGAAGATGACGGGCATCGGGCGCTTCCACCTCGCGGCTCTCTCGCCCGAGATCAAGCTCTACCTCTCTCCGATTCACTTCAACCCGTCGGACCTCCCGCCTTCCGTGAAGATCACCGCGCCCGCTTCTCTCTCGAAGAAGCTCGCGGACCGCTACGGTCTCTACAAGACGATGGGCTGGCAGATCGACACGTGGTCGATGAGCGAGGAAACGATCGACGAGAAGACCTTCCTCGAGGACGTGGACCACACGGTCGAGCCGTTCCGGAAGATGATGAACGACTTCCTCGACGAGAAGAGCGTGCGGCTTTTCGTTCAGATCTACGAGTTCCCCGACCGCGTCGCGCACTGTTTCTGGCGATTCCTCGACCCGCTGCACCCCGCGTACGACGCGGCGAAGGCCGCGCAGTGGGCGCCGGCCGTGGACAAGACGTACGGGCAGATGGACGCGATCGTGGGCGACGCGATGAAGAAGCTGGGGCCCGGGGACGTTCTGATCGTCTTGTCCGACCACGGCTTTGCGACGTGGCGGCGGTCCGTGAACTACAACACGTGGCTCGTCGAGAACGGGTTCATGACGCTCACGGGCGGCGAGGGCAAGCAGGCCGACCTCGAGATGCTGTTCGGGCAGGGCGAGTTCTGGCCGAACGTGGACTGGTCGAAGACGAAGGCCTACGCGATGGGCCTGGGCGACATCTACATCAACCTCAAGGGGCGCGAGGGCAAAGGGAGTGTTTCGCCCGGCGCCGAGTACGAGGCCGTGCGCGACGAGATCAAGAAGAGGCTGGTGACGCTCGTCGACCCGAAGACGGGGCAGCGCGCCGTGTCGCGCATCTTCACGCGCGAGGAGGCCTACGGCTCCTTCGACGCGGACGTCATCCCGGACCTCTTCGTCACGAACACGGCGGGCACCCGTATCGGCTGGCAGGGCAGCCTCGGCGTCGTCACGAAGGAAATGTTCGAGGACAACGTGCAGATCTGGTCCGGCGACCACTGCTCGCTGGATCCGGCCGTCGTGCCGGGCATCCTCGTCTCGAATCGCGCGCTTCCCAGGGGCAAGGCGCCGGGCATCGCCGACGTTCCGGCCACGATCTATCACGTGCTCGGCGTGGCGCCGCCCGAGAAGCTCGACGGGGTGCCGCTCTTCTGAGAACACGCGCCGCTCTCGCCGCGCTTTTTCTGCTCGCCGCTGGCACGCGCGCGCAGGAGGGAGTGCTTCCGGGCGCGACGCCCGCGGCCTCCGCGGAGGCGGCGGCTCCGGTTCCGGAACCCGAGAGGCCCGCGGCCTCCCTGGGCGTCGCCGAGCGGAAGGCGGAGCTTTCGGAGCTCCGCCGCCGCATTGCCGGATTGAGGATGCGCCTCGACGTCTCGAAGCGGCGCGAGGCCGATCTCAGGGCGCAGCTCGAATCCGCGGATCTCGATCTGCAGATCCAGACGGCGGAACGCCGCGTCCTCGAACTGAAGAAGGCCGACACGGAGCGGGAGGCGGCGCGCGCCTCTTCGGAGCGCGACGCGGCGCGGAACGAGGTCGGAGGCCTGAAAGACGACCTTGGCGTGCGCCTCGCCGCGCTCTACCGGATGGGTCGTCTCGGATACCTCCGGCCGCTCGCCGCGGCCGATTCCGGCCAGTCGTTTCTCGCGGGCCTCCGCATCCTGACCCATCTCGCCCGGCGCGACGCCGCCCTCCTCGAGCGCTACGAGACGACGGTCGCGACGCTCGGGGGGCGCGAGCGGGAGCTTTCGGACCGGCGAAAGGACCTCGCCGAGCTCGCGGCCGAGAGCCGGAAGAAGGAGACGGCACTTCTGGCCGCGCGCTCGCGCAAGGCCGTCCTCCTCGCTCAGCTCGAGCAGACCTCGCAGGTGGCGAAGGTCCAGGTCACGAGGCTCGAGGACAAATCCGAGCGCCTCGCCGCTCTCCTCGAGCTGCTCGAGGGTCAGGGCCGCGCTCTCGCGCCGGGCGCGGCCTCGATCCGCAAGTATCGCGGCGCGCTCGACTGGCCGCTCAAAGGCAAGGTCGCGGTGCCCTACGGGCGCATTGCGAACCCGAAGTTCCCGAAGACGTTCCTGCGCTCGTCGGGCTGGACTCTCGACGCTCCGCCGGGGACGGCCGTCCGCACCATCTTCTCGGGCGAGATCGTGTACGCGCAGTGGCTCAAGGGCTACGGAAACCTCGTCGTCGTGGACCACGGCGACGGCGTCTTCACGCTCTACGGCCGTCTCGTGACGGGGACGATTGCACGGGGCGAGCGCGTCGCGATCGGCGACCCCGTCGGCGTGCTCGGCGAGTCGCCCGAGGACGAGGTCGCGGGCCTCTATTTCGAGATCCGGGACGCGCGGGCGTCGGTGGACCCGGCCTTGTGGCTGCGTTGAGCGCCCGCGTATCATGCCCGGCGTGAGCAAGACCCGCGCCCTCTTCGTCGCCGCCTCCGCCTCTCTCCTCCTCGGCCTTTTCGTCGTTTTGCCCGGCATGCGCGCGGATGAGAAGGACAAGGAAGGCAAGGAATCCCTCTCCCCGTATCGCCCTCTCGGCCTCTTCACCGAGGTCTACACGCTCGTGAAGTCCAATTACGTCGAGCCCGTCGAGCTGAAAACGCTCCTCGCGGGGTCGTTCTCCGGCATGACCGAGGCGATGGATCCGTTTTCCGAGTACGTTCCACCCGACAAGATGGCCGGGTTCTCGGCGTTCGAGGCCGCACGGGGGAAGAAAGAAGCCCTCGAGACGGGGATCGTCCTGGCGCGGCGCTTCGGGTTTCCTGTCGTCGTGGCCTCCATCGCGGGCGGTCCGGCCGCCGCGGCGGGGGTCAAGAGCGACGACGTCATCGAGAAGGTCGACGGGCAGCTCACGCGGGGCATGGCGCTCTGGGAGCTCGAATCCCGCCTCTCGGGCAAGGCGGGTGGCCGGGTTCGCCTCGCGGTCGTGCGTGAAGGAAAGCCGCGCCACCGCACGTTCGACATCGTGCGGGCAAGCTGGACTCCAGCCGCGCCCTCGGCCGAGCGCGTGGACGGCGAGACGGTGATTCACATTCCCGCCTTCACGCCCGGCACGACAGCCGCGCTGAAGGACATTCTCAAGCCGCTCGACCGCACGCGGCCGCTCGTCCTCGACCTGCGCAGCAGCGCGATGGGCTCGTTCGACGAGGCGGCGCGCGCGGCGGCTCTTTTCGTGCCGGCCGGGCCCCTCGGTGAGCTCTCCGGCCGCCGGATCGAGACAAAGACGTTTCGCTCCGAGCCCGGCGAACGCGTGCACGAGAGCCGCCTCGTTCTCCTCGTCGACAGCGGGACGGCCGGCGCGGCCGAGCTTTTCGCGGCCGCCGTGCGCGACGCGGGCACGCGCGACGGCGGTGCGAAGCTCGTGGCCGTCGACAAGAAGAAGACGACCGCGGAGGACGCCGACGCGCAGGAGGTGTTTGATCCGGGCGCGGAGGCCATGAAGGACGCCGACAAAGTGAAGCTCGCCGTGCGCCTCGTGGGCGAGCCGACGGTCGGCATGGGCTTCACGGCGCAGGTCGTGAAGCTCTCGAGCGGCGGATCGCTGAAGCTTTCCGTCGGGAAGATCCGGACGGTGGCCGGAAAGACGCTGTGTCCCAAGGGCCTGCAGCCCGACGACCGGGTCTTCCACAGTCCGGCGGACGAAGCCGCCGGTCATCTCGACCCGATCCTCAAGCGGGGGCTCCAGGTTCTGGCGGAGTCTTCGACCCGGGCCAAAGCAGCCGCGTGACACGGCAGAAGACGCGGGCGCGCCTGGGTCTTCGAGGCGCCCTTCTCGTCGTCTTCGGAGTGGCCCTCGGCGTCTCTGCGACGTTCTTTGCTCGAGGCTGCGGGCGCCGCTCAGAGCCGCCTGCGTCCGGCACGCGTCCCGCGCCCTCGAAGAGCGCTGAACAGCCGACGCCTCCCGTGGCGGCGCGGCCGGCGCCCGCGCTCCCATCCGATTTCGAGCCCGCAGACCGCCGGCGGGGAGGAGTTGTTGCGGTCATCGTCGACGACGTCGGCTACGACGGACGCGCGCTGGAAACTCTCGCCCGCTGGGACGCCCCCTTCGCCGTCGCGGTGATTCCGAGCGCGCCGTTCGCGTCCCGCGCAGTCCTGCTGGCGCGGGAGAAGGGCTGGGACCTTCTCGTTCATCTCCCGATGGAGCCGGAGTCGGGTCCGTCCGAAGCCGAGGCGATCGGCGCCCGGGACGACGACGATGCCATTCGCGGCCGGGTCCTCGCGGCCCTCGCGAAGGCGCCCGGCGCGATCGGCATCAACAACCATCAGGGCTCCAGGGCGACCGCCGACGCGCGCGTGGTGCGTGCGGTCCTCGGCGTCGTCAAGGAAAGAGGCCTTTTCTTCCTGGACTCGCGGACGACGAACGCCTCGGTCGCGGGCGCGGAGGCGGCCGCGATGCGCGTTCCGTTCCTCGCGCGAGACGTGTTTCTCGACGACGTCGCGGCCGAGACGTCCGCAAGGGGCGGAGTCCCCGAGGCGCTCGATGCGGCCTGGGAGCACGCACTGGCCCTCGCGGCGAAGAAGGGACAGGCCATCGTGATCGGCCATCCCCGGAAGGAAACTCTCGCGTTCCTTTCGGAGAAACTCAAGTTGCTCGGAAAGAAAGAGGGCCCGCGAGCCGTGCGCGTCTCCGAGCTGGTCCCCTGAGCTCCCGGTGTTTCGGCTCGGGGAAGGACGTTTTTCTTAGAAAGGTGAATGAGCCCGCAGCGCGCCGGCGCCCGGTCCTTCTTACTTTCTAAGCATCTTTCGGTCTTTTCTCTTCGGACTTCACTTCATTCCAGAGCCGGTCGAGTTCCGCGAGGGGTGTCGCCTTGACCTCTTTCCCTGCAACCTTCGCCCGCCGCGCCACTTCCTCGAAGCGCCGCCGGAACTTGTCGTTCGTGGATTGGAGCGCCGCCTCGGGATCGACGCCGTGGCGGCGGGCGACGTTCACGACGGTGAAGAGGAGGTCGCCGATCTCCGCCGCCACGCGCTCCTTTCGCTCCCCTCCCGGCGCCGAGAGCTCGGCCTTGAACTCGGCGACTTCCTCGTCCAGCTTGACGAGGACGTCCGCGTCGCGCTCCCAGTCGAAGCCGAGGTCCGCCGCGCGCGAGGTCAGGCGCACGGCCTTCAGAAGAGCGGGAAGGGCCCGCGGGACGCCGTCGAACGGCGAGGGAGGGCGCCCTTCCTTCTCGCGCTCCCTGCGTTTGAGCTCCTCCCACTGAACCCGCACGCCCACGGCGTCGTGCACGGCGGCCTCGCCAAAGACGTGCGGGTGACGCGCAACCATCTTGTCGTGGATGCGCCGGGCGATGCTTTCGAAGTCGAATGCGCCGCGCTCCTGGCCGAGTTTCGCGTGAAAGACGATCTGGAAAAGGAGGTCGCCCAGCTCGCCCTCGAGCTCCTGCCAGTCCTCGCGGGAGAGGGCCTCGAGGACTTCGTAGCATTCTTCGAGAAGGTATCCCGCGAGGTCGCGGTCCGTCTGTTTCCGGTCCCAGGGGCACTCGTTTCGAAGCTTCCCCATGAGCTCCACGAGCGCCCCGGCGGCGTCCGAATCTTCCATGCGCGCAACCCTCCCGGCTTTACGTAAAATACGCTGACTCGAGGGGATTTATGTCCGAAAGCGAGAAGTCCATCAAGGTCGTGGATCGCCGACTCTTCACGGCTGACGGCGAGGTGCGCGACGAGGTGCGGGCGGAGCTCGCGGCGCCCGACCCGGCGCCCGAACCGGCCGTGACAGCCGCGGCCGAGCCGGCGCCGGCCGTAACGGTGCCGGCCGAAGCGGTGCCGGCCACGAGCCCCGCGTTCCTGCGCCTGCTCGACATGCTCGCGCAGACAGCCGCGCTTTACATGGAGGGATTTCCGGACCCGGCGACCGGACGTCGGCAGGTCGATCTCGCGGGCGCCCGACAAATCGTCGATTCTCTCTCTGCGCTGCGCGAGAAGACGCGCGGGCGGCTTTCCTTCGAGGAGACCGACGCTGTCGACGGGTTGCTCGGCGAGCTCCAGCTCGCGTTCACGCGGCTTGCGGCTCCGGCGAAGCCGAAGCCTTCGATCCCGCCCCCCGTGGCGAGGCGCGGCTGAGGTCCTCCGGAACGGCTCCGTCGGCGCGGCGCCGCGCGGTCCCGCACGGGCGAGCCGCCGCGTCTCTTTTCGTCCTTCTCGCGCTCGTTCCTTCGGCTCGCGCTCGTTCCCAGGTTCTCGTCGCGCCCGGCGAATCCAGCGAGACGGCATTCCGAAAGCTCGTTCGGGGAAACTGGTTCGGCTGGCTCGCGGCGCAGGAAGAGGGAGACGGCGCGCTGGCGCGCGCCAAGGTCGACGAGATCCTCAAGCACGCTCAGAAGATCGAGATCCGCCGCATGACGGATCTCGCCTTGTCGGCGACGCTTCTCGGGCGTCGCGAGCTCGCCGCCGGAAAGCGCGCGCGTGCGGGTGAAGCCTTCACGGCCGCGGTGCGCCTCGATCCCGACCTTCCCGAGCCGCGCTGGGCGCGCCTGTCACTCGCGGCCACCTCACGGGAATGGGGCGATCTCGTCCCGGACCTTCTCGGCGCCCTTCGCGCGACGTTCGCCGATGGCGAGTCGCGGCGCGTCGTGCTCGTACGCCTGGTCCTGATTCTCATTTGCACGGCCTGCGCCGCCGCCCTTGCGGCCATCGTCGTCCTTCTCGCGCGGCACGGGCCCTGCCTCGTTCACGACCTCAGGGAGTCGGCCGACGGTATTCTCCACGGCCGCGTGACCGGCCTCGCGGTCGCCGCGTTCCTCGTCGCGCCCCTGCTCCTCTCTCTGGACGTGCTCTGGCTCGCCCTGTTCCTCTTCGTCCTTCTCTTCGGCTATGCGAGCACGCGGCAGAAGTTCGCGACCGGTCTCGCGCTCGCTCTCTCGATGCTGCTCGTGCCGGCGCTGGACCGGGTCGCGTACGACCTGAGCATCACGTCGTCACCGATCCTGCGCGCCGCCGAGGCGCTCAGCGAGTCCCGCTACGACCAGCGCGTCCTCGACAACCTCGAGGCGGCCAAGAACATCGTGCCCGACGACGCGGACGTCCGCTTTCTCCTCGGGCGCCTTTATCAGGCGCTGGGGCAGAACGACCGCGCGATCGCCGAGTACACCGCTGGTTCCCTCGTGGCCGCGAGCGACGTCCGCTGCCTTGTCAACCGCGGAAACATCCGGTTCGTGGACGGCGATCTGGGCTCCGCGCAGGAGGACTACCAGGAAGCGCTGAAACGCAACGGGCGCAGCATCGCGGCGCGGTACAACCTCGCCCTGCTCTACGCCGAGACGTTCCGGACGTCCGAGGCCGCCCAGACGCTCCAGGAGGCCCGGGCCCTCGACGCGCACGCGGTCCAGGCCTTTCAAGAGACGCCGACTCTCGTGAAGGTCGTCTCGATCGGCTTCACGCCGGGCGAAGCGCGCGAAAAAATCGAGCGCATGGAGCGCGACAGCCGCGCCCGACGCCTTCTCGGGCATTACCGGAGCCACCGGCTCGGAGAGGGACTTGGCCTCCCGCACATCGCGAAGGGCTCGGTGCCGGCCGACTTCGGCGTCCCCCTTTTCTGGGCCATTCCCCTCGCGATCGGCGCGGCCTTCTTTCTCGACCGGTCGCGCAAGCAGGGGCGCGGGTATGCGTCCGAGTGCCAGAAATGCGGCCGGGCCTTTTGTCGGCTCTGCAAGCCGCCGGGGGAGAGCGCACTTCTTTGCTCGCAGTGCGTTCACGTGTATCTCAAGAAGGACGGAGTCGCGATCGAGACGAAGCTCCAGAAGCTCGAGGACGTGAGGAGGCGCCGGTCGTTCGAGGGACGGACGCGGCTCGTCCTGAACAGCCTGCTCCCGGGCTCGGCCGCGTTTCTCGACTCGCGCCTCGCGGCGGCGGCGGTCGCCTTCGGGCTCTTCGCATTCGGCGTGCTCTCCCTCGTTCTTCGGGACGCGCTCGCGCCTCTTCCGCGGCCGACGCTCGCGGCGGGAGCTCCCGGCGTCTCGCTCTCGCTGATCGTCGCGCTGGCGGGCTGGATCGCGGGATTCGCCAGCTCGCGGAGGGCCTGACGGATGTCGCTCGAAGGCACGCTTCGGGATTTTTCGCTGGCGGACATCCTCCAGCTCATCTCGCTTCAGCACAAGACCGGTCTCCTGACGGTGCGCGGCCCCGCCGACACCGTGACGCTGGGGTTTGTCGACGGGATGCTCGTCTCGGCCGAGTCCTCCGCGCAGCGGCTCGACACGCGCCTCGGGACCGTCCTCGTCAAGACGCGTCGCCTGACGGCGGAAGCTCTCGCGCGCGCCCTCGAGATTCAGGCCCAGACGCTGCAGCGGCTCGGCTTCATCCTGCTCAAGAGCGGGTTCTGCTCCGCGCTGGACCTGCGCGATGGCCTCGACATCCAGATCAAGCGCATCGCCTACGGCCTCTTTCGGTGGACCGACGGCGACTACGTCTTCGAGCAGATGGAACACGTCGACTACGACGCGGAATCGACGACGCCCATCGCCGTCGAGCGTCTCCTGATGGAAGGCGCCCGGATGATCGACGAGTGGCCGATCGTCGAGAAGGTGGTGTGGTCTCTCGACATCGTGTACCAGAAGGTTCCGGTCGCCCAGCCCGTCATCCCGGCCGAGGACGAGGACGCCGTCGAGGAGATCGAGGACTCCTCGCTCGCGCGTCGGACCCGCGAAAAGCGGCTCGATCCGATCCGTGTCTCGCGCGCCGAGTGGTCCGTCTACGAGCTCGTGGACGGCCGCCGAACCGTCGCGGACATCAACGAGATGGCGTTCCTGTCGGAGTTCGACGGGTGCAAGGCGTGTTTCGATCTCGTGAGCCGGGGGCTCATCGAGGAGCGAGCGCCGCGCCCCGAGGAGCTCCCTCCGGAAGCGCTCGTCGAGGAGATCCCCGCCGTTGCGCGTCCGGCCAAGAGGCCGCTCGACGTCGCTCTACTCGCCGGCCTTGGTCTCGCCCTGCTCGCGCTTCTCGCGTTCAAGTTCCAGTCCAGGAACCCTCTCAACCTGCTCACGCTGCCGCCGCGGCGCATCGAGCTCGTCGACGGGTTCAAGAAGTCCCTGTCACTTCTCAGGCTCCGGCGCGTCGCGGAAGGAGTCGACTCCTACACGCTTCTTTTCGGGCGCCTTCCGGAGACGGTCGAGGCGCTCGTGACCTCCCATATCCTGGCGCCTGCCGATCTCAAGGACCCATGGGGGTCTACGTACCGCTACATCGTCCAGAACGAGAAGTTCTACCTGGTGGGCTTTAATCCGCGCGGCCAGACGGACCCTGATCTGCTGTTTTCGCGAACGCTCGTCCTTCGAGAGAACCGCAAGGATGTCGACCTCCAACCGCGTTCACCGAAGGAAATCGTTATAATGGAATAAGTTATATTATCTTCTCTTGCGCTGTAGGTGTGTGGAATCTAGAACTTGACAACGACGCGCTAAGATCCTAAACTAGCGTCTGACCCTGAGGGGTCTGGAAGGAACACCTGCAATGAGCAAGATCATCGGTATCGACCTCGGCACCACGAACAGCGTCGTCGCCGTCCTCGAAGGTGGCACGGTTGAGGTCATCGCGAACTCGGAAGGTGGACGCACGACGCCTTCCGTCGTCGCCTATGCAAAGGCGGGCGAGCGCCTCGTGGGTCAGGTCGCCAAGCGACAGGCCGTGACGAACTCCGAAAACACCGTGTATTCGATCAAGCGGTTCATGGGCCGCCGCTTCGAAGAGGTCAGCGACGAGATGAAGATGGTGCCCTACAAGGTCATCCGGTCGGCCAACGGGGACGCGCGCGTGTCCGTGGGGGGCAAGGAGCTGTCTCCGCCCGAGATCTCCGCGATGATTCTCACGAAGCTGAAGGAGGCCGCGGAGGCGTATCTCGGCGAGAAGGTGGACCGCGCCGTCATCACGGTGCCGGCCTATTTCAACGACACGCAGCGCCAAGCCACGAAAGACGCGGGGCAGATCGCGGGTCTCAAGGTCGAGCGGCTCGTCAACGAACCGACGGCCGCGGCGCTCGCCTACGGCCTCGACAAGAAGAAAAACGAGACGATTGCCGTGTACGACTTCGGCGGAGGCACCTTCGACATCTCGATCCTCGAGGTGGGCGAGGGCGTCGTGGAAGTCAAGTCGACGAACGGAGACACGCACCTCGGTGGCGACAACATCGATCAGAGGATCGTCGAGTGGCTTCAGTCGGAGTTCAGGAAGGACCAGGGAATCGACCTCTCGAAGGATCCGATGGCGACGCAGCGCCTCAAGGAAGCCGCCGAGAAGGCGAAAATCGAGCTCTCGACGACCGTCGAGACCGACGTGAACCTGCCGTTCATCACGGCCGACGCGTCGGGGCCGAAGCACCTCAACATCAAGCTCACGCGCGCGAAGCTCGAATCGCTGGTCGACGACCTCCTCCAGCGTTCGATCGGCCCTTGCCGGCAGGCGCTCAAGGATGCCGCGCTCGACGCCTCGAAGATCGACGAAGTCGTCCTCGTCGGCGGCCAGACGCGCATGCCGAAGATCCAGCAGCTCGTGAAGGAGTTCTTCGGCAAGGAGCCGAACAAGTCCGTCAACCCCGACGAGGTCGTCGCCATCGGCGCGGCCTTGCAGGGCGGCGTCCTCGCGGGCGACGTGAAGGACCTCCTTCTCCTCGACGTCACGCCTCTTTCGCTGGGCGTCGAGACGCTCGGCGGCGTCATGACGAGGCTCATCGAGCGCAACACGACGATTCCCGCGAAGAAGGCCGAGACGTTCTCGACGGCCTCGGATGGCCAGACCTCGGTGGAGATCAAGGTGCTCCAGGGCGAGCGCGAAATGGCCGGTGACAACAAGCTCCTCGGCGTCTTTTCCCTCGTCGGAATCCCCCCGGCTCCCCGCGGAATGCCGCAGGTCGAGGTCACGTTCGACATCGACGCGAACGGCATCCTGAACGTGTCGGCGAAGGAACGCGGCACGGGCAAGGAGCAGAAGATCACGATCACGTCGTCCTCGGGGCTCGACAAGAAGGAAGTCGAGAAGCTCGTCAAGGATGCCGAGGCGCACGGCGTGGACGACAAGAAGCGGCGTGAGGCGATCGAGGCGAAGAACGCGCTCGACGCCCTCATCTACTCGACCGAGAAGCTCGTGGACGAGAGCGGCGACAAGGTGCCCGAGTCGGAGAAGGAGTCCGTCAAGGCCGCGGTCGCCGAAGCGAAGAAGGCGCTCGAAGCGAGCTCGGGCGACGCAGCCGCCCTGAAGGCGGCCGCCCAGAACCTGCAGAAGGCCAGCTACAAGATCGCCGAGGCGCTCTACAAGTCAGCCCCGGCGGGCGCTCCTCAGGGAGACGGTGGAGGCAGCGACGCCCCGCCGGGCGATTCGCCCTCGTCCAAACCGGCCGACGACGTCATCGACGCCGAGGTCGTGGAACAGAAGAAGTAAGGTCGCGAGATGGACTCCCGTCGCAAGGGGGCCCGGCCCGATGGCCGGGCCCCCGGACCGGCTCCGGCAGCGCGTGACTCGTACGTCTTCATCGGCGTCGTCGCGCGGCGTTTCGGGGTCCATCCGCAGACGCTTCGCCTTTACGAGCGCGAGGGCCTCATCCGGCCCGCCCGCTCGTCGGGCAACACGCGTCTCTACGATCTCGAGACGGTCGAACGGCTCGAGATCATCCTCACGCTCACGCGCGAGCTGGGCGTGAACCTGGCTGGCGTGGAGGTGATTCTCGACCTGAAGTCGCGGCTCGCGCGCATGGAGGGCGAGGTGGGGCGCCTCATGGAATCCATCCGCGCCGTCGCGGCCGAACACGCGTCTCGTGCCGCTGACGCCTCCCGGGCGCTCGCGGTCCGGCCTCGAGGCGCCATCGTTCTGCACACGCGCTGACGAAATTCCCGGCCCGCCGGGCGAGGGGACATAATCATCGTCCCGTGAGCCAGCACCTGCGCCCCGAGGACGATTCGAAGGTCCTGAGAAAGTATCTCGACGACATCGCGCGCTACGCGATTCTCACGCCAGAGCGGGAGCGGGAGCTCGGGCGGATCGTCCAGCGCGCGGAATCCACGGAGGATGCGCGGCGCGAGGCCATCGACGAGCTCGTGCGCGGAAACCTGAGGTTCGTGGTCTCCTACGCCAAGCGCTTCCATTCTCCGGGGATCTCGTTCCTCGATCTCATCAACGAGGGAAACATCGGGCTCATCCAGGCGGCCCGGCGGTTCGATCCCGAGCGTGGCGTGAAGTTCATCACGTATGCCGTCTGGTGGGTGCGGCAGGCGATCTCGAACGCCCTTTCCGAGCAGTGGGGCGCCATCCGCCTTCCGCACAAGCAAGCGACGCTTCATTCCCGACTGGCGCGAGTGAAAGAGGCGCTCTCGCGGTCGCTCGGCCGGGAGGCCACGATGGACGAGATCGCCGCCGAGGCCGGCCTCAAGCCGGACGAGGCCGAGAACCTCATGGCCATGTCGCGCAGCTCGGAGTCGCTGTCCGAGCTGTTCGGCGCCGAGGAGGACCGTACGCTCGGGGATACGCTCGAGCAGACGTCCGTCGCGGCCGCCGACGACCAGCTCCTTCAGCGTTCGTCCGTGGAGCAGACGCGCAGCCTGCTCGGATCGCTTCCGAAAAAGGAGCGGGCGATCCTCTGCCGCCGCTTCGGCATCCCGGAGGACGGCTCGGACGGTGAGCGTGAGCCGATGACGCTGCAGGAGATCGGCGAGGAGCTGCGCCTCTCGCGGGAGCGCGTGCGGCAGATCGAGGCGCAGGCCATCGCCCGCATCAAGCGCACGATGAAGAGCCGAGCCTTGAAAGTGTTCCTCAATTAGGCCCTAGAATCAGCGCGTGGCCGCAAACGCTCCCGCCGCCGAAGTCTGCCCCGCCTGCAAGGGGTTTGGCGTCCTCGAGACGCCGCAGGGCCGCGTCATCGTCTGCCATTGCAAGGCCGCCGGCCTAGCGGACGCGCGCCTGAAGGCCGCCGAGATTCCCCAGCGCTACCTGAATTGCCGGGTCGAGAACTTCGACCTGAAGCGCCCCGGAGCTTCTTCGAGCCACATGCGCGCGAGCCTGATCGCGCGCAAGTTCGTCGAGGAATGGAAGACGAGGGACCGGGGCCTCCTCTTCGTCGGACCCGTGGGCGTGGGCAAGACGCACCTTTCGGTGGCGATTCTCAAGACGCTGATCGAGGACTGGGGCGTACGGGGGCTCTTCTGCGACTTCTCGGACCTCCTGGAAAGAATCCAGGCGACCTTTTCGCGCACGAACCCGGACAATGCCGACGACGTCCTCGCCCCCTATCGCGACGCCGAGCTGCTCGTGCTGGACGAGCTCGGCGCGCGCCGCCCCACCGACTGGGTTCGGGACGTGCTCTACGGGCT
>JBGPDK010000011.1:0-34104 GCA_041482235.1 Thermoanaerobaculia bacterium | reverse complement strand
CGCCGGCTTTTCGCGACGGGCGTGAACATTCTCAAGCTCTGGTGGGAGATCCACGTCACCCGCGACACGCCGCGCGGGGTGGCGCACCTGCCCCCGGAGGTTTCGGCCAAAGAGCGCTGGGGGATGCCACGGCCGTGACCGCGGCTGCTCTGCCATTCCTCGATCTCGCGCGGGCGGCCGCCGAGGAGAAAGAGGGGCTCGAGGCGGCGCTCCTCGCGTGCGTGCGCCGCGGGCGCTACGTCCTCGGCGAGGAGGTCGCGGCGTTCGAGCGCGAGTTGGCGGCCTTCTGCGAGGCCCCGTTCGCCGCCTCGTGCGCGAGCGGCACCGATGCGATCACGCTCGCGCTCCGCGCCCTGGGAGTCGGGAGCGGCGACCAGGTGCTCACGGTTTCGATGACCTGCGCCCCGACGGCGGTCGGAATCCTGCGCGCCGGCGCGACGCCGGTCTTCGTGGATGTGGACGCCGAACGCCTCACGATGGATCCGTCGCGTCTCGACGCCGCCCTCACGCCCCGGACGAAAGCGATCGTGCCGGTGCATCTGTACGGGCGCCTCGCGGACATGGCTGGGATCGCCGCCTTCGCGAGGTCGAAAGGGCTCTTTCTCGTCGAGGACTGCGCGCAGGCGCACGGCGCGGCGCGGGGCGGCAAGCCGGCGGGGTCCTTCGGCGACGCCGCGGCGTGGAGCTTCTATCCCACGAAAAACCTCGGCGCCCTCGGCGACGGAGGCGCGGTGACGACGGCCCGGCCGGACGTCGACGCGCGGGTCCGGAGGCTGCGGGTCTACGGGTATGCGGCGCGGAACGACGCGGGCGAGGCGGGCTGGAACAGCCGGCTGGACGAAGTGCAAGCGGCCGCTCTGCGCGTGCGCCTCCCGCGGCTCGCCGCGGGAAACGCGCGCCGGGCGCGGATCGCCGCGCGGTACGACGAGGCCCTCGCGGCCCGCGTGTCGACGCCGCCGCCCGCGCGCGCCGGCGAGTCGTTCGCGCATCACCTCTACGTCGTGCGCGTCGAGGAGCGCGATGCGTTTCGCGGACGCCTCGCGGCGGCAGGCGTCGGGACGGACGTTCACTACCCTCGCGCCGTCCATGAGCAACCTGCTTTCGCCTCGCTGCCGCGCGGACCGCTTCCCCGGACGGAGCGCGCCGCGCGCGAGGTCGTCTCGCTCCCTCTTTACCCGCAGCTTTCCGACGACGAGGCGGGGCGGGTCATCGAGGCGGTGACGTCAGTGCGCTGAGAGGCGTGTGACCCGGGTCTCGAGGAAGCGCGAGGCGCCCGTCGCCTTCGTCGCCGTGATGCCGTAGACCCAGAGGCCGTGCGCGACCGGCCGGCTCCGGGCGCTGCCGAGAAAAGTGACGTCGACGTCGAAGGGCGTTCCCGGCGCGACGTGGAATCTCTTCCACGGGTCATCGATCACGAGCGGCAGCCCCGTGAGGACGAACGTGGACTCGTGCACGGCCGTTTCGCCGCCGGGAGAAAGGAGCCTCAGATGCACGCGGAAGGGGACGGCGTCGCGCTCGACGCCGGGATACGTGAAGCAGAAATGGCTGCGCTCCGACGCGGTGTCGACGAGGGGTCCCGTGCGCAAGCGGTCGCCGGGGCGCGCGAGGTCCGAGGACGAGAGGACGGGCACGACGAGCGACGGGGCGAGGTGGCGGCGGTCGACGATCTCGGCCCGGACGCCGAGGGGCGCCCGGCTTTCGAAGAAGAGCGATGCCACGGTCCCCGGCGGGATGCGCGCGGGCACGGACCGGGCCTGGCCGGGCGCGAGGTCGAAGACGCTTTCCTCCGCGTCGGGCGCGTCGGGAGGCCAGCGTGTGAGGCGCACGGAGGAGGGAACCCCCGAGGTGTTCGTGACCGTCACCTTCGGCGTCCAGATCGGCCTGCCCGGGTTGTTCGCGCGGAACGCGACCGGAACGAACGCCGTGTTGGAGCCGTAGGGCTCGGGCGGCCGGTGGCACGCTAGGGCGAGAGCCGCCGCGAAGAGCGGGAAGGCCCTCCTCATCCGGCCCAGTACCAATGGACGAACGCCCAGACGTAAGCCGCCTGCGCGAGGCCCGAGAGCACGAGGAGCGAGCGGAAGAGGCCCGGGCGCCTCCCGAGCCCCGCGAGCGCCGCAAAGGCCGGGAACGCGGGCAGGACGTACCGGCCCGCGCTCTCGAACGTGCCGGACGTGAAAACGATGGCCACCGTGAGAATGACGTACAGCGCCTCGGCGCGCCGGCGTTGCCGGAAGAGCACCGCCGCGAGGACGAGAAAGGCGAGCAGGTAGAGCCCCTCGAGCGATCGGGCGTGCGCGTCCCCGAGGATCCGGCCCTGCTGAAGGTCCTCGACGACGCCCTTCCAGATGAGGGACGGCCCGTCGAGGATCGACTTGGCCTGCCCGCTCCAGTTGTGCTGTGCCTTCACGAAGAGAAGCGGATCCGAGAAGCGCCGCCAGAAGTAGAGACAGAAGAGGCCGAATCCCGCCAGCGGTGAGGCCGCGGCGAGGCCGGCTTCTCCGAAGGCGCGCGCGGGACGAGCGCCCGCGCCGCGGGACGCCCGGAAGGCGACGAGGGCGAGGTATGGCGCCAGGACGAGCCCCGAGACGCGCGTGAGGCCGGCGAGAACGCCCGCGAGCACACCGAGGGCGCGCCGGCGCGTCTCGAACGCCTCCACGGCCGCGAGAGAAAGCGCGAGGAGGAGCGCCTCCGTGTAGACGGCCGCGAAAAAAAACGACGTCGGGAACAGAAGGAGGACGAGGGCGGCCGGAAGGACGCGGTCTTCCCCGTAGTGACGCTCTGTCCAACTGGCGAAGAGCAGGAGTGCGGCGAGAAGCGCCGCGGCCGAGACGAGGTTTCCGGCGAGCGATGTCTCGATGCCCGTCGCGCGAACGAGGAGCCGCATGAGTCCGGGGTACAAGGGGAAGAATGCGTGGTTCGTCTCCTGTCCCGCGCGGGTGGGCGGTTCCCAGAAGTAGCCGGCCTCGGCGAGATTCACGTACCAGCCGGAGTCCCAACGGGCGAGCGGCGTCACGCGGCGCGCAATGTCGTAGCTCCACGGGCTCCCGCCCGTCATTCCGGGCAGAATCGATCCTGAGATCCCCGCGACGATCCAGACGCCGGCGAGCCACAGGAGGCCCAGCCCGAACACCCGCTGGCGTGTCGTCACGACGGGGCGGATTATAGGAACAGGCCCCATGAACCCGCGCGAATACGAGATCATGTTCGCCCGCGAGGACGCGTACTGGTGGTACCGCGGCATGCGGCGCATCGCGCGAGCCTTCGCGCCGGGCCTTTTCTCGCGTCCTGCCGGCTCGTGGCTGCTCGACGCGGGCTGCGGCACCGGGCGCAACCTCGAAGAGCTGGAGGCCGGGGGAGGGCGCGCCGTGGGCCTCGACACCTCGATGCGAGCCCTCGGATTCGCGCGCCGAAGAGACCGCGCGCGGCTCGTCTGCGGCTCCGTCGAAGCGCTCCCGTTTCGCCGCCAGGCGTTCTCGGGCGCCCTCTCCCGCGATGTCCTCTACATGGTGGCCGACGAAAAGGCGGCCGTCGAGGAGATCGCGCGGGTGCTCGCTCCGGGAGGGACCTTCGTCCTGTCGTCGCCTGCCTTTCGCGCGCTCGCGGGCGCGCACGACCGGGCCGTGGGCGGGCTGCGAAGGCATACGGCGCCGGGCCTCGCGGCCCTCCTTCACGAGGCCGGCCTCCGCGTCGCGCGGACGACGTACGCGAACTTCTTCCTGGCGGGTCCGATCTGGGTGCTACGAAAGGCCACGAGAGCGCTTTCGCGGCGGCAGCCGAGCGAGGACGTTTACTCGGACTTCGGCTTCGCTCCCGCCCCATTCGAAGAAATCCTCTTCTCTTTTCTCTCCCTCGAAGCGCGAATCATCGCTCGCGCGCGCCTGCCGTTCGGTGTGAGCGTGTTCGTGTCGGCGGCAAAGCCCGGGCAGGGCGCGAGCCGGTAAGATCTCGACGTGCCGCGTTTCCCTCATCCCCTCCCGGTCGCGGGCGGGGTGGCCGTGTTCGCCGACGCGCATCTCGGGCAGGTGGAACGGGATGCCGAGGATTTTCTGCGGGCTCTCGAGGAGGTGAGAGCGCGCGGGTTTTCCACCGCGGTGCTCCTCGGAGACATCTTTCACGTCTTCGTCGGCGACCCTAAGCTCGAGACGAGCCTTCTGCGGCGCACCCTCGAGGGCTTGAAAGAAGTTTCTTCACTTGGCCTTTCCCTTCGTTATGTGGAGGGGAACCGCGACTTCTTCGTCGCCGGCTCGCCCTACGCGGCGCCGTTCGCCTCCTGGGCGCTGACGGACGGCCTGCGCGTCGGGGAGAGGTGTTACGCCTTCGTCCACGGAGATCGCGTGAACACGGCCGACCTGCCGTACCGGCTCTGGCGCATGGTCTCGAAGAACCCCGTCGCGCACGCGGCGCTGAAAGTGATTCCGGGGCCTCTCGCGCGCGCGATCGTGTCGCGCACGGAGGCACGGCTCTATCGCTCGAACTTCAAGCACAAGAAAAAGCTTCCCGAAGCCGCGCTCCTGGCCGAAGGCCGCGCGGCGCGCGCCGCCGGGTACGACGCTCTTCTCGTCGGCCACTTCCACGTCGGGCGGACGTTGACCGGGGAGGGCGCCCTCACGCACGTGCTGCCGGCGTGGCTCGAGGAACGGAAGCACGCCGAGATCGCGCCGGACGGAGCGCTGTCGATCGTCGAGGAGGAGTCCGCCGAGCGCGCGAAGCGCCGGGGCTTCGGAGCGCTCGAAACGGGCGGCGCGCGCCTGGCGACCGCAGTGGGCCCTTGAGCGCTCCGCGCTCGCTCCCGCGAGGCCGCCTCGCCGGAAGTCTCCGAATCCCGGGCAGCAAGAGCCTCACGAACCGCGCGCTCGTCGCGGCGGCGCTCGCCGAAGGAGAAAGCGACTTGCTCAATCCGCTGGACTCGACGGACACCCGTTCTTTGGCCGAAGCGCTTCGGCTTCTGGGAGCGGAGATTTTCTTAGAAGGTGTGAGTTGGCGGGTCGTCGGGCCGATCCGCACGAGCGGTCACTCGGACTCGGTGGTTCGAATCGACGTCGGAGATGCCGGAACGCCCGCGCGCTTTCTCGCGGCGATTCTCGCAGCGGTGCCCGGACGCTACGTTCTGGATGGCAGCGCCCGGATGCGGGAACGGCCGATGTCCCCTCTATTCGAAGCAATTCGCGGCCTTGGTGGAGAGATGACGTGTCTCGTGCGGGAGGGGTTCCTTCCCGCCGCGATCCGCGGCGGCTCGCTGCGCGGCGGACGCGTGAAGATCCGTGGCGATGTCTCCTCGCAGTTTCTCTCGGCGCTGATGCTCGTCTCGCCGCTCGTGCCGGGCGGCATCGAGCTCGACGTCGAAGGACCTCTCGCTTCGGCGTCCTACCTTGCGCTGACGCGGCGCGTCCTCGACGCGTTCGGGGCCTCTCCGGGCGGCGGCTGCCGGTCCGCGCGATTTCGCGTGGATGGAGACGACTCGGCCGCATGCTTTCCGATCGCCGGCGCGCTCGTGTCCGGAGGGCGCGTGACGCTGCGCGGCCTCGCCCGCGACTCGGAACAGCCGGACGCGGCTTTCCGCGCTTGGGCGGCTCTCGCGGGCGGAACGCTCGCGTGGGAGTCCGCTCCGGACGGAACGGAGGCGCTCACGGCCACGGGACCTGACGGCGGCGCGCGTTCGCTTCTTCCCGTCGACACGGACGTCGACGCGGCGCCGGATGCCGCGCTCCCTCTCGCGGCGCTCCTCGCTTTCGCGGGCGGAACCTCGCGCCTCACGGGCGCCGGCCGTCTTATCGAGAAAGAGTCCGACCGCCTTGCCGCCTCCGTGGACCTCCTGGCGCGCGCAGGCGCCGCCGCGCGCGCGGAGACGGACGCGCGCGGCCCCGTCCTCGTCGTCGACGGACAGGCGGGCACGCCCCGCCCCGCGGCCTTCGCCGCGCACGCGGATCACCGCGTGGCCATGTCGGCGGCCGTCCTCGCGCTCGCGCTGCCCGAAGGCTCGACGCTGGACGATCCGGGCGCCGTCGCGAAGTCGTGGCCGGGGTTCTGGGACGCGTGGGAGGCGCTCGCTCAGCCGACCCAGAGCCAGTGGACGAAGAGCCAGACGTAGACGGCCTGGGTCATCGCGCAGAGGACGAGGAAGACGCGGAAGACGGGAGGACGGCTCGAAAGGGAGGCGAGAACCGCGAAGGCGGGGAAGGCCGGCAGCACGTAGCGCCCGCCGCTTTCGAGCGTTCCCGACGAGAAGACGATCGCCACGGTGAGGAAGACGTAGGCGGCCTCGGGATAAAGGTGCCGCTTCGCCAGAAGGAATGCGAGGACCAGGAAGAGGGCGAGAAGAACCCCCTCCATCGTCCGTGCCGGGCTCTTGAGGAAGATCCGCCCCGTCGCCACGTCGCTGGCAATCGCCTGGAGGATGAGGCGCGGGCCGTCGAAGACGGTCTTGGGCTCTTTCGCCCAGTTGTGCTGCGCGCGCACGAAGAGGAGCGGGTCGCCGAACCGCTCGCGGAAGTAGAGGCAGAAGAGACCGAAGCCGGCGAGGGGTGACGCGCCCACGAGGGCGGCATGGAGAAGAGCGCGGGCCCCGGGCTCTCCGGCCGCGCGCCGCGCGCGCCAGGACGCGAGAAAGAGGTAGGGGGCGAGGACGAGGCCGGAAATGCGCGTGAGGCCCGCGAGGAGGCCCGCGAGGGCCGCCCGCGCGTCCCTGCGCTGCTCGGTCGCGAGCACGGCGGCAAGGCTGAGGAGGACGAGCAATGACTCGGTATAGACGGCCGCGAAAAAAAAGGACGTTGGCAAAAGGAGAAACACGAGCAGCGCGGGCCGCACGCGCTCCTCGCCGAACCGGCCGGACACCCAGCGGGCGAACAGAGCGGTGGCAAGGAGAAGCGCCAGCGCCGAGACGAGAGCTCCGGCCAGCGAGGTCTCGAGACCCGTGACGCGCGCAACCCCGCGCATGAGAAGCGGGTAAAGAGGAAAGAACGCGTGGTTCGTCTCCTGGCCGACGCTGGTCGGGGGAGCCTGATAGCCGCTTTCGGCGATTCCGACGTACCAGCCGGAGTCCCAGCGGGCGAGCGGGGTCACGCGGCGGGTCAGCTCGGGGGGCCAGCCCGTCGGGCCGGTAAGCGAGGGCATGAAGCGGCTCGCTGCGAGGGCGACGACCCAGACGCAGGCGAGCCAGGCGGCGCTCCACGCGAGCGCGCGCCGCGTTGTCATCGGGGACGCCATTGAGCCTGACGGATCATAGGGCTAGTGCAGATGACTCGTTGACGCTGTCTCTGTTTCCCGGAATCGTCGGGTCCGCGACAGCCCGGCAACGACCGCGAAGCGGAAGGACGGACGATGCCTTCAAAGGCGCTCCGGCAGTGGACGCTTCCTCGCCGCGATCTCGCGGCCGGCGGGTCCGCGCTCGTGCGGCTCGCGCATCCCCTCCTGCCCGCCTTCGTCTCGGCGCGTCCGGGCCCGCGCGGCCTCGTGCTCGGCGTTTCGGGCGCGGGACCGGTGCCGCTCACGCGGCTTGCCGCGCCGGCGCGCCGCGCGTACCTCGTGAGGCTCGGTTCTCTCGCGGGGTTTCTCTCCTTCCATGGTCTCGGCCTCGCCGCCGAGGACGTCTCCCTCCTGGGCGCGCGCGACGGAGACCCGGAAAGACCGGCCCTCGGCGCGCCGCCGACGGCCGCGTGGCGCGCCGTGCCGCCGGCCCTCGCGGTGGCGGCCGCGGCCGTGCGCCTCGCGGGCCGGGACGCGGGTGGCCAGGACGCGGCGTCGCTGCGACGCGCGGTCGAGAGCGCCCTCGACCGCGCATTGCCGCGGGACGTCGTCGAGGACGCGCTCACCGCGCTCCGCGCCGCGGATACAGGCGGGCGAATCGAGGGACTCGTCTCCGAGCTGGCGAGGCGCGGTGGCGTGGGGCGCGCCGTGTCGCGGGATCTCCTCGGGCTCGCGCTTCCATCCGTATCCGTACCGTGCGAGGGCGGGTCGCGGCCCGCTGCGGCCGTGGGGCGCGCCGCTCTCTGGCTCGCGCGGGGCGCCGCGCGCCGGGGCGAGCCGCCCGCGTTCGTGGAGTGCGCGGCGGGCTCCGCGCTGGAGGAGGGAGGCGCCCTTCGGCGGCTCGCCGTCGCTCTCGGGGACGACCCTCGCGCCGCTTCCTTGAGCGCGCTCGCGGATGGAAAGCGAGCTCGACGATCCGGCGAAGGCCCCCCTCTCGCCCTCGTTGCGATCTCACTCGAAAGGTGGGATGGGCGGTCGCGCCGCGCTTTCGAAGAGGAACTCTCCGGCCAGGGGTTTCGCCTCTTCTCCACGCGGGCCGCCGGCCTCAGGCCGTGGGAGGACGCGCCGCTCCTCGCCTTCCGGCTGGGCGCGGGCGACGCCGCGTCTCTGCTGTGGCTTCCATTCGCTTCCGTGCATGACGCCGTCGCGGCCTGGCGTGAGGCGGAGGAAACCGCGGGAGCCACGGCGGGGGCACCCGATGCGGGAGGCTTCCTTGGCGTCGCGCAGGACCTCGCCCTTCGGTTCGATCCGGCGGAAGGGCGCGTGGCTGCCGCCCGCCCGCGGCCGCCGGCTGCGCGGCGGCCCGGTCCCGTGCTCGAGGCTGCCGCGCTTCTTTCCGCGGGGTTCCGGTCCGCCGAAGCGGCCGCGGCCGCCGGCGTCCCGCTGGAGGCCGCGGAGGAAGCGCTCGCGAGCGCCTCGGACGAGGGGGTTCTCGTGGCCGCGCCGGACGGCGGGTATTCGTATCGAGAGGACGGAGAGCGCCGGCGAATCGCCTCTCGCGTGCCGGCGGGAGCGCGGCGCGACGCCGTGGCCCGCCTCGAGGCGTCGGGCACCCCGGGTTCGCGGTTCGTGATCGCGGCGCTCGCCCGTGCCAATGCCGCCGACCTCGCGGCGGCGCGGGCCGCCCTCGATGCGGCGGCCACGAACGGGGATCTCGCCACGGCGGCCGAGATTCTCTCGCGCGCCCCGCGCCGGGACCCCGATTTCGGGCAGCCGCTTCTCGCCGTGCGAATCCTGCAGGCCGCGGGCCGGCCCGACGCGGCACGCGCCGCGGCGAACCGGATCCCGGGCGGCGCCTCGCGCGGCGTTTCTCTCGACGATCGTCTCGCGACGGCCCGCGCGCTCGTGCGCCTTCACGAAGTCGAGCGTGCGCTCGCCCTCTGCCCGGGGGGGGCGCCCGACGAGGACGTCGCGCGCGCGTGGGTTCTCGTGGAGTCCCGGCGCGACGAGGCGGCCCGGCGCCTGCTCGCGCGCGCGGAGACGGACCTCGCCGGGGCGGCAGGCGCATGGCGTCTCCGCGCGAAGCTCCTCGCCGCGGAGCTCTCCGAGCGGGCGCACGACTACGGCGCCGCGGCCTCCGCGCTCGTCGAGGCCGAAGTCCTGCTGTCCGGCGTCGAAGAGGACGGCCTCGCCCGCGACCTCGCCCGCACGGCCGGATACCTGGCCAACGACCTCGGCCGCACTGACGAGGCGATCGTGCTCTTCCGGCGCGCGGAGAGTCTCTCGCGAAGCGGCCTCGAGCGCGCGGACGCGGCGTACGACGTCGCGCACGCCGCTCTCGACGGCGGCCGCCTGGACGTCGCGGCGCGGGAGCTCGAGGGAGCGCTCGGCCTCTATGCCGCGGGCGGGCACGAGGAGCGGTATCTCTCGGCGCTCGGCAACCGCATCGACCTTTTCCTGCGCTCCGGCGACTTCTCCGCCGCACGCGACGTTTTGACACGGGTTCTCTCCCACGAGCGCGCGAGCGGGCAGGATCACCAGATCCTCTTCGCGATCCCGAGCCTGCAGGAGCTCGCGCTCCTCGACGCGGACGACGGTGCGGCCGCGGCCGCGTTCCGCGAGGCCGAGGCGCGCGGATCGGCGAAAGGGAACCACCCGGCCTGGCGCGAGATTCTCCTCTACGAGGCGGAACGCCTCCTGGCGGCGCCTGATCCCGAAGCCGCGCTCGGCGTTCTCGCGCGGGCGGGCGGGCTTCCGGACAATCGCTCGCGCACGGAGCCGCGACGTCTGCGTCTCCTCGCATCCGCTTCGCGCGACGCGGGACGGCCTCTTCGCGAGCGAACTGCCGCATGGACCCTGGACGAGCGCATCCTTCTCGACGCCGAGGCGGCGCTCGGATCCGGCCGGGCGGCTCCGGATGACGCGAGCGCGGCGCTCGAGCGCCTCGCCCAGTCGGGCGCGGGCGCCGGAACCGCGGTCCGGCGCGTCCTCGAGTGGTCCGGACGCTTCTCGCCCTTTTTCGCCACGTCGTCGGCCGGGCCCCTCGTGCGGCTCGCCCGGCGCCTGGCCGCGCGGGCCGGGCTCGCGCGAGCGGAAGAGCGCTTCGGCCGCCTGCTCGAGCACGGTGCGCCGCCCGAGGCGCGTGGAGCGCCCTCTCCGGCGGTCTCGGCCGTCGTCGCGGAGGATCCCGGCACGCGCGATGTCTTCGCGAAGGCGGCCCGTGTCGCCCGGTCGACGATCTCGGTGCTCCTCCTCGGTGAAAGCGGAACCGGCAAGGAGATCCTGGCTCACGAGCTGCACCGGCTCTCGGGCCGGCGCGGCCCGTTCGTCGCGGTGAACGTCGCGGCGCTGCCGGGGACGCTCGCGGAAGCGGAGCTGTTCGGCCACGCGCGGGGCGCTTTCACCGGAGCCGACCGGGACCGCAGGGGGCTCGTCGAGGAGTCCTCGGGCGGCACGCTCTTCCTCGACGAGATCGGCGACTTGCCGCTTTCGCTCCAGGGCAAGCTTCTGCGCGTCCTCCAGGAGAGCGAGGTCCGGCGCCTCGGCGAGACCGCCGTCCGGCGCGTGGACCTGCGCGTGCTGGCGGCAACGCACCGTCCGCTCAAGGAGATGGCGGGAGCAGGCACTTTCCGGGCGGACCTTTATTTCCGCCTTGCCGGCCTCGAGCTGGATCTGCTTCCTCTGCGGGAGCGTCCCGCCGATCTCGACCGCTTCGTGGACGTGTTTCTCCAAGGGCGCGCTACGTTGACGCGCGAGGCTGCCGCCGCCGTCAAGGCGTGGCCGTGGCCCGGCAACGTGCGCGAGCTCCACTCCGCGCTCGAGGCGGCCGTCGCGCTCGCGCCCGGGCGCGTCGTCGCCCTCGAGCACCTTCCGCGCGCCCTGCGCGAGAGGAGCCCCGCGCCGCGCGCGGCGCGCTCCTACCAGGAGGCGTTGAATGCGGCCCGTCTCGTGACCATTCAGGCCGCGCTCCGTGAGACGGCCGGAAACCGGACGCGCGCCGCGCGCCTCCTCGGCATCTCGCGCCAGTCTTTGCTGTACGAGATGAAGAAGCTCGGGATCGGAACGCCGCGCAAGGGCCGCTAGACTCCCCGCGTGTCGCTCCGCCGCCGTCTCGGCCTCGCGCTCCTCGCGCTGCTGCCGTTCCTCAACGGGCTCCCGTACGACTTCACGTACGACGACAAGCTGATCATCCGCGACAACGACCGCCTCGAATCCCCCGCGAAGGTGGGCGAGATCTTCACGACGCAGTACTTCGGCGGGGCGCTCACGTCGGCGCAGAACTACCGGCCGATCCTTCTCCTGACGTATGCCGTGCAGCGCTGGATCCACGGAAACCGGGCGCCGCTGTTCCGGGCCGTGAACCTCGCGCTCCACGCGGCCGTGACCGTCTCCTTCGCGGCGTGGCTCTTTGCGCTCGGCTTCGCCGCGCGCCCGGCCTCGGCGGCGGCCGCTCTCTTCGCGGTCGCCACCATCCACGTCGAGGCCGTGACGTCCCTCGTGGGGCGCGCAGAGCTCCTCGCCGCCCTGCTCGTCTTCGCTGTGGCGCTCCTGTGGCTCGACGCGACGCGCGGTGGCCGGCTCGGGACGCGCCCCTACGCAGCCGCGCTCGCCGTGTTTCTCATCGCCGTCTTCGTCAAGGAGAACGCCGTGGTCGCGCCCGGAGTCATCCTCCTCGGCGAGCTTTTCCGCGGCGGACGCGGCCGGTCGCCCCGGGAAGCGTGGGCGGGCCTCGCGGCGCGCGCGCGGTGGGGTCTCGCGGGCTTCGTGTTCCCGCTCGGGGTTCTCTTCGCCGTCCGGTTCGTGGTCATCAAGGGATTCCTCATCTCGAAGGAAGCCGGCGTTTTCGAGCTCGAGAACCCGCTCGTCGTGATGTCCTTTCCCGTGCGCGCTGCGAACGCGCTGAATCTCGCGCTTCGCTATCTCGGGAAGATCTTCCTGCCGATCCACCTCGCCGCCGACCACTCGGCGTACGCGCTGCCGCTCGTCCGTTCGCTGCGCGAGCCGGCGGCGTGGGCGGGCATCGCCGGCACCCTTCTGGCCGCGGTCCTCGCGCTCGCGCTGTGGAAAAGGCGGCCTCTCGCGGCGTTCGGGCTGTGCTTCTTCGCGGGCACGCTCTTTCCCGCCTCGAACGTGCCGTTCGTGATCGGGACGATCTTCGCGGAGCGGCTCGCGTACCTTCCGTCCGCGGGCCTCTTCTGTCTCGCCGTGGGCCTCCTCGCCGCTCCCGTGCGGGAGGTCCCTCGGCCCGGGCGGCCCTGGCGCGAGCCGCTTCTTCTCGCCGTCGTCGTCGCGTACGCGGCCGCGACGGTCGTGCGCAATCGCGTCTGGAAGGACGACGTGACGCTGTATGCCGACCAGGTCGCGAAGGTCCCGCGCTCGGCGAAGGCCCATTACAACGTGGCCTGGGACGCGCAGCGCGAGGGCGGCCGCACGGAGGCCGTGGCGCAGCTGCGCGAGGCCGTCGCGATTTTTCCGGGCTACTACGACGCGTGGGCTCTGCTCGGGAAACAGCTCTGGGACGAGAAGAAGTGGGACGAAGCGATCGCGTGCTACCGCAAGTCCGTGGAGATCTTCCCGTCCTACGAGAACGGCAACTGGGGTCTCGCGAAGACGCTGGAGGAAAGCGGGCGCACCGAGGAGGCCCGGAAGGCGTTCGAGGTCGCGAACGACCGTTTCCCCGACTCGTATCCCGTCGCGTTTCACCGGGCGGCGTTCCTCGAACAGCACGCGTCGCTCGAGGACGCCGAAGACGCCTGGGACGACGCCGTCGAGAACGGCGACGGGGCCGTCTCCGCGCGCCTCGGCCATGCGCGTGTCCTCCGCAAGCTCGGGCGCGAAGAGGACGCGTGGGACGAGGCGCGCTTCGCGCTCGTGAGGGACTCCGCGAACGGCGAGGCGCGGCGCTTTCTCGCGGAGGGCTACGAGCGCAAAGGGCGGACGCTGGCCGCCGGCGCGGAGTGGACGCGCGCCGTGCGCGCGAACCCGGAGGACCAGATCCTCGCGTCCGAGCTCCTCGAATACGCGGTGCGCCATCCGGAGTCTCGCTTCAGGGCGTCGATGCAGGTGCCGGACATCCGCCGGGGCATTCCGAAGCCCGACGAGCGCCTGGCGAAGGCGCTGGCGGCGTTCGGCGCCTGACCTCCCCTCAGCGCGCCTCTGGGAGACCCATCCCGCGCACGATCTCTATCACCAGCTGCCTGGGGTCTTCGTTTCGGTTGGCGATTGAGAGGGGGCCGGGATGGGCTCGAGGCGCAGGACGACGAGCGGGGGATCCAGCTTGTACGCGGCGCCGTCGCCGATGTCGATCAGAAACCCGGCACCGGAGAGAACGACGCCTCCGATGACGGCGCCGGTTGCGGCGCCGCCGAAGTCCAGGACTCCCGTGTCGCTCCTGTGGCCGACGGTCGCGCCGGCGACGATCCCGCCGGGAATGCCGATCACGTTGAGCCACTGCAACGCCGAGTCCTTGCGCGTCAGGGCCACGCGCCGCGTTTCGTAGCCCTCTTTCTCGACGACGATCTCGAGGGCTTTCTCTTTTCTCTTCAGCTTCAGGACGCCCGGGGTCGTGATCTTTTGATCTCCCGCCGAGGCGGTCGCGCCCGGCGGATTGGTCTCGACGCGCACGTCCTGGCGCGTTCCGTGCAGCACGGTGGCGCAGCCCGAAAGGAGCAGTGCGAGCCCGAGCGAGAGAGACACCTGACGGAGGCCGGCGGCGCGAGCGTTCATGGCTCTTCTCCTTTTCTCTCTGGAAAAGGTGGCGCCGATCGAGGGGCGAGTCCTCAGGGTTTGTCAGGAAATTCGCAGGGGTGAGGAAGAGGGGGCGTCCCACCTGCCCGGGGCGAGGAGCATGCGGATGCGCGCGGGGTTCACCACGCGCTCCTTCGACATCCACGCGTCCGCCTCGGCCCGGAGCTTTTCCCCTTCCGGTCCGCCCACGAGCTCCCCTCGCCGGGCGCGGGCCGCTGCCGCGTAGAGTCCTTCATCCGCGGCTTCGAAATCGGTCTCGGCGGAGGCGAGGAGCTCGATCGCCCCTCGCGTGTCGCCGCGGAGCGCCGCGAGAGAGGCCCGGATGAGCTGGGCGAGCGGGTCGCTCCAGGGCATTTTTTCACTCTCGATCCGGCGGGCGTCACGCTCGGCGAGCGCGAGGTGGCGCTCGGGTATCTCTCCCGCGGCCACGGCCGCGACGGCCGTGCGCGCGCGCAGGTGAGTCGACTCCAGAAAGACGATTTGAGCCATGGGAATCAGCGACCGCTTGAACGCCGGCCAGCCCGAAACGACTCTTTCCCACGCCGCCTTCGCCTTCCCTTCGTAGAGGTCGATCTCCGCCTGCCCGAAGAGGTCGAAGTAGTGCTGCAGGTGGTAGCCCCGATGCGACCAGCGCGCCAGCATCTCGCGGATCTCCTGGCGGGCCTTCTCCGGCCTGTCCTGCGCCAGGAGGACGTTGTAGGAGACGCGCGTCCTGAGATTCGTCTCGGCGTAGAGGTCGCCGCGAATCTGCGCGTCCTTGATGTACGAGGGAAGCCGACGCGAAAGCTCCTCGAAGCGGCCCATGAAGACTAGCGAGCGGAGCGAATAGAACTGCGCGTTGTCGCGCTCCCACGCCACGCCGGTACAGCGCTCCCGGAGGATCGCCTCCGCCTTGTCGAGGCCCTCCAGCGCGCTGTTCCAGCGGCCCTCGAGGTAGAGGACGAATCCGGAAGCCCACGTCGCGAGCCCCAGCGCCTGCGGGTGGCCGATTCGCGTCACGAGCGGCGCCATTACCTTCCGGAGCTTCTCGGTGCGTCGCCGGCTCCGGCCCCCGCCCGTGGCGCTGTAGCCCATTTCGATCGCGAGCGCCCGTGCCACACGGTAGGGCTCTCCGGCGCGGAGTGCCAGCAGGAGCTGGCGGGCCTGGAAGGCTTTTCCCGTGATGATGTCGATGATTCCCAGACCTTCTGCGACGGCCCTGCAGACGTCGATCCGCATCAGCTCCTCGGCGGAGATCTGAGTGGCGTCGCGCTCGCGGAATCCGAGACCTCGGATGCGGATCCACGCGCGGCGGAGAAGGATCGAGAGGAGCGCTCGCTTCGGTCCTCCCGGCAACTTCATCCCGACCGCCCTCAGGACGTCCCGGATCGCGGCGAGGCCCCGATCGACGTGGCCGCTTCGAAGGAACTGCTCGGCGGCGCGGCGCCGGAGGTCCAGGTTCTCGGCGGCGCTCGCGCCCCGGGTCGCCGCGATGTACGCCTCCGCCGATTCGGGTCCCCGCCCGGCGTTCGCGAGCGCGTCGCCCAGGCTCAGGCGCAGGGCTCTCGTCTCCCTTTCCGCGGGTCCCAGGTTCAAAGCGACGAGGTAGAGCCGGGCCGCCCTGTCGAAGGCGAGGGCTTCGGATGCCTGCCGCGCGGCGCGGGTGACGTATTCGGCGGCCATTTCAGGCTCTTCCGCCGCCTGGAAGTGAAGGGCGAGCGCCTCCGGATCAGCCTGCCCCCAGGCTTCGAGGGCGTGGGCCAGCCGCCGATGGTCGGCCTTGGCTGACTCCGGAAGGAGGCCGCGCACGACCGTCTCGCGGACCTGGTCGTGGGCCGTTTCGAGCACTTCCCGGCCCTTAATTCCGTAAGACCGGATCAGCCCGTTCGCCTGGAGCATGGGAAGGACCGCCGCCGCGCGGGCCTCGAGATCAGCGGCGCTCAGGGCCACGGATCGCTCGAGAGGCTCGCCCGCCACGGCCACGATCTCAAGCAACCTGCGCGCGTCGTCCGGCAGGAGCGACACGCGGCCCGCGATGAGCTCGTGGAGAGTCAGGGAGCCGGCCGCGCGCCCCGCGCCCGGCTCGGTCAGCGACGCGTGGACGAGTTCGTCCAAAAGGAGCGGGTTTCCGTGCGACTCGAGAGCAATGGAGCGCGCCGTTTCCGCCACGCCCCGGCCGCCGCCGAGGAGCCTTCGCGCGAGCTCCTCGGCTTCCTCGAGCGTGAGCTGATCCACGAACAGCTCCTCCGGGCTCGAAAGAGGATCGTCCTCGCTGGGCGGCACCTGCGCGGGAAGAAACGAACCCGATCCCGGGCCGGCGCGGTTCTCGCTCCGCTTGCAGCCGATCAGGAGGAAGGGCGGCGGGTCTGGAGGGCGGACGATCGACGAAAGCAGGGCGGCGCCGTCCACGTCCCCCCATTGAAGGTCGTCGATGTAAAGGACGAGCGAGACCTTGTCCGAAAGGCGCGCGAAAAGCTCGCGGAGGGCGCCGACGGCGCGGCGCCGGAGCTCCTGCGAGTCCGGTATCTCGGGCCCTTTTCGTCGTGCCCGCGAGACGGCTTCCACGCGCCTGAGCACCGGGAAGAGGCGGGCCAGCGTCAGAACGTCGCGGGGTAGGAGCGCTTCCGCCTCGTGCGGCGGAAGGGCCCTCAGGTACTGACTCAGCGCGTCGATCAGGCTGTCGAGGGCCTTGTACGGCATCGACTCCCGCTCGTAGCAGCGCCCCGAGAGGACGACGCAGGCGGGGTCCCTTTCGGAGAGCTCCTCCAGGAAACGTCGGATGAGGGTGCTCTTCCCCATCCCGGAGGGGCCGCGCACGAGGAGCGTGACGGCGCGCCCTTCTTTCGTCCTCGCGAATGCCTCGTGGAGGGCAGCGAGCTGCTCCCTCCGCCCGACGAAAGGGGCGCGGGAAGACGTATGCACGCCGCGCACCTTGAGAGGTTTGGGCCCGCCTTCGCAGCCGCGCAGCCGGCGGAGGATCTCGGCGCCTGAAGGGCGCTCGTCCTCGTCGCGCCGGAGCAGCTGGCAGCAGAGCTGGTCGAGATCGTCCGGGACACCCGGAGTCCGTTCGCGCGGCGGAACGACTTCGGACTGTTGCTTGCGCGCCAGGATGTCGAGCGACTCCCCTCGGAACGGCAGAACGCCCGTGAGCGCCTCGTAGAGGATCACTCCGACGCTGTACCAGTCGCTGGACTCACTCGTGGTGTGGCCTCTCGCCTGCTCCGGGGACATGTACGCGGGCGTCCCCACGGCATGCAGCCCCGAGCTGCGGTCCAGCCGGACGGGCATTACGTCGGCGACGAGGCCGAAGTCCAGGATGACGACGCGCCCGTCCCGGGCCACGAGCACGTTCGCCGGTTTGATGTCGCGGTGGACCCGCCCGGCACCGTGCAGGGCGGAGAGGCCCTCGGCGAGCTGCAGGAACAGGGAGCGGAGACGATTCCAATCGGGCGCAGGCGTTGCGTCGGCGCGGGGCGCCCAGGGAGGCAGGTCGGCAGTCTCGAGCTCCGTCGAGGGTACCGGCGGAGGGATCACCGTACTGGCCTTGAAGGGCGGCCGGGCGTCTTCCCGCACGCGCGCGAGGAAGGGAACACCGTCCACCAGCTCCATCGTGAAGAACCACCGCTCCCCTTCGCTCATCAGCTCATAGAGCTCGACGAGGTTGGGATGAGTCAGATCGGCCAGTGCGCGAAACTCCTTCTTGAAGCGGTAGATGGCCGCCGGGTCGGCCTGCTTGAGCACCTTCAGCGCGACGGACGTCCCTCGCTCGCGGTCGAACGCCTCGTAGACCGTGCCGAAAGAGCCTGCACCAAGGCAGCGCTGGATCGTGAACCGATCCGTCCCCACGAACGTGTCAGCCTCGACGCTCAAGCCTGCTCCCGGGGTTGTTTTCCGACGATCTCACGAAACGAGGCGCCCGCGCGCGGAAAGTCTTCAGAATCTTTCGGGAATTCGTCTGTTATCGTCCGGAAAAAGCCATGCGCCTCCGTATCGGGGACTGCGTGTTCGACCGGGAGAGCCGCGAGCTTTCGCGCGGCGGGGTGCCCGTTCCCCTCTCCCCGAAGGCGTTCCTTCTCCTCGACCTCCTCCTCGCGCACCGGCCCAGGGCGTTCTCCAAGGCCGAGCTCAGCGAGGTTCTCTGGCCCGACACGTTCGTCGTCGAGACGAATCTCGCGAACCTCGTCGCCGAGCTGCGCGCCGCTCTTGGCGAGAAAGGGCGCCGCGACGGCTTCCTGCGCACGGTCCACGGGTTCGGTTACGCCTTCTCGGGCGAGGCTGTACCGCAGGATCCGACGGATCGGCATGGCGGCGCGAGCGGGCTCGCTCTCATCGCCGACGGACGCACGTTCGCGCTCGCAAACGGCGAGAACGTGCTCGGGCGGGACCCGGCGGCGGAGGTGTTTCTCGACGACATCGCGGTCTCGCGGCGTCACGCGCGGATCACGGTGCGCGGCTCTCGGGCGACGCTCGAAGACCTCGGCAGCAAGAACGGCACGTTCCTCGGCGGCAAACCCGTCACCGCGCCCGCCCCGCTGCAGGACGCCGATGCGATCCTCCTCGGGTCCGTGCTTCTGACCGTCCGGTTCGCGGATTCGGGCCGTTCGACGAGGACTCTTCGAGGCAGCGAGCCGGGCTGATCGCGCTAGCCGGGTGGAGGGCCAAGCTCGGCGCGCGCGGCATCTTCGCGCTCGCTCTCCGTCGGAAGGGCGGCGGCGAGCTTCGCCCGGTGGCTCCGGATGAGGTTCACGAGGACGACGTAAGTGAGCGCCCCCGCGAGCACGGAAAGGAAGAGCATGCCGACCGCCATCTGGAAGCCGACGGCCTTCATCGTGGGCCCCGCGGCGGTCCAGAACGAGCGCCGGAACATCTCGCGCCACGGCAGATGCATGATGGCTTCGTGCCGCGCCCGCATCAAAAGGCGCCCGATCGGGATCGCGACGGCGGCGACGGCAGGGATCGTCAGCGGATTCACGACGAGAGTTCCGAGGAGGACATCCACCTTGTTGAGCT
Organism: Thermoanaerobaculia bacterium; assembly: GCA_041482235.1. GTDB lineage: Bacteria > Acidobacteriota > Thermoanaerobaculia > UBA5066 > UBA5066 > Fen-183. Next base: position 15,186 of record JBGPDK010000011.1, on the reverse strand, counting down.
TCAGGATGAAGGCGAGGAGGAGCGCGATGATCCAGTGAAGCCCGAAAAGAGGCGTGAACGAGATCGCGACGCCGATCGCGAACGACGCCGCGACGGTCTCGGGCGGCGAGTCGCTCCCGAGCATGTGGAGAAACCTGTGCTTGAAGTCAGGGTTCAAAGTGGTCGAAGCCCGCATCGGGAAGCGGCGTCCGCCGGCCGTCGCGCACGAGGCGGACCCCCGCGCCGTCGTCGATCATGCCGATGCGCCGGAGGGCGAACCGGCCGGAGAGGGCCTCGAGCGCGGCGAGCTTGCGCTTCGGCACGGTGAAGAGGAGCCCGAAGTCCTCGCCTCCGTAGAGAGCCGTGGCGAGCGGGTCGAGGCCGAGGACGCCGGCGAGATTGGAAAGCGCCGAATCGGCGGGGAGAAGGGCGGCCTCGACGGTCGCCCCCACGTCCGACGCTCGGCAGATGCGGTAGAGGTCGCGCGCGAGACCGTCGGAGACGTCGAGGGCCGCCGAGGCGAGTCCCCCGGCCGCGAGCGCGGCGCCAAGCTCGAGCTGCGGGCGCGGATCGATCTGGTGGCGGATGAGCCGCGCCTTTTCGGGCGCGCGCGGCGCCGGGACGCGGCGTCCTTTCGGGTCGAGAACGTCCTTCTCGGCGGAGAGACGGTAGCCGGCCTCGAGCAGGCGAAGACCGGCCGCCGCCGCACCGAGCGTTCCGGAAATGTAGAGCGCGTCCCCCGGCTCGGCGCCGGAGCGCAGGAGCGGCTTCTCGGGCGCCTGTCCGAGGGCTGTCACGGCGACGAAGATCTTCTCGGACGCGGACAGGTCGCCGCCCACGACGGCCACGCCATGTTCGGCGGCGGCCTCGCGCACGCCCGAAACGAGCGCGTCGAGCCACTCGGAGCGCGTCTTCTTCGGGAGGCCGAGAGCGAGCACCGCCCAGCGCGGCGCGGCCCCCATCGCGGCGAGGTCGGAGAGGTTCACGTTGAGCGCCTTGCGCCCGAGCCGGCGCGGGTCGGCATCCCGGCGGAAGTCGTGATCCTCGAGCAGCACGTCCGTGGTCACGGCGAGGCGTCCGGGCGCGGCGAGAATCGCGGCGTCGTCGCCGATTCCGGTCTTCACGTCGCGGCGGCGCGTCGCGAAAGCGGACGCGAGCCGCGCGACGATCGCGTCCTCGGGCGGCAATCCCGCTTTCATGCGGTCTTCTTTCCCCGCTCGGGGGGCTTCGCCAGCTTCAGGATCCGAACGGGTCCGAGCGCCGCGCTCAGGACCTCGTCCACGCGCGCCGCGAAGACGAATCGGAGGTCCTTGCTCAGCGATTTCGGGATTTCCGTCAGGTCGCGCGCGTTCGCCTTCGGAATCACGATCGTGCGAATCCCCGCTCGCCGCGCCGCGAGCACCTTCTCCTTGAGGCCGCCGATCGGGAGGACGTCTCCACGCAGCGTGATCTCGCCGGTCATCGCGACGTCGCGGCGCACCGGCCGCTGCCCGAAAGCGGAAATCATGGCCGTGGCCATCGTGACACCCGCGGACGGCCCGTCCTTCGGGATCGCGCCTTCCGGCACGTGCACGTGGATGTCGTGCGTCTCGAAGTAGTCGGCGGGAAGGCCGAGGGCGTCCGCCCGCGAGCGCGCGAACGTGAGCGCGGCGTGCGCCGACTCCTTCATGACGTCCCCGAGCTGGCCCGTGAGCTGGAGGCGGCCCTTGCCCCGCACGGCGCGGGCTTCGACATGGAGGACGTCGCCGCCCACCGCCGTCCACGCGAGGCCGGTCGCGGTGCCGATCTGGTCGGTTCTGAGGGCCTCGTCGCGCTGGAACTTCGGGTTCCCGAGGAAGGCGTGGACCTGCTTCGGCGTCACTTTCACGCGCCGCTTGCGTCCCGAGGCCCAGCGCACGGCCACCTTGCGGCAGCACGAGCCGATCTCGCGCTCGAAGCCGCGCAGGCCCGCCTCCCGCGTGTGGCCCTCGACGATCGCCCGGAGTGCCGCGTCGGTGAACGTGACCGCCCCCGCCGGAAGGCCGTTCTCCTTCAGCTGCTTCGGCACCGTGTGCGCCCGCGCGATCGCGATCTTCTCTTCCAGCGTGTAGCCGGACAGCCGGATGACTTCCATGCGGTCGAGGAAGGCGGGATGGATCGTGTCGAGGATGTTCGCGGTCGTGATGAAAAGCACCTTCGAGAGGTCGTAATTCACGCCGAGGTAGTGGTCGCGGAACGTCTTGTTCTGCTCGGGGTCGAGCACCTCGAGGAGCGCCGAGGACGGGTCGCCGCGGAAGTCGGCGCCGATCTTGTCGACCTCGTCGAGGATGAAGACCGGGTTCGAGGTGCCGGCCTGTGAGAGGCCCTGCACGATGCGGCCGGGCATCGCGCCCACGTAAGTGCGGCGGTGGCCCCGGATCTCGGCCTCGTCGTGCACGCCGCCCAGCGAGAGCCGCAGGAACTTCCGGTCGAGGGCGCGCGCGATCGAGCGGCCGAGCGACGTCTTGCCCACGCCGGGCGGGCCGACGAAGCACAGGATCGGCCCCTTCGAGTCGGGCGCGAGCTTGCGCACGGCCAGGAATTCGACGATCCGCACCTTGATCTTGTCGAGGTCGTAATGGTCCTCGTCGAGGATTTTTCGCGCGCGCGCCAGATCGAGGTTGTCCTTCGAGACGTTGCCCCACGGCAGGTTCGCGAGCCAGTCGAGATACGTGCGGAGCATCGCGTTCTCGGCGGAGTCCGGGTTGCCGCGCTCGAGCCTCCTGACCTGTTTCTCGATCTCCTGAGCCGCCTCCTCGGGGATCTGCTTCTCCGTGATCTTCTTGCGGTAGGAGGCGATCTCATCGGAGATGTCCTCCGTCTCGCCGAGCTCCTGCTGGATTGCCTTGAGCTGCTGCCTCAGGAAGTATTCGCGCTGGCTCTTGTCGATCTCACCCTTGGCCGCTCCGGTGATCTCCTGCTGGACGGTCAGGACGCGCACCTCGCGCCGCAGGATCTCGAGCACCGTGCGCAGGCGCTCGACCGCGGGAATGGTCTCGAGGATCTTCTGGGACTCGTCGATCTTCAGCTCGAGGTTCGAGGCGGCGAGATCGGCGAGGCGTGCGGGCTCGTCGAGCCCCGCGGCCACGATCATGACTTCCGGCGAGATCGACTTCCCGAGCGTGACCGTCTTCTCGAGCGCCTCCTTCACGCTTCGCGTGAGCGCCTCGGTCTCCTCGGAGTGGGGTGCCTGGTCCTCGGGCTCGGGGATGCGCGTCACCTTCGCGCGGAGCGCGGGGGACTCGGCGAGGAACGAATCGACCTTCACGCGCGCGAGACCCTGCACGAGAAGGCGGATGCGCCCGTCCGGCAGCTTGAGCATCCGCATGATGGCGGCCGCGGTCCCGATCGTGTAGAGGTCTTCCGGTTTCGGCTCCTCGACAGACGAGTCCTTCTGGGCGACGAGGAGAAGGACGCGCTGTTCGGCGAGCGCTGCGTCGACGGCGGCGATCGACTTTTCACGCGAGACCGAGAGCGGCACGATGACGTAGGGGAACAGGACGACGTCCTTCAGCGGGAGCGCCGGGAGGATGTCGGGGATGACGACCTTCTCGGCCGAAGGGGCTTCCGCGCTCATGCGCCTTTCCGTCCCTTCACGATCGGGATCGAGCGGCCGCGCCCCCCGGCCTTCTTCGGCACCTCGAGAACGAGGAGGCCGTCGGTGTAGGTCGCGCGCGCTCTCTCGGGGTCCGGGTCGTCCGGAAGCTCGAGCGCGCGCTCGAAGGCGCCCGCCGGGCGCTCGACCCTGAGGAAGAGGCCGTCCGCCCGGTCTGTGGCGCGGCGAACGCCCCGCAGCGTCAGGATGCGGCCCTGGACGTCAACGGAGATCTGGTCCGGATCGGCACCGGGAATCTCGAAGACGAGCCGCCAGCCGTGCGCGTCCTCGACGACGTCCACGGGCGGCGCGAGGACCGGGCGGCGGGGAGGCAGGGATGTCTCTCCGCCGAAATAGAAGTCGACGGGCCTGTCGTGCTTCTTCACTTCGCTCTCCCCGTTCCGGGCACGCGCCCGAGCAGCGCCTTGAGCTCGTCCACGAAGTCCCCGAGATCCTCGAACCGCCGGTACACGGACGCGAAGCGCACGTACGCGACCTGGTCGAGCTCCTTCAGCTTCTCCATGACCTGCGCTCCCAGCTCCGCCGTCGTCATCTCACGGGGCTCCCGCGTCGAGAGCTCCGCCTCGATCCCGTCGCAGATGGACTCGAGCGTCTTCGTCTCCACAGGGCGCTTTTCGCAGGCCTTCATGAGGCCGCGAAGCAGCTTGTTGCGGTCGAACGGCTCGCGCCGGCCGTCTTTCTTCACCACGAGAAGCGGGATCTCCTCGACGGTTTCGTACGACGTGAACCGGCGCTGGCAGGCGTTGCACTCCCGCCGCCGGCGGATCACCGCGCCTTCGCGGCTCTCGCGCGAGTCGACGACCCGATCGTCGCCCGCGCCGCAGAAAGGGCAGCGCATGGGAGAGAGCCTAGCAGGAACAACGGGTCCGGCACGCGAGACCCTAGGTTACGTTCTGTGGGAGCGCAGAGCGACGCGCGAAAAAGGGCCGATCAATGAAGAAGGATATGCGGTGGGGAAACCGTCCGATAGGATCCTGTCAGTGGCGTCCCCGGACGATCCCGAAGACGAGACTTTGACTGCGGGAGTCGGCACGCCGGGCGGTTCCTCGCCACGGCTGCGCGGCCGCTCGACCGCGTCTCCCTTGCTTGCCCCGGACGCGATTCTCGCGGGGCGCTTCCGGATCGTTCGCTTCATCGCTCAGGGAGGAATGGGTGAAGTCTATGAGGCGGAGGATCTCGAGCTCCGGGACCATGTCGCCTTGAAGACGATCAGCCACCCGGTTGCCAACGGCGAGAGGGCCATGGAACGCTTCCGCCGCGAAGTTCAACTCGCGCGGCGCGTGACGCACGCCAACGTCTGCCGCATCTTCGACATCTTCCGGCACCACTCCAGTTCGTCCGATCCCTCGAAACCCGACACGGAGATCGCGTTCCTGACGATGGAGCTGCTCTCAGGCGAGACGCTCGCCCAGCGGCTCGATCGCGTCGGTCGGCTAAGTCCGTCCGATGGGCTTTCGATTGTCACGCAGGTCGCCGCGGGGCTCGCCGCCGCGCACCGGGCGGGAGTCATCCACCGCGATTTCAAGACGGGCAACGTGCTGCTCGTCCCGGATCCGACCGAGCCAGGCGGGACACGCGCGGTCGTAACGGACTTCGGCCTCGCGCACGCGAGCGCTGGCGAGGTAGTCGGGACTCCCTCGCTGACAGGCAGCGGCGTCGTGGCGGGCACTCCCGCCTACATGGCGCCCGAGCAGGTCGAAGGAGGCGAGGCCACTGCCGCGGCCGACCTCTACTCGCTCGGCGTCGTGATGTACGAAATGGTCACCGGGGCGTGTCCTTTCACGGGCCATACCCCTCTCTCCATCGCCGTCAAGCGTCTGAAAGAGGTGCCGCCGTCGCCCGTAACGCGCGTGCCCGACCTCGACCCGAGGTGGAACGCGGCGATCCTGCGCTGCCTTGAGCGCGACCCGGCCGACCGCTTCGCTTCCGCGTCCGACCTCGTCAAGGCGCTCGCTGGGGAGGTCGTCGCCCCGAGTCAGGGCCGGGCGCAGGCCGGGCGGCGGCGGCGCCGGTGGATCCTCGCGGCGGCGTCGGTGGCTCTCCTTCTCGCAGCGGGCGCCGGATACAAGGTAGCGCACCGGCGCGTGGGAGCCGGCCCGGGGACGGCGGGCTCGGGCGCGCCGGCGGTTCCGGCGCCGCGCTCGCGGCGCTCCGTCGCCGTTCTCGGTTTCAAGAACCTGACGGCCAAGCCGGAGGCCAACTGGCTCTCCGCGGCCCTGTCCGAGATGTTGACGACGGAACTCTCCGCCGGGGAGAAGCTCCGGACAATCTCGGGCGAGAATGTCGCCCGAGCCAAGCTGGAGCTAGCGATCGCGGACGCGGAGAGCCTCGCCGGCGACACGCTCGCCCGGATCCGAACAAACCTCGGGACCGACTACGTCGTCCTCGGCTCCTACGTGAGCCTCGGCAACGCGGCCGGGGGACAGCTCCGACTCGACCTCCGGGTCCAGGACGCCGTCTCCGGCGTGACGCTCGCTGCCCTAGCCGAGACCGGGACCGAAGCGAGCTTTCTCGATCTGGTCTCGCGCACGGGGGCCCGGCTCCGGGAGCGGCTGGGAGCCGGCGAGCTGTCGGCGGCGGAGTCCGGCGGAGCGCGGGCCTCGCTCCCGTCCAATCCCGAGGCCGCACGGCTCTACGCGGAGGGTCTCGCGCGGCTGCGCGTTTTCGACGCCATCGGAGCGCGCGACCTGCTCGAGAAGGCCGTGGCGGCCGACCCCGACTACCCGCTGACCCACGCCGCGCTGGCCGGCGCCTGGTCCGCGCTGGGTTACGACGGAGAGGCGCGCGAGCAGGCGCTCAGGGCGTTCGATTTGTCCGGCAAATTATCGCGCGCGGATCGCCTCGCGGTCGAAGGCCGATACCGCGAGACCGTCCGCGAGTGGGACAAGGCCGTGGAGATCTATCGCACGCTCTGGGGATTCTTCCCGGACAACCTCGAGTTCGGGCTGCGTCTGGCGGCCTCGCAGCTTTCCGCCGGTAACCGGAAGGAATCTCTGGCCACGGCCGAGTCGCTCCGCACGCTTTCGACCCCTGCCTCCGAGGATCCGCGCATCGATCTTGCGCGGGGGCAGGCTGCCGGGTCTCTCTCGGACTACAAGAGCGAGCATGCAGCCGCTGAGAATGCATACCGGAAGGCCGACGCCGCGGGCGCACGACTGCTCGCCGCGGAGGCGCGGGTCCTGCAGGGCGATGCGGCGGCGTCGCTCGGAGATCCGAAGAGGGCGGTCGCCCTCTACGAAGAGGCCCGCCAGGCGTTCGCAGCGGCGGGCAACTTGAGCCGCGCCGCGTGGGCGCTGGAGAGAGTCGGGATCACCGCGTACCGGCAGGGAGATCTCAGTCGGGCCAGGACGCTCGCCGAGCAGTCCCTGGCCGTCTACCGCCGCAGCGGAGACGAGGCGGGCGTGGCTCTGGCGCTCAACGACCAGGCCAACATCGCCGCCGATCAGGGCGACGTCGCGGCGGCGATGCGAATTTACGAGCAAGTCCTCGAGCTCCAGCGGCGGCTCGGCAACTTACGGCACGTGGCGGGATCGCTCGGCAACATCGCGAACCTGCTGCAGTACCAGGGGGACATGGCCGGATCGCTGCGCAAGCACCAAGAGGCCCTCCCCATCCTCCGCCAGCTCGGCGAGAAGAGCGCCGTCGCCGTCGAGCTCAACAACACCGCCAACGTTCTGGCCGCGCAGGGCGACCTGACCGGCGCGCGGAGCGTGTACGAGGAGGCCCTCGCGATCAAGAAGGAGATTGGCAACCGTAACTCGATGGCCTACACGCTACGGGACCTAGGCGAGCTGCTGGAGGCGCAGGGCGACTTCGCGGGCGCCCGGAAGCTCCTGGAGGAGTCCCTCGCCGTCCGCGAACAGCTCGGACAGGCCGTTCGAGCCGGCGAGACGCACATCTCACTCTCGGCGCTCGCCTACGAAGAGGGTCAGCCGGCGGAGGCCGCCTCGACCGCGCGTCGCGCGGTCGAGGCCCTCGACAAGGAAGACATGGGAGACTCCCGGGCCGAAGCCCACGCCATGCTCGCCCAGGCACTGGCCGCGCAAGGCCAGCGCGAGGAGGCGCAGCGCGAGATCGAGCGCGCCAACCAGCTGTCGGCCAAGAGTGAGGTCCACAGCGTCCGTTTCGGCGTGGCGTTGGCGGCCGGCCGTGTCCACGTCGCGGCGGGCCGCTTCACCGAGGCGGCGAAGTCTTTTCGCGTCGCTCTCGACGAGGCCCGCCGCGGAGGGATTTCCGGCGCCGCGCTCGAGGCTCGGCTCGCCTTGGCCGAGAACGATCTCCGAGCCGGAAAGGCCTCGACCGCGCGTGCCGCGCTGGAGAGCGTCGAAAAAGAGGCCCGCGCCAAGGGCTTTCTGAGCGTCGCTTTCAAGGTCGCGAGGGCCCGCGGCTAAGCGGTCGGGGTCAGGTGCGGCCGAACGGGAACGGAATCACGTCGCCTTCGCCGGGAACCTGGGGCTGCTCCACGGCGGTGGGCCGGTCGGCGCGCGCGCCGCGCCGCACCTCGAGGATGAGGTCGCACAGTTCGCGCACCGCTCCGGCGCCGCCCGGCTTCGTGAGCTGGAGGGCCGCCGCCTCGCGCACGATCCCGATCGCATCGGCGGGCGCGGCCCCGACGCCCGCGCGCCGCAGCATGCCGAGGTCCGGCAGGTCGTCTCCGACCGCCAGGATCTCGAACGCGTCGAGCCCCCAGCGCTGCGCGAGAAGGTCGAATGCCGCGACCTTGTCGCGCTCGCCCAGGAGGACGTGCTCTTCGGGGATCTTCAGCTCCGCACAGCGGTGTGCCACGACCTTCGACGCGCGGCTCGAGACGATGCCCAGCTTGTAGCCGAGGTCGCGCAGGAGGACGAGGCCGAGGCCGTCCTTCACGTCGAAGGTCTTCCACTCGCGTCCGTTCTCGTCGAACGTCATCGACCCGTCCGTCAGGACGCCGTCCACGTCGAGGACGAGCCCGCGGATGCGCGCGAGGCGGGTCCTCAGGTCCTCCGGGACGATCGGGGCGGCGGGCATCTGTACCGGTAATTATGCCCGCGCGGCGGCGCTAAATCGACTCGACGCCCCACAGATCGTGGAGGTGGAGGAGGCCCTCCGGGCGGCCGTCCGGCGCGACGACGAAGAGGGACGTGATCTTCCTCTCCTCCATCAGGCGGAGCGCTTCCGTGGCGAAAGCAGCGGCCACGATCGTCTTCGGGCTCCGGCCCATCGCGTCGCCGGCCGTGTCGCTCATGATCCGGGGGCCGTCTCGTTCGAGGAGGCGGCGGAGGTCGCCGTCCGAGACGACGCCCACGAGCTGTCCTTGAGCGTTCGTGACTCCGGTGATGCCGAGGCGCTTGCGCGACATCTCGTAGACGACGTCCTTCATGGCCGCCCCCTGAGGCACGAGGGGAATCTCGTCGCCCGTGTGCATGAGGTCCGCCACCTTCAGGAAGCGCTTCCCCAGCTTGCCGCCCGGGTGAAGAGCGGCGAAGTCCTCCGGCTGGAAGCCCTTCTCGACCGAGAGCGCCATCGCGAGCGCGTCGCCCATGACGAGCTGGGCCGTCGTGGAGGCGGTGGGCGCGAGATTGAGCGGGCACGCCTCCTCACGGATGACGACCGGGACGACGACGTCCGCGCCTTTGCCGAGCGTCGAGTCGCGGCGGCCCGTCATGGCGACGAGCGTCGCCCCGCGGCGCCTGACGTGCGGAACGAGCGCGACCACCTCCTCCGTCTCGCCCGAGTGCGAGAGCGCGAGGACGACGTCGCCCTCGAGGATCATCCCGAGGTCGCCGTGGATCGCCTCCGACGGGTGCAGAAAGAACGCGGCCGTGCCGGTCGACGCGAGCGTGGCGGCGATCTTCTGGCCGATGATCCCGCTCTTGCCGATCCCGGTCACGACGACTCGGCAGGAAGCTGCGGACGTCGCCTTCATCGCGGCGACGGCGCGGTCGAAGCCTTCGTCGAGGCTGTCGGCGAGTCCGCGCGCGGCCTCTGCCTCGGCCTCGATCACGCGGCGCGCTTCCCGCCGTGCGGACGTGGTCATTGGAGGGATCTTAGCGTCTGCCGCCGAGGAGGACCTCCTGCTTGCCGGTCGCGGGATCGAGCCGCACGAGCGCCCCGGACGCGTCGAGGAAGAGCTTCGAGGCGGGGGAGCCCGCTTCGGCGGGCGGCAGGACGGGAGAGAACCACCACGAAAATCGGTTTGCCGGGAATAAACCGTCCGCGACAGGGGAGACCGCGCCGGCAACGACGTCCACGAGTGCGAGCTTCCACGCGCGCTGCGAGCGCTCGTCATTGCTTAGAAAGGTATTGAACGCCACGGCGACTCGCCCGGGGGCGATCTCGCTTCCGAGGACCAGGCTCGCGGACGGACCGAGGTCGATCGAGCGCGCGGACGCCTTTTCACCTTCTAAGAAAATCTTCAATACTCCATTCCCGTTAGCGACGCCGGCCACGGCTATGCAGCCGCCCGAGATGAAAAGAGCTCTTGCGCCCTTGAGATCGCTCTTGAGAGACCGCAACTCCGTGCCCGTCCGGCCATCGTGGAGCGTAAGGAGTTGGTCCTTGGCCCCGACGAGATATCGCCCATCCGCGGTGAGGCGCAGATTAGGAAGCGTCTCGTGCTCGAAGCGGCCGGTCACGAGGGATTTCTTCGAGAGTAGAGAGATCTCCTCGATCTCGAGATCCCGCGGCGCAAGATCCTTCCGGGTCGCCGCATTCGGAAACCGCGGGAAAATCCGGATCGTGTCGTCGTCGACGAAGACGAACGTCCTCGGCCCGACCCGGGCGCTGATCGCCGCGATCTGCTTCGGGTTCGATGGATCGGAGACGTCGTAAGCCTCGAGCGCATGCCCGTCGGAGACCGCGAGCCTGTTCCCCGACGGCGAGAGCGCGACCCGGGACCATACGGAGCTCTCGAGGCCTGTCTTGATCGCTTTCGCCGAGGCGAGGTCGGCCACGAAGACGTCCGCCTTTCTCCCCCTTTCGAAGAATTCGATCCTCTCCTCCGCCCATGCAGCACGCGTCCCATTCGCGGAGAAGACGGCTTCCCCCGACCGGATCCGCACCGACCGGCCACGTTCTGTGTCGAACAGGAACGTCCCCGCGCCGCGGCCCGCGCGGAGCGGGCCGCCAACGGCCACCCACGGGCCCCGGGGCGCCGCCAGGACGCTGCCTTCGATTCGTGCGAGGTCCGTCGCCCGCGCCGAGGCGGCCCACGACGCGAGACCTCCGAGAATCGCAGCGAAGACAGCGGTCAGCCCCCAAAGCGTGGCGGACAGCGCTCCGTGCGAGCGGCGCGCGTCCGTGCGCCCGTCAGCCACCTGCACGCAGCTCGCGGCGAGAAGCGTGGTAATGAGCGCAGCTGACAGCCACCAGACAAGCCGTTCAGGAGACTGCCGCATTTCGTGGAGATCCCAGAAGCCATCGAGAAAGAGGTTTCGAAGGGAGACCGCGATCGCGACGGTAAAGGCTACTGCCAGGATGAAATCCAGAGCGATCCAGGCCGACCGCAGCCGCGCCATCGAGGCCACGACGTGCGCGAGCAGAAGGAGGAGGAGAACGCCCGGAATTGCCAGAACGAGCGAGCCCCGCGAGCCGACGCCGCCTGTCTGGGAAAAGAAGGCGCCTTCGCCTTCCACCAGGAAGACCGGAACCGCGGCAAGGAAGGCGCAACCGATCGAGATCAGCAGCGCGGCGAGCAGCTTTCCGGCCCAGATCGAAGCGGCAGGCAAGGGCCGCGAGAAGTAAAAGCTCAGGCGCTTCTGGGCGATGTCTGAGGCGAGGATCGTGGCTCCGAAGACGAGTGGGAAGGCCACGGCGATCGTCGCGGCCACAAGGAGCACGGCCACGGAGCGCGCCTCGGGCGGGTTTCCCCGCAGGACGGGAATGAGAAAGACTCCGAGCGGGAGGAGCCCCACGACGAAGGCCCCGAGAAAGAGGAGCTTCCGTTCCGCGATCTCCCGCGCCGCGACGGCGAAAGTGCCATTCATGGATGCCCCTTTGCTGCGGGAGGTGCCTCTCCCACGACCGCGACGAAGATCTCCTCGAGCGACAGGGCCGAGGCCTCGGCGTCCAGAACGCCTTCGAGGGCGGCGAAGCGCGCGAACGACTCGTCGCCGTAATTCGAGACCACGGCCTCGATGCCCCAGCCCCGCACCTTCACCTTCACCGCGTCGAAGGCGGACAGCTCCTGCCCGTACGCTGCGGCGTCCTCCGTGGCCTCGTTCCCGTAGCGCAGGCGCCGAAAGCGTGCCTTGAGGCTCTCGAGGCTCTCGTCGACGACGAGCTTGCCGCCCTTCAGGATTCCGACGCGATCGGCCATCTTCTCGACCCCGGCGAGGTCGTGCGACGTGAGGAAGACGGTCGTCCCCCGATCGGCCAGCTCGCCCACGAGCTCGTCGAAGAAGGCCGCGCGCGCGACGGCGTCGAGGCCGAGCGTGGGATCGTCGAGGACGAGAAGGTCGGGCGAGGAAGCCAGGGCGAGCGACAGCGAGACGAGCGCCCTCTGACCTTTCGAGAGGCTGCCGAACGGCGTCGTCGCCGGCACCTCGAAGCGGGCGAGCCGGGCAGTGACAGCCGCCCCGTCCCACGAGGGATAGAGGCGCGCACAGAAGGCCGAGAGCTCGCTCGCGGTCATCGCGGGCGGCGCGTCCGGGTCCTCCGGGACGACGCCCACCTTCGCCATGAGGCGTGCCCGTCGTCTCCAGGCATCCTCGCCGAAGAGCGCGCAGGCGCCGGCGGTCGGCTTCTGCTGGCCGAGGAGGCAGCGCACGAGCGAGGACTTGCCCGCACCGTTGCGCCCGAGCAGCGCATACACGGAGCCACGGGGGACGGAGAAAGAGAATTCTTCGAGAGTGGGTTTGGGGTTGCCGCCGTATCGCACGAGAAGACGGCTCGCCAACACCACCGCCGCGGACGCATTGGATGCGGATGCGGTCGTCGCGGGATTCGCGCTCATCGCGTTCCTCCGCTCTTCTTCCTTCTAAGAATCTTCATTTCTCTTCTTTCTCAGAAGTCCCAGACTGCCTTTCACCCGCTCCACGGCCACCTCGTTCGAGACACCGAGAGTGACGGCGAGGCTCGCGTAGCGCGTCGCGCCTCCTTCGAGCTCCTTCTCGCGCTCGCCGCGCGGAAGCGCCGGCGGCTTCTCGGCGACGAACGTCCCTTCGCCTCGCTTCACGGCGAGGATTCCCGCGTCCACGAGGCGCTGGTAGCCCTTCGCCACGGTCGCGGGGTTGATGGAGAGGTCGCGCGCGAGATCGCGCACCGAGGGCATTGCCGACCTCGGCCTCAGCGCGCCCGAGGCCACGAGCCGCCGCACGTTCTCCTCGATCTGCTTCCAGAGCGGGATCGCGTCGGAAGGATCGACGGAAAGGCCGCGGCCGATCATGCCGGAACCGAATCAGTGTATCGCAACACTAATACAGTACGGCCGCCGAAGCCCGTTTGTCAAGGACGCCGGAAAGAAGCTCCGAATTAACCCGGGACCCGTCCGCCCGCGAGCCGCGACGCGAGGTCGTCCGGGTGCGACGCGCGCAGGCGGGCCTCGGTCTCGGAGATCGTCCCCGCCTGCACGAGGGCCGCGAGCGAGTCCTCCATCGTCACCATCCCGAACCGTTTCCCGAGCGTCAGCTCCGTGTGGATCTGGTGGAACGAGCCCCGCCGAATGTGGGCGCGGACGGAATCGGTCGCCACGAGGATCTCCACGGCCACCGCGCGGCCCGTGCCGTCCTTTCTCGGGACGAGCTGCTGGCAGACGATGGCCGACAGCGCGAGCGAAAGCTGGTGCCTCACCTGCCCCTGCTGCTCGGCCGGGAAGATGTCCAGGATGCGGTTGATCGTCTGCGGCACGTCGTTCGTGTGAAGCGTCGTGAGGACGAGGTGGCCGGTCTCGGCGGCCGTGACCGCGGCGCGTGTCGTCTCGAGGTCCCGCATCTCGCCCACGAGGATCACGTCCGGGTCCTGGCGGAGCGCCGAGACGAGGGCTTGGGCGAAGCTGGGGACGTCCACGCCCACCTCCACCTGCTCGACGAGCGACCGCACGTGGGGGTGCTCGTACTCGACCGGGTCCTCGATCGTCACGATGTGCCGCTTCTCCGTGCGATTCATGCGATCCACGAGGGCGGCCAGCGTCGTCGTCTTGCCGGAGCCCGTCGCGCCGGTGACGAGGACGAGGCCCCGAGTGCTCTTCGTCAGGTCGTGGAGCATCTCCGGCAGGCCCAGTTCCGAGAGCGGTGGAACGCGCTTCGGCAGCACGCGCAGAGCCGCCGCAACGCCCCGCCGCGTGCGGTGGAGGTTCACGCGGAAGCGGCCGAGGCCCGCGAGGCGCAGCGAGAGGTCCACGACGCCCGTCTCGCGGTAGCGGCGCCGCCGCTCGGCCGAAAGCGATGGCGACAGGAGGTCGAAGGCCGCCTGCGCCGAAAGCGGCTCGCCTCCGCCCGCCTTCTCGAGCGAGCCGTTCACCCGCACGACCGGTCCGGCGCCGGGCACGAGGAGAAGGTCCGTCCCGCCGCGGCGCACGGTCTCCGTGAGGAGGGCCGCGAGCTCGGGGGGAACTTCGTCCTCGGCCGTGTGCGCGGCGCCCGCGGTGAGGTCGAGGGCGGGCGCCGGCTCCTCCGGGCGCACCAGCTCCAGCTCGGGCTCGGCCGCTTCGCGCCGTTCCGCGGCCCCCCGGTTGAGCGAGCGGATCAACTGGTTCAGCTCGTCCGTGTCCACGGAAGGAGTTTACGGAGATCCAGCCTTGCCCGTTGATTTGCGGCGGCGACAGGGAGCGTTGTGCGGTTTCAGAAGCCGATCTTTCGGCGCAGCGCGTCGAAGGCGAGAAGGTCCGACAGGAACTTCGGCAGGAGCGCGAGCGGGAGCTGCGTCGCCCGGTCGGACTTCGCGTGCGCGGGGTTGTCGTGGACCTCGAAGAAGTAGCCGTCGACGCCCACGGCCGCCGCGGCGCGCGCGAGCGCGGGCACGTACTCTCGGGAGCCACCTGTCTCGGTCCCGAGGCCGCCGGGAAGCTGCTGAGAGTGCGTGGCGTCGTAGATCACGGGCACGCCCAGGGCCCGCATCATCGGGAGGCCGCGGAAGTCCACGACGAGGTTGTGATAGCCGAATGTAGTCCCGCGCTCGGTGAGCGTCACGTTCGTGTTTCCGGCCGCGTGGCACTTGTCGACAATCTGTTTGCAGTCGTCCGGCGCGAGAAACTGACCCTTCTTCACGTTCAAGGCCTTCTTCGTGGCCGCGGCCGCGAGGATGAGATCGGTCTGGCGGCAGAGAAATGCGGGGATCTGAAGGACGTCCGCGACCTCGGCCACGATCGCGCACTGCTCGGGTTCGTGGACGTCAGTCAGGATCGGAAGGTCGGTCCTCTCCTTGACTTCCGAGAGGATCGCCAATCCTCTTTCGATGCCAGGTCCCCGGAAGCTCGCCCCCGAGCTGCGATTCGCCTTGTCGAAGGAAGACTTGTAGACGAGGCGGTCGGCGACGCCGGCCCGCTCGAATGCCTTCTTCAGCTCTTTCGCCATTTTCAGCGCGTGTGCCCGCGACTCGATGACGCACGGGCCCGCAAAGAAGACGGGACCACATCGGTCGCCGGCGGAAAGATGCGG
>JBGPDK010000010.1:0-34324 GCA_041482235.1 Thermoanaerobaculia bacterium | reverse complement strand
GTCGTCGAGATCGGCAAACAGCTCCTCATGACGCGCGGCGCGCTCACGACTTTTTCGATCGCGAACGACGTAGCGAAGTACTTCGCGATCATCCCGGCGCTCTTCCTCGTGACGTATCCCGAGCTGCAGGCGCTGAACATCATGCGTCTCGCCACGCCCCAGAGCGCCATCCTCTCCGCGGTCATCTTCAACGCGCTCATCATCATCGCGCTCATCCCCCTCGCGCTGAAGGGCGTTTCTTACAGGCCGCTCGGCGCCGGACGGATCCTCAGGCGGAACCTGATGCTCTACGGCGTCGGCGGTGTCCTCGTGCCGTTCGTGGGGATCAAGGCGATCGATCTCCTCCTTGTCGCTCTCCATCTCGTTTGAGGTCTTCGATGAAAGAAAATGTTCTCGGTTCCCTCCGGCTCTTCCTGGCGCTGACCTTACTTCTCGGACTCGCGTACCCACTGGCCGTCTGGGCAATCGGCAGGGTTGCTTTTCGGGAGAAAGCCGACGGGAGTTTTCTTAGAAAGGAGGAGGGGGGCGGCCGCGCCACGCCTGTTGGGTCCGTCCTCATCGGGCAGTCGTTCGTAATGCCCGGACATTTCCACGGCCGACCCTCCGCGGCAGGTACCGGATACGACGCGACTGCCACCGGAGGAACGAATCTCGGTCCGACCTCGAAGAAGCTCGCGGACTCCGTCAAGGACGCCGTGACAGCCGTGAGAAGCGACGACGGTGTCACGGGATCCGTCCCGGCCGACGCCGTCACGTCCTCCGGCTCGGGCGTGGATCCCCACATCTCGCCGGAGTACGCCCGCCTGCAGATTCCTCGCGTCTCGCGTGAGACCCGGATTGCCGCCGCCGACCTCGAAGCGCTCGTCGCGAAGAGCACCGAGGAGCGATTCCTCGGCCTCTACGGCGAGAGCCGGGTCAACGTCCTCGCGCTCAACCTGGACATCGACACGCGGCTGGGCCATCCGCAGATCGCACCCACGCCGACCGCCACGTCGGCGCCTGCCCCGGCTCCTTCGGCAAGCGCGTCTTCGGCTCCGCTCCAGGCCCCATAATCGACGGGTGCCGTCGAGCAACCCACGCGATCGCCCCGACCCCGAGGCATTCCTCAGGCTCGCGTCGCGCGATCCGAAGCGCGGGAACCTGAAGGTCTACCTCGGGCAGGCAGCGGGAGTCGGCAAGACGTATCGGATGCT
Organism: Thermoanaerobaculia bacterium; assembly: GCA_041482235.1. Classification (GTDB taxonomy): domain Bacteria; phylum Acidobacteriota; class Thermoanaerobaculia; order UBA5066; family UBA5066; genus Fen-183. Next base: position 33,131 of record JBGPDK010000010.1, on the reverse strand, counting down.
CGACGATGCGCATGCGATGCGCGGGCGGGGCATCGACGTGGTCGTCGGTTTCGTCGAGACCCACGGCCGGGCAGAGACGGCCGCACGCATCGGGGACCTCGAGGTCATTCCGAGGAAGCTCGTGCCCTACAAGGGCGCAATCCTCGAGGAGATGGACCTTGCCGCCGTGATCGCGAGGAAGCCGGAGGTCGCGGTCGTCGACGAGCTGGCGCACACGAACGTGCCCGAAGGCAAGAACGACAAGCGGTGGCAGGACGTCGAGGACCTTCTCGCGGCGGGCATTTCGGTGATGACGGCCGTCAACGTGCAGCACCTCGAGGGCGTCCAGGACGTCGTGAAATCCGCGACGGGCCTCGAGGTGAAAGAGCGCGTTCCCGACCGCGTCATCCGCGAGGCGGACGCCGTCGTGAACGTGGACCTCCCGGTGCCCGAGCTCCGCGACCGCCTGAGGCAGGGCAAGATCTACCCAGCGGCTCAGGCGCTCTTGGCCCTCGAGAATTTCTTCCGCGAGGAAAACCTCAAGTCCCTGCGCGAGCTCGCGCTCCGCGAGACGGCGGAAAACGTCGACCACGGCCCGACCGGGACCAGCGGCTCATTCCCTGCGATCGCCCCCCCGATCCGCGTGGCCGTCGCGCTGCCTCTCGATCCGGTGGTCGCGCGCGCCCTCATCCGGCGCGGGTCACGCATGGCCGGCCGGATGAACACGCGCTGGTACGCGATCTACGTGAGGCGAAAAAGGGACCGGCCCGAGAACCTGTCGGCGTCGCGTCATCGCGAGCTGACCGAGAACATCCAGCTCGCGATGACGCTCGGGGCCACGATCGTCTACCGCGAATCCGAGGACGTCGCGGCGGCGATCCTCGACTTCATCCGCGAGGAGCGGGTCGGCGTCCTCGTGATCGGACGCCCCTCCCGGAAGGGCCTGAGAGGGCGTCTCGCGCCGGGCATCGTCCAGCGCGTCCTCGAGAATGCGGACGGAATCGACGTCCTGGTGGCCGACATCGACTCGAAAGGCCCCGGCTGAGGCCTCCCGCCATCTCGCGCTTGATTTCCCGGCGTTCCCTCCCTAGCTTGGTCTCAAGGGATGTAACACGAAAGGAGTCGACATGGCCATCACCGTCAAGAAGATCACGCTCTGGCGCCGTGAGTCGGGGGATCGTCCCGGCCTCATGGCGGAAACGCTCGGTCCTCTCGCCGTTCAGGGAACCAGCCTGAAAGTCGCGATGGGTTACAAGCAGCCCGGAGGCAGTACGGCCGTCATCGAGGTGTCTCCGGTCTCCGGGAAGAAGGCGGTCGCCGCCGCGCAGTCGGAAGGTCTCGGGGCCTCCACGATCCCGACGCTCCTCGTCGAGGGTGACGACCGGCCGGGCCTCGGGTACGCGCTCGCGCGCGCCATCGCTGACGCCGGGATCAACCTCGACTTCCTGGTGGCCCAGGTCGTCGGCCGAAAGTTCTCGGCGATTCTCGGCTTCGGGAACGAGGCGGACGCGAAGACCGCCGTGGGAGCCATCAAGAAGGCGGCACGGGCTGGGAAGAAGTAGGCCGGGGAATTCGTCCTCGAACGGCTGCCTCCTTCCTGTATATCCTGCGATCGACTCAGGATGAAGGAAGCCCTCGTTCTCGTCTTCGCTGCCGTCAGCCTGACAGACGCCCTGACGGAAATCGGTGCGACCTGGGAAAGAGGCGGTGGAGAGAAAGTTGTCTTCAACTTCGCCGCCTCGAGCCTGCTCGCCCGGCAGATCCGCGAGGGGGCGCCGGCTGACGTCTTCCTCTCGGCGGACGAGGCGCAGATGGACGGCCTCGAAAGGGAAGGCCTCGTCGTACCCGGGACTCGCCGCAGCATCCTCTCGAACACGCTCGTCGTCGTCGTCCCGGCGGACAGCCCGCTGGGGATCGCTTCGGAGAGGGATCTCGCTGGTCCGCGCGTCGGGATGCTCGCACTCGCGGAACCTACGTCGGTTCCCGTGGGGGTCTATTCGAAGAGATTCTTCGAAAGGGCCGGGATCTGGGGCGCTGTCGCACCGAAAATCGTACCGACCGAGAACGCTCGCGCGACTCTCGCCGCCGTGGAGTCGGGCAACGTCGACGCCGGCGTCGTTTACCGGACCGATGCACTGACCTCGAAACGGGTGCGCGTCGCCTTCGAGGTTCCGGCTGCATCCGGCCCCGCGATCTCCTATCCCTTCGCGCTCGCGAACGGCGCTCCCCGGGAGGCAGCCGCACGGAAATTCCTCGAATACCTTTCCTCGAGGGCGGCCCGGAAGGTCTTCGTGCGATACGGGTTTCTCGTGAAGGATTGACGTGTCCGAGTTCGCCGTGGATCTGCCCGTCGTCTGGTTCACAATCCGGGTGGCGGCTCTCGCCGTTCTCCTCCTCGCGCCTTTCGGGCTCGGGCTCGCGTTGCTTCTCGCGCGGCGGCGCTTTCCGGGAAAGGTCCTGCTCGAGACGCTGGTCTCTCTTCCGCTCGTCCTCCCGCCCGTCGCGACCGGGCTCCTGCTCCTGAAGTTCCTGGGCCGGCGCGGCCCGGGCGGGCGCGCCGCGCAGGCCCTTTTCGGCATGGACGTCGTCTTCACGTGGAAAGCCGTCGTCGTCGCGATGATGGTGATGTCGCTTCCTCTCCTCGTGCGCACGGCGCGCGTCGCATTCGAGGAGGTGAACCCCCGTCTCGAAGCTGTGGCCCGGACGCTCGGGGCGAGTGAAGCGCGCGTCCTCTCGACGGTCACGCTTCCCCTGGCCTCGCGCGGAATCGCCGCGGGCCTCCTTCTCGCCTGTGCGCGCGCGCTCGGCGAGTTCGGCGCGACGATTCTCGTCGCGGGGAACATTCCGGGCCGCACGACGACGATCGCCACGGCAATCTACAACGACGTGCAGACGGGCCTGGACGGGCGCGCGTACGGCCTCCTCGCCGTCTCGGCAGCGCTTGCGTTCGGCGCCATTTTTCTCTCGGAGGTCTGGTTGAAGCGCCGGACGAACGCGTGACGCTCTCGCTCGAAGGCTTCCGCCTGCCGCTCACGCCTTTCGCCCTCGAGCTCGACGCCGTCCTGAGCGCCCACGTCACGGCCGTCTTCGGCCCGTCGGGCGCAGGCAAGACGTCTCTCCTCGAAGCCGTCGCGGGCCTGAGGCATCCGGAGAGCGGACGCATCGTCCTGTCCGGCCGCGTGCTCGACGACGCGGCCGCGGGAGTCCGCGTCCCTCCCCGACAACGGGCCGTCGGATACGTCACGCAGGACGATTCGCTGTTCCCGCATCTCTCCGTCGCGGGCAACCTCCTCTACGGAGCGGGCCGTGGGCTCGCCCGAAAGCCCCCATTCGCGGAGGAACGCGTCGTCGGTGTTCTCGGACTCTCGCCTCTTCTCGACAGGCGCCCCTCGACGCTTTCCGGCGGCGAGAGGCGGCGCGTCGCGCTGGGCCGCGCCCTGCTTTCGGCTCCGGAGATCCTGCTTCTCGACGAGCCGCTCTCCGGTCTCGACCGTCTGCTCAAGGAGCGAGTGCTCGAGCACCTCCTGAAGGTCAAGGCGGCGTTCCCGCTTCCGATCCTCTACGTCACGCACGAAGCGACCGAGGTCGCGGCGCTCGCCGACGAGGTCATGATCCTCGAATCCGGCCGGATCGCGGCGCTCGGCGCTCCGGGCGAGATCTTCCGGGACGCGGCCCCCGCCTCTCAGGCCTGAAGCAACTGCATCACTTGACCGGCGGCAAGTTCCCCGAGTATCTTGCGATTGAGACTGAGTCGCAGTATGCACCATGCCACGGTCGTCCGCCATCTCACCGCGATGGGGACCGCGTTCTGCCTCACGGTCTCGGCGCCGACGCGGGACGCCGCTCTCAGCGCAAGCGAGGCGGGGGCGAGGGAGATCGAGCGGATCGAGGCGCTGCTGTCGACGTGGCGAGAAGACACTCCCCTCGCCCGGCTGAACGCCGCGGCACCCGGGATGGCGACGCCGGTCTCGCCGGAGCTTTTCGCGCTGCTGAAGAGGGTCTTCGAGTGGGAGAAGACGACGGATGGCGCCTTCGATCCGGCCATCCTCCCGCTCGTGACCGCATGGGGCCTGCGCACGGGCGGCTGCATCCCGGACGCGACGTCGCTCGCCCGGGCGCGCGCGGCGAGTCGCGGGGCCCTCTTCACCTTCGAAGAATCTTCTTCCAGCGTGACCCGCCGCGACGCGCTCGCCGGCATCGACGAAGGGGCCTGGGGAAAGGGCTGGGCGCTCGACAGGGCCGGCGCAGCGCTGCGCGCGGCCGGCGCGACCTCGGGCATTCTCGATCTCGGAGGACAAATCTTCGCATTCGGGGAGGGGGTGTCCGTGGGGGTCGCGGACCCAAGGGACCGCACGCGGTCCGTCGCGCGACTGCGCCTCACGGAAGCCTCCGCGTCCACGTCGGGGAACTCAGAGCGCTCTGTCGCTCTGAACGGGCGCCGAGTCGGCCACGTTCTCGACCCGCGCACGGGTTTTCCCGCCCGCGACTTCGGCTCCGTCACCGTCGTCGCGCCCTCGGGTCTCGTCGCGGACATCCTGTCGACGGCGTTCTTCGTCCTCGGCCCGGAGGAGGGTCTGGCGCTGTCGGAGCGCCTCCGGGCGAACGGCGTGGCTCATGAAACGGTGTTTTTCTTGGAAGGTGAAGAGGGCGGAAATCTCACCGTGCGCGGCTCGCCCGGGATACGAGCGCTGCTTGAAGACGATCGGCGCGCGGCGAAGACCCACATTCCTCTTTCTCCTTCGAAGAAATCCCCGGGAAGAACCGAAGGCGCGCTCCCGTGAACCGCCATCGCTCGCCGCGCGCCCGCGGCGCCGTCGCACGCGGTCTCTTTCTTTTCTTTCTGCGCAGTCTTCTCTCCTTCCCTGTCCTCGCCGACGAGCCCTCCGCGAAGCCCGACGAGCAACAGGAGCAGCGCCTGAAGGAACTCGAGCAGAAAGTCGACGTCCTCACGAAGGAGATCGAAGACCTGCGCCTTGGCGAGGCGCGGCCGGCGGAAAAGACGGCGGCGCCCCCGACGCTCGGGCTCGGCCCGGCCGCCTCGAAGGTCTACTCGAGGCACGGCGTCTCGATCGGCGGGTACGGCGAGATCCTCTACCAGAACTTCTCGGGCTCCCGCGAGGACGGCTCTCCGTCCGGCCTCACGCCCACGATCGACCTCGCGCGCGCCGTCCTCTACTTCGGGTACAAGTTCGACGGCCATTTCGTCTTCAACAGCGAGATCGAGTACGAGCACGCCGTCGCCGCGTCGGACAAGGAGGGCGAGGTCGAGGTCGAGTTCGCGTACCTCGACTGGCTCAGCGGAAAGCTCGCCTTCAACGCACGGGCGGGCCTCATGCTCATCCCCGTCGGCCTCATCAACCAGCTCCACGAGCCGCCGGTCTTCCTCGGGGCACGCCGTCCCGACGTGGAGGCGGTCATCCTGCCGTCCACATGGCGCGAGCTCGGTTTCGGCGCATGGGGCGACGTCGGTCCGTTCTCGTACCGCCTCTACGTCGTGAACGGGCTGAATGCAGCCGGGTTCGCGGCGGACGGCCTCCGGGAAGGCAGCCAGGAGGGCTCGCTCGCTCTCGCGCGGAGCTTCGCGCTCACGGGCCGCCTCGACTACACGGGCCTGCCGGGCGTGCTCGTCGGCGCCTCGTTCTTCACGGGCGACTCGGCCCAGGACCAGGTGACTCCGGCCGGCGCATCGTTCGGCGCGCGCACGACGTTCGTCGACTTCCATCTGGACGCGAAGTGGCGCGGGACGTCATTCCGCGCGCTCTGGGCCCGATCGACCCTCGGGAACGCGGCTGCGGTCGACCAGGTGAGGAAACTCGAAGGCTTGGAGTCCGTCGGAGAGCGGCAGGAAGGCTGGTACGTCGAGGCCGGGTTCGACGTCCTGTCGCTTGCGCACGCGACGCGCATGTCGCTCACACCCTTCGCGCGCTATGAGGCCTGGGACACGCAGGCCGAGGTGCCGGACGGCTACGCGCGAAACCCGGAGAACGACGTCACGCAGTGGACGGCAGGGCTCGTCTTCAAGCCGATCCCGCAGGTCGTCGTTAAGCTGGACGGACAGTGGCGCCGGAATGCCGCAAAGACGGGCGTCAACCAGCTCAACGTCGCGCTGGGGTATGAGTTTTGAAAGAGGAAACGGGAAAGGCAGACCGGGGATTTCTTAGAAAGAAAGAAGGGCGAGGCCACTGCCCGCGCTCTATTCCATTCGAAGAAATCTTCCTCTTCGGTTTTCTCTTCCTCTGTCTCGCTTCCTCGCATGCCTTCGGAAAGAGCTTCCTGACGCAGGAGGAAGCTCTTCGCCTGGCGTTCCCGAAAGGCGCGGTCGTGTCGCGGAAGACCGCGTTTCTCTCCGAGGCCGACCGCAAAGAGGTCGCGCGTCGGACCGGCGGCGCTCCACCGACGGGCCTCGTCGTCTTCTACACCGCGGCGCAGGACGGCCGGGATGCCGGCACCGTCTACTTCGACTCCCACGTCGTGCGCACGGAGCCCGAGACGCTCCTTGTCCTCGTGGATCCGGCCGGGGCGATTGCCCGCGTCGAGATCCTGTCTTTCTCCGAGCCCGAGGAGTACCTTCCGCGCGCGACTTGGTACGGGCAGTTCGGCGGGAGACGTCTCGACGACGAGCTCTCCGAAAAGCGCGGCGTGCGATCGGTGACGGGCGCGACCCTCACCGTGCGGGCGACGGTCGAGGCGGCGCGGCGCGTCCTCGCGCTGGACGCCTTCCTCCGGGAGAAGGGCAGGCGCTGAGGGCCCTATGAAGCGTTGGGAGCTCGTACTTCTGCATGTCGCGGCGGTCGCGATCACGATCTCCGGCCTCGTCTACGGCGTCATGAAGTATTTCATGACGGGCTCCGACCCGGACTCCCCTCTCGGCCATCCCTGGCAGCCGGGCGTCCTGAAAGCGCACGTCTTCGCGGCCCCCTTCCTCGTCTTCGCCCTCGGACTCGTGGTGCGCGGACACGCGCTGCCAAAATGGAGGTCGGGCGAAACGTCCGGAAAAACGAGCGGACTCTGTTTGCTCGGTCTCGTGGCGCCGCTCGTTCTTTCGGGCTACGCCGTGCAGGTTCTCACGGGAGAACTGTCGAGAAAGGCAACGGGGTGGGGGCACAGCGCGGTCGGGATGCTCTACCTCCTCGGATATGCCGCACATCTTCTCAAGAGGAGCCCGGTCGGGGGCGGCGAACCGACCTAGCCCGAAACGGCGCGGAACCGCGGAAGCCAGCGGTTTGTCCTGCTCTTGTAAGCAAGGTAGTTCTCGCCGAAACGGCGCGCGAGACCGGGCTCCTCGACGAAAACCACGAAGAGGTTCGAGAAGAAGAACGCGGCGAAGGCGACCCCGAAGACGGATGGCGCGCGCCCGACGAGTCCGAGGCCCACGAGCAACGTGATCGCACCGACGTACATCGGGTTGCGCACGAACCGGTACGGCCCAACGGCCACGAACCGCTTCGGTGCGTCGAACGGGGCGGGCGTCCCGTCTCCCCGCGCGACGAATAGCACCGCACAGGTCAGCGCGAGGAAGGCACCGGCGACGACGAGCGTGATGCCGACGGCGAGCAGCCCGGGGACGACCGGCAGCGCACGCCCGGCCGCCCGATCGACCCGCGTCGCCAGCGCCACGAACCAACCCCACAGCAGAATGAAGCCCGATGCGTAGAAAACCGCACGCACGCCGGTAAAGAGCTTGGTCACTCCCCCGTCACCTTCTTCTGTCCGAGCGCCGAAATCCCGGCGAGGCCTCCCAGGCCCATCGTTTCGACCGCGCTCGACGGCACGATGACCATGGAGCCCTTCTCCTTGATGGCCTCGTAGAGCATGTTCATCGCGCGCAGGTGCAGGGCGAGCGGGTGGTCCTTGTACGCGTCGCCGGCTTCCACGAAGCGCGCGGAGATCTCGGTTTCCGCCGTGCCGAGAATGATGCGGGCCTGCCGCTCGCGCTCGGCCTGCGCCTGCCGCGACATCGCGTCCTCGAGGCCGGGCGGAATCTTCACGTCCCGGATCTCGACGGACTGCACCGTGATGCCCCAGGGATTCGTCTTCTCGTCGAGGATGGCCTGAAGCTGCTTCCCGAGCTGCTCCCGCTCGGTGATCATCTCGGCGAGCATGTGGCGGCCGATCGTCTCGCGCAGCGCCGTCTGCGCCGAGAGCGCGATGGCGTCGAGAAAGTCGGCGACCTCGAGGACGGCCTTCTGAGCGTCCCAGACCGTCCAGAACACGATTGCGTCCACGTTCACGGGAACGGTGTCCTTCGTGAGAGCGGACTCCGCCGAGACGTCCGTCACGCGCACGCGCTGGTCCACGAGCTGCGAGATCTCGTCGACGATGGGGATGAGAATGAACAGTCCCGGGCCCTTGAGGCCCACGAAGCGTCCGAACCGCAGGACGACGGCGCGCTCCCACTGGTTCGCGACCTTCAAGGCGAACAGGAGGAACACGCCGACGAGGACGGCCGCCAGGAACGGGAACGGAGAGCCGGCGATTCCCGCGAAAATGCCTCCGGCCGCGAGCGACAGGAAGAACGCGAGCAGGCTCACGCCGCTCACGTAGCGGCGCGCCTCGAGGTCCTTCTCGGTCTGTCGGTGGCGCTTCTCGGACGAGCTTCCCCGGCGCGGCGACTCGGCGGCGGCCCGGGCCTCCTGGACCTTCTCGGAAAGCCGCCTGATGGATCGCACGAGCATGGCTTACCTCCTGCCGGCCTCTTCGGCCCTGTCGAAAACGGCTTCGGCGAACTCTTCGGTGGCGAATCCCTGGGCGGCCGCGCTGGAAAGAGCCTGGTCGACGAGGCGCTCGAGCGCCTTGCGCCGCTCGGCGGTCTTCTTCTCGGCCTTGCGGTGCGCGACGAAAGTGCCCGTCCCCTGCTGGGTCTCGACGATACCGCGGATCTCCATCTCCCGGTAAGCCCGCGCGATCGTGTTGAGGTTCACGGACAGGTCGACCGCGAGCTGCCGCACCGTCGGAAGCCTCTCTCCCGGTCGGAGCCGCCCGTCCGCGACCGCGAGGAGCACCTGGTCGATGACCTGCCGGTAGAAGGGCACGCCCGAGCCGGAATCGAGGCGGAACGGCACGCCGTTCATGCGTTCAATGTAATAGTCTACTAGTACAATGTCAAGGCCTTTCCCGCCCGCTTTCCAAGAAAGACGCCTCAGCGGACGTCGGCCAGCGACGTCTTCTCGAGACGGGACGAAACGACGTCGCGGATCTCCTTGAAGACGCGCAGGAGGCGCTTCTCCCTCTCGACGGGCGTCGGCTCGTAGAAGTACGTGCTGACCGACTCGGTCGGCGCGAGGGCTCCGTCCAGGAGGCGGACGACCTCGGCCAGTGAGATCTTCTCTGCCGGGCGGGCCAGCCGGTATCCGCCGTGCGGTCCCTTCTTGCTCTTCACGAGCCGCGCGCGCTTGAGCACGATCAAGAGCTGCTCGAGGAACTTCGGCGGCAGGCCCTGCGCCGCGGCCATCGCGGCGACGGCGACGTAGCCCTCCCCCTTCGCGCGGGCGAGGTGGATGAGCGCCAGGAGCGCGTACTCGCTTCGGCGGGTGAGCTTCACGGGCCCTATTGTCTCCCCTCGAATAATACTTGACTAAACGAATGGGAGAAATAATATAAGAAGGAAAAGAAGAAGAAAAGAAAGATTCCTTAGAAGGGTAATAGGGCTTGGCGCGCGCCGATCGACTCCTCAGGCTTACCGGCTCGCGGGCCGTCTTGAACCGCGTCTTGCGCCCCGGCAGGCGGCGCAGCTCCGCCATCGTCGCAGCTGCCGGCCTCGTTATTCTATTTCTATTCGCAGAAATCTCCTCTTCGACTTCCTCCTCTTCCCCCTCTTCGTCCCGCGTCCTCGCCGCGCCGCCCACTGTGACCCTCCTCAACGTCTCGTACGACCCCACTCGGGAGCTGTACGAGGAGGTAAACGCGGCGTTCGCGAAGGCCTGGGGCGCGAAGACCGGCCAGAAGGTCGCGATCAACCAGTCACACGGGGGCTCGGGCATGCAGGCGCGGTCCGTGATCGACGGCCTGGAGGCCGACGTCGTGACGCTCGCGCTTTCGGGTGACATCGACGCGATCTCCGAGAAGGGGGGCCTCCTGCCGGCGAGCTGGCAAAAACGCCTTCCGAGAAACAGCTCCCCGTACTCCTCCACGATCGTCTTTGTCGTGCGCACCGGAAACCCGAAGAGGATCCGGGACTGGGACGACCTCGTGAAGCCCGGGATCACGGTGATCACGCCGAACCCCAAGACGTCCGGCGGCGCACGCTGGAACTATCTCGCCGCGTGGGGCTACGCTTTGAAGCAGCCGGGTGGGAGCGACGCGACCGCGCGCGACTTCCTCTCGAGGCTCTTCGGGAACGTGCCCGTGCTCGACGCGGGCGCGCGCGGCGCGACGACGACGTTCGCCGAGCGCGGCCTCGGAGACGTCCTCGTCGCCTGGGAAAACGAGGCGTTCCTCCTGACGAAGGAGGTCGGCCGGGACCGGTTCGAGATCGTCGTCCCGTCCGTGAGCATTCTCGCCGAGCCGCCCGTCGCCCTCGTGGACAGGAACGCCGACAAGCACGGCACGCGCGCCGTGGCGCAGGCCTATCTCGAGTTCCTCTACACCGACGAGGCACAGGCGATCGCGGCGAAGCATCACTACCGTCCGGGCAGCGCGAAGGTCGGGGCCGCCCACGCCGGCGTCTTCCCGAAAGTGTCTCTCTTCACGATCGGCGACGTCTTCGGTGGATGGCGGAAGGCCCAGGAGGCCCACTTCATCGACGGCGGCACATTCGACCGGATCTACCAGCCAGGCCGGTGAGAAGAGCGCGTCGTCACGGTGTTCTTCCCGGGTTCGGGCCCGCTCTCGGCGCGACGCTTCTCTACGTCGGACTCCTCGTCCTTGTCCCGCTCGCCGCGCTCTTCGTGAAGACGGCCGGCCTCTCCGCCGACGAGTTCTGGCGGATCGTGACCGCGCCCCGGGCGATCGCGGCGTACCGCCTGAGCTTCGGCGCGGCCCTTGCCGCCGCTCTTCTCAATGCCGTCTTCGGCCTCCTCATCGCGTGGGTGCTGGCGCGCTACCGCTTTCCGGGGCGTGCGTTCGTGGACGCGATCGTTGACCTTCCCTTCGCGCTGCCCACGGCCGTCGCGGGCCTCACGCTCGCGGCCGTCTACTCCCCCAACGGGTGGCTCGGTCGGTTTCTTCTGCCGCTCGGCCTGAAGGTCGCCTTCGCGCCCGCGGGCGTCGTCCTCGCCCTCACGTTCGTGGGATTGCCGTTCGTCGTGCGGACGGTCCAGCCCGTCCTCGAGGATCTCGACGCCGAGCTGGAGGAGGCCGCAGCCGTCCTCGGCGCATCGCGCCTTCAGACGTTTGTCCGCGTCGTCTTCCCGAACATCCTCCCGCCTCTTCTGACGGGGTTCGCGCTGGCCTTCGCGCGGGCGCTCGGCGAATACGGCTCGATCGTTTTCGTGTCGGGCAATATGCCCTTCCGCACCGAGATCGCCCCCCTCCTCATCGTGACGAAGCTCGAACAGTACGACACGGCCGGCGCCACCGCGATCGCGCTCGTTCTCCTCGTGACGTCGTTCGCCCTCGTCTTCGCGATCAACGTCCTGCAGCACTGGACGCGGCGGCGAGCCGGCGCGTCCACGGTGATTGGGCGCGGCTTCCGCCTTGCTCCCGCGGCTGCAGACGCGCCGGCTCTGAAGCGTGGGCTCGTGGCGGTCGCGTTCCTCTTCCTCGCGCTCTTCCTCTTCGTACCCCTCGCCGCCGTCTTCGCGCAGGCGCTGAGCAAGGGACCGGCGGCCTACTTCGAGGCGATCGCTCAGCCCGCCGCTCTCTCCGCGATCCGCCTCACGCTTCTCACGGCCGCGATCGCGGTGCCGTTGCATCTCGTCTTCGGGGTGGTCGCCGCGTGGCTCATCGCGAAGTTCCGATTCCGCGGCAAGGGCCTTCTCGTCTCCCTCATCGACCTTCCGTTCGCGGTTTCTCCGGTCATTGCAGGTCTCGTGTTCGTCCTGTTGTTCGGGCGACAGGGATTTCTCGGGCCCTTCCTCGCCGCGCACGACTGGAAGATCATCTTCGCCGCGCCCGGAATCGTCCTCGCCACGGTCTTCGTCACATTCCCGTTCGTGGCGCGCGAGGTTCTCGCGGTCCTCGAGGCGCAGGGCAACGAGGAGGAGGAAGCCGCTCTCACGCTCGGGGCCAGCGGATGGCAGGCGTTCTTTCGCGTGACGCTCCCGAAGGCGCGTTGGGGGCTTCTCTACGGCGTGGTCCTGTGCAACGCGCGCGCGATGGGCGAGTTCGGCGCCGTCTCGGTCGTGTCCGGGCACATCCGCGGCGTGACGAACACGCTGCCGCTCCATGTCGAGATCCTCTACAACGAGTACGACTTCGCGGGCGCATTCGCGGTGGCCTCGCTTCTGACCTTCCTCGCACTCGCCACGCTCGCGGCCCGGAAGCTCGAGGAAGCGCGGGTGAGGGCGAGATGAGCGTCGTCGTATCGGACCTCCGGCGCCGCTTCACCGAGGACGGGCCTCCAGCCGTCGCGGGCGTATCGTTCACCGCGCCCACGGGCGCGATCACGGGGATTCTGGGACCTTCCGGAGCCGGGAAGTCGACGGTGCTCCGGCTCATCGCGGGGCTCGAGGAGCCGGACGCGGGCCGCATCCTCCTGCACGGCGAGGACGTGACCGACGTGCCGGTCCAGAAGCGCGGAGTCGGGTTCGTCTTTCAGGGCTACGCGCTCTTTGGACACCTCTCCGTACGGGAGAACGTCATCTTCGGCCTTCGCGTGCGGCGCGTTCCGCGCAAGGAGGCCGCCGCGCGCGCGGACGCGCTCCTCCGCCGCGTCCAGATGGACGGCTTCGGGGACCGCCGCCCGTCGGAGCTGTCGGGCGGGCAGCGGCAACGCGTGGCCTTCGCGCGCGCGCTCGCCGTGAACCCGCGCGTGCTCCTTCTCGACGAGCCTTTCGGCGCCCTAGACGCTGGCGTTCGCCTCGAGCTCGGCGAATGGCTCTTCAAACTCCACGACGAGACGGGCCTGACGACGCTTCTCGTCACGCACGACCAGCCCGAGGCGTTCGCGCTCGCCGAGCATCTCGTCGTGCTTCTGGACGGCCAGGTAGCTCAGGCGGGGACGCCCGCCGAGTTGCGCGAGCATCCAGCCGACGGACGGCTCGAGGCGTTCCTCAGGGTCGTCTCGCGCGGGCCGCGGCGCGCTTCCTGACAATTCAGCCCCACCGCGGCTGTTCGTCGGGACTGATCCCGAGCGTCAGCTTCCCGACGATCTCGTGGACGAGCGCCGAGTTCGCCGGGTGGAACCGGCCCGCGCGGCAGTCGCGGAAGAGGCGCTCGAGCTCGCTCTTCTTGAACATGCCGAACCCTCCGGACAGGTCGAGCGCGCGGTCCACGATCCGGAACGCGCCTTCCACCGCGTGGTACTTCATCGCGACGAGCCGCAGGAACCAGTCCGGTCCGACCGCGCCCCGCGACCAGTCGCGCGCGATCGCGTCGACGTGGGGACCGATCGATTCGAGCTCGAGCGAGATCTCCGCGATGCCGTGCTGGATCTCCGGGTGGTACGTCATCGGCCGCGTCAGCCCGATCGAGGTTTTCGTCTTCAGCTGCTCGATGATGACCTCCCGCGTCCTCTGTCCGATCGCGTAGTAGACGTTCGCGAAGCCGGTCAGGCCCCACGTGAAAAATCCGAGGATGAAGGCGTCCACGCCCGCGACGCCCGCGGGAACCACCCGCGCGACGTACTTGTCCGGGACGAAGGCGCCCTCGAGGACCGTGTCGTCGCTCCGCGTCGCGCGCATTCCGAGCACGTCCCACGTCTCCTTGATCGTGCAGCCCTTCGTGCCGCGCGGCAGGAACGCGTGGACGATCTTCGGCGCGGCGGGGTCGCTCGTGTCCATGCCGTGCATCCCGAGCCGCGTCCAGACCGGAGTCAGGCTGCCGAAGGACTTCCGCCCGGTAAAGCGCCAGCCCCCGTCGACACGCTCCGCCTTCGTGGTCGAAAGGAGTCCCGGGATGTCGTTGCCGTGCTCGGCGTGGCCCGCGGCGAACACCTCCCCGGCCGCCGCCTCCCGGAGGATCCATTCGCAGGACTTGTCGCCGCTCCTCCAGAGGTCCGCCGCATCGCCCACCCAGTAGTTGTGCATGTTGATGCACAGCGCGGTGGCGGGGGCATAGAGAGCGAGACGCCGTGTCTCGAGCGACGCCTCCTCGAGTGTCAGGCCCGCCCCGCCGAACTCCTTCGGAACCGCCATGTGGAGGTATCCCGCGGCTTTCAGCTCGTCGAAATCCTCCTGACAGAACCGGTTCTCGAGGTCGTAGCGCGGCGCTCGTTCGCGGCATTTCTCGAGAAGCGTGTCCGTGAGACCGGGTTTCGTCGCGACCAGCATGAGTCACCCCCAAGAATCTTCGAAGCCCTTTGGAGGGCTCGGATTCTGAAGCCCGTCCAAGGCGAGAGTCAATCTCATTCCCGGCTCGACGCAAGCGGCGGTGCCCGGCCTGCGCGGAGACGAGGCCGTATACCCTTGCGTCCGGGAGAGCGCACATGACTGAACCGGTCGCGCCCGATCCGGAGTCGCTCCGCCTCGCGGAAGACCGTGACCGGAAGAAGAACTGGAAGCGCTGGGGTCCCTATCTGTCCGAGCGGCAATGGGGCACCGTCCGAGAGGACTACAGCCCGGACGGCTCGGCCTGGACGTACTTCCCCCACGACGTGGCGCCCGCGCGGGCGTATCGGTGGGGCGAGGACGGTATCGCCGGCCTCTCCGACCGCCACGCGAGCGTCTGCTTCGCGGTCGCCCTGTGGAACGGCAAGGACCCGTACCTGAAAGAGCGCCTTTTCGGCCTGACGGGCGTCGAGGGAAACCACGGCGAAGACGTGAAGGAGTACTACTTCTATCTCGACTCCACGCCGACGCACTCGTACATGCGGATGCTGTACAAGTACCCGCAGGCGGAGTTCCCGTACGCGAAGCTGCGCGAAGAGAACGCACGGCGCGGCAGACGGGAGCTGGAGTACGAGCTCCTCGATACGGGCGTCTTTCAGGAACACCGCTACTTCGACGTCTTCGTCACGTACGCGAAGGCCTCACCGGAGGACATCCTCGTCGAGATCGAAATCCTGAACCGTGGCCCGGAAGCCGCCCCGATTCACCTCCTGCCGACGCTCTGGTTCCGCAATACGTGGTCCTGGGGCCTGGACCCCCGCAAGCCTCGCGCCCGTAAGGCCGAAGGGCCGGACGGCGCCGCGGCGGTCGCTATCGCACACCCCGCGTACGGCGATCGCATGCTGTACGCCGAAGGTGCGCCGGAGCTGCTCTTCACCGAGAACGAGACGAACAATCGCCGCCTCTTCGGAACCGAGAACGACGGACCGTATGTGAAAGACGCCTTCCACGACCGCGTCGTCCGCGGCGCCAGGGAGGCGGTGAACCCGGCGGGATTCGGGACGAAGGCCGCGGCGTGGTACCGGCTCGACGTCCCGCCGGGCGGTTCGAAGAAGATCCGGCTGCGTCTCACGGACAGGAAGACGGCCGATCCACTCGGGCCCGGTTTCGACGCGATCCTCGCCGTGCGCCGCGCGGAAGCGGATGCTTTCTATGCGAACGTGATTCCGGCCGACATCTCGGACGACGCGAAGAGCGTCATGCGCCAGGCCTTCGCCGGCCTCCTCTGGAGCAAGCAGTTCTACGGCTTCGAGGTCGCGCGCTGGCTGAAGGGCGACCCGGACCAGCCTCCGCCCCCCGGCGAGCGCCGCCGGAGGCGGAACGCCGAATGGGGCCACCTCTACAACGCCGACGTCCTCTCGATGCCCGACAAGTGGGAGTACCCGTGGTACGCCGCGTGGGACCTCGCGTTCCACACGGTGCCGCTCGCCCTCGTGGACCCCGATTTCGCGAAGCAGCAGCTCATCCTCCTCCTGCGCGAGTGGTACATGCACCCGAACGGGCAGCTCCCCGCGTACGAGTGGAAGTTCAGCGACGTGAACCCTCCCGTCCACGCGTGGGCCGCGTGGCGCGTCTACAAGATCGACGCGAAGCGCTCGGGGGCGCCGGACCGCGGATTTCTCGAGCGCGTCTTCCACAAATTGCTCCTGAACTTCACGTGGTGGGTGAACCGGAAGGACGAAGGGGGCCGAAACGTCTTCCAGGGCGGATTCCTCGGCCTCGACAACATCGGCGTCTTCGACCGCAGCGCTCCCCTGCCGACCGGCGGGCACATCGAGCAGTCGGACGGCACGAGCTGGATGGGTATGTACTGCCTGAACATGCTCGCGATCGCCCTCGAGCTTTCGCGCGAGGACTCCGCGTACGAGGACGTCGCGTCGAAGTTCTTCGAGCACTTCGTCTACATCGCGCGCGCGATGAACGACCTCGGGGGCGCCGGGATCGAGCTGTGGGACAAGCAGGACGGCTTCTACTACGACGTCCTGCACCTGCCCGGCGGCGGCAACTTTCCGATGCGCGTGCGCTCGATGGTGGGCCTCATCCCCCTCTTCGCCGTCGAGACGCTCGAGGCCGACGTCGTCGACCGCCTTCCCGGCTTCAAGCGGCGCATGCAGTGGTTCATCGACAACCGCCCCGACTTCGCGAGCCACGTCGAGACGATCTCGACGGACGACGGCCCGCGCCGCTTCCTCTCGCTCGTGAACCGCCGCCGCCTGCGCTCCGTCTGCTCGTACCTCCTCGATCCCGACGAGTTCCTCTCGGACTTCGGGATCCGCGCCGTCTCGCGCTTCCACAAGGACCACCCGTACGTGATCGACGCCATGGGAATGACGCACCGCGTCGACTACGAGCCGGCCGAGTCGTCCACCGGGCTCTTCGGCGGCAACTCGAACTGGCGCGGTCCGATCTGGTTCCCCGTCAACTACCTCATCATCGAGTCGCTCCAGAAATTCCACCATTTCCTCGGCGACTCCTACAAGGTCGAATTTCCGGCGCGCTCCGGGAAGTCCGCAACGCTCTGGGACGTCGCGGGCGAGCTCTCGCGGCGCCTCACGCGCATCTTCCTGCGCGATGAAAGCGGCCGCCGGCCCGTCTACGGCGGCGCCGAGACGTTTCAGAGCGACTCCCACTGGCGGGACTACGTCCTCTTCTACGAGTACTTTCATGGAGACATCGGGGCCGGCGTCGGCGCGAGCCACCAGACCGGTTGGACCGGGCTCGTCGCGAAGCTGCTTCAGCAGAGCGGCGAATGACCGCCGGGACCGGGGAACCCGACAGGCGCGAGTGGCTCGAGACGAACGGCCTCGGCGGGTACGCCATGTCGACCGTCACCGGCGAGAACACGCGCCGGTACCACGGTCTCCTCGTGGCCGCGACCGAGCCCCCCGTGGGCCGCGCGGTGCTCCTGTCGAAACTCGAGGAAGCGCTCCTCGTGAAGGGCCGCCGCATCGAGCTCTCGACGAACCGCTTCCCCGGCACGACACACCCGGAGGGCTTCCGTTTCCTGATCGACTTTCGAATGGACCCGTTCCCGACGTTCACGTGGGACGCGGGCGGCGTCGTCGTCGAGAAGGAAGTCTTCATGCCGCACGGCGAGAACGCCGTGTGCGTGACGTGGCGCCTCGTGAAGGGCTGGAATGACGCCGGGTCGATCGGCCTCGAGGTGCGCCCTCTCGTCGCCTTCCGCGACTTCCACGCGCTGACGCACGAGAACGCGGACCTCGACCCGACGGTCGACATCGCGACGGACAGGGTCCGGATCGCGCCTTACAAAGGCCTTCCCACACTGTACTTCGCACACGAAGGAACCGCCACAAAGGCCGGCGACTGGTACAGATTCTTCGAGTATGAGGAAGAGAAAGCGCGCGGCTTCGACAACCGCGAGGATCTCTGGCATCCGTTCTCTGTTTCGTTCTCTTTCACCTTCGAAGAAATCTCCGGCGCGGCGCGCCCCGAGGCGACGATCATCGCGTCGACCTCCCCCCGCTCCCCTTCGGATATTCACACTTTGAGAAAAACGGAGCTCTCCCGCCGCGAAGCGCTGACCGTCAACGCGACGGCCGACCCCGTTCTCCGCGCGCTCACGCGCGCTGCCGACCAGTTCCTCGTCGAGCGCGGCGACCTCACGACCGTGATCGCGGGCTATCCGTGGTTCTCGGACTGGGGGCGCGACACGATGATCGCGCTGCCGGGCCTCACGCTCACGACCGACCGGCCGGACGTCGCCAAGCAGATCCTGCTCGCGTTCTCCCGGCATGTGAACCAGGGAATGCTCCCGAATCGCTTTCCGGAGGCGGGCGAGGAGCCTGCGTACAACTCGGTCGACGCCTCTCTCTGGTACTTCGAAGCCGTCCGGCAATACGCGGAGGCGACCGGCGACGTCGCCCTCGTCCGCGACCGCCTTTTCAGGATCCTCGCGGACATCGTCACATGGCACGAGCGCGGCACGCGCTACGGAATCCGGGTGAGCGCGGACGGGCTCCTCGAGTGGCATGCCGCCGGCGAGGCGCTCACGTGGATGGACGCGCGGGTCGGCGGCCGCCCGGTCACACCGCGCGAAGGCAAGCCCGTCGAGATTCAGGCGCTCTGGTTCAACGCGCTGCGCACGATGAGAGACTTCGCATCGATCCTCGGAGACGAAGATTCCGCGAGAGGATATGCAGCGCGGGCGGAACGCTGCCGCACGACGTTTCTCCGGCTCTTCCCCGACGAGAAGGGAGCCGGCCTCGTCGACTGCGTCGACGGCACATCGCGCGACCGCTCGATCCGGCCGAACCAGCTCTTCGCCGTCAGTCTTCACCATTCGATGGTTCCGAAGCCGCTCGCGCGCGGCGTGCTCACGACCGTCGAGGAGCACCTCCTGACTCCATACGGCCTCCGAACGCTGCCGCCGGCCGACCCCTCGTACCGGGGCCGCTATGAAGGCGGCCCGGTGGAACGCGACTCGGCCTATCACCAGGGCACCGTGTGGCCGTGGCTTCTCGGGGCCTACGCGACGGCCTTCCGCCGCGTGCACGACGACGGCCAGGCGAGCATCAGGGCCGTCCGCGACCTCTTCGAGCCGCTCAAGCGCTTTCTCCTCGGCGACGGACTCGGACAGATCCCGGAGATTTTCGACGGCGACGCGCCCCACCAACCACGCGGCTGCGTGGCCCAGGCCTGGAGCGTCGCCGAGATCCTCCGCGTCGCCGTCGACGAAAACGTCCGCACGGCTCGGGAATAGGAACGGCCCGCTCCGGCATCCATCTCTTCGAAGCCGAAAGAGGACCCGAACGGATGATCCGGGCCGCCCTTGACAGACGTATGGAAGAAAGTCGATGCTGCGACGGATTCTCGTTCTCGACCACTCCGCAATTCCAGCCGGGTGAAAACCAAGACATGAGGCGAAACCCACAGACAATTTCAAGGAGGCATGCATGAATCGTCGCCAGTTCACCGCCACCCTCGGAGCCGCCGTCGCCGGCATCGTCGCCGGCAAGAACCTTCTCGCCGACGACAAGCCCGCCGCCAAGGACAAGGCCAAGGGCAAGGAGCACCAGTGTGCCGGCAAAAACGCCTGCAAGGGCCAGGGCGGCTGTCATACGAAGGACAACGGGTGCGCCGGCCAGAATGCCTGCAAGGGCAAGGGCGGCTGCGCCTCGGCGTCGATGCGCCACGAGTGCGCGGGCAAGAACGAGTGCAAGGGCCAGGGCGCCTGTCACACGAAGGACAACGGGTGCGCCGGCCAGAACGCCTGCAAGGGCAAGGGCGGCTGCGCGGTACCTCCCAAGGAGAAGGCGCCCGCCGCGGACAAGCCGAAGGCCGGCTGATTCTCGTTCACATGGGAGACCCCTTCGGATTGCCCGACCTCGGAGTGGGGGTCGGGCTCCGCACGGTCCACTTCGGGCACGTCCTCTCGAAGACGCCCGAGGTGGACTTCTTCGAGGCCATCACCGAGAACTTCCTCGACACAGGCGGGCGGCCTCGCCACATCTTGGACCGCGTCGCCGAGAAGTATCCCGTCGTCCTCCACGGCGTCTCGATGTCCATCGGCGGGACCGACCCTCTCGATCTCGGCTACCTGAAGAAAGTGAAGGCTCTCGCCGCCCGCGTGAAAGCCCGGTGGATCTCGGACCATCTCTGCTTCACGGGAGTGTCCGGACGGAATACCCACGACCTCCTGCCCCTGCCCTACAACGAGGAGACGCTGCGCCACGTCGTGCGCCGCGCGAAAAGGGTCTCCGAGGTGCTCGAGCGGCCGCTCGTCCTCGAGAACCCGTCCTCGTACGCGGAGTTCCGCTCCTCGACGATGTCCGAGGCGGCGTTCTTCGCACGCCTCCTGAAAGACGCCGACTGCGGGATGCTCCTCGACGTCAACAACGTCTACGTGAGCTCCGTGAACCACGACTTCGACCCCGTCGCCTACCTCGACGCGGTGCCGGCCGACCGCGTCGTGCAGTACCACCTCGCCGGACACACCGACAAAGGCACGTTCCTTCTCGACTCGCACAGCGCCCGGGTGAAGAAGGATGTCTGGGGACTCTACGCGCACGCGATCGCCCGCACCGGGCCGCGCGCCACGCTCCTCGAATGGGACGAGGACATCCCCGCCTTCGCGACCGTCCATGCCGAGGCGAAGAAGGCGCTGAATTACCGACCTCCGCTCGAGCGGGATTCCACGGCCGATGCGCCGCGGCGGGCGGCTCATGCCTGAGCTGCCGCGCCTCGAGCGCTGGATGCAGGCGGTGATCGTGCACCCCGGCTCCGTCGAGGAGGCCGTGCACGCGCGCTCCGCGACGCGCCACCTGAAGGTCTCCGAGGCGCGCGACGCGATCCTGCCTTCGAAGACGATGCAGCCGCTCGAGAGGCTCGCGGTCTATCAGGGAATGTATCCGCTCCGGATGCACGATGCCCTCGCGGCCGACTATCCTGGTCTCGCCGCGTTCCTGGGGCACGGACGCTTCTTCGAATTCGTCCTCGCCTACGTCCGGATCTTCCCTTCGCGGAGCTACACGTTCGCCCGCCTCGGCGACCACGTGCCGGAGTTCCTGCGAAGGACGCGGCGCTTCTTCCCCGCGCCGTTCCTGCGTGAGCTCGCGAGGCTGGAGCGCGGCATCAACGAGGTCTTCGACGTGGACGAGGAGGATGTCGAGGACCCGGCGCCTCCCCCGCGCCACGTCTCCGCGGACTGGGAATCGCGGCGTTTCGCCGTGACGCCGACCCTCCGCCTTCTCGCGTTCCGCTACGCCGCCGGTCCCGCGCTCGACGCGTTGAAGGCGGGGAAGCGTCCGGCGATCCGCCCGCGCGCGACGTGGGTGGCGCTTCACCGCCGCCGCTACGCCGTCACCCGTCTCGACCTGACGCGCGAAGAGTTCCGCCTTCTCGGAGCGCTCGCGAAAGGCCAGACGCTCGGCGCGGCTCTCCGCGGGGCCGCCCGGAAGGGCGGGAAACCGCTGTCTCCCCGCGCCGTCACGCGCGCGTTCCGGACCTTCACCGCGGAAGGCCTCCTCCGCGAGGGCTGAAGGGGCTCGGCGCCTAGACTTTCGGCGCCGGCGGCGGCAGATCGCGCGCCGGCGTGTCCGACTGGAATCCCACCTTGTTGTGCGAGCCGTCGCAGAAGGGCTTGTTCGCGGATTGGCCGCACCGGCAGAGGGCGATCGTCGTGCGGCCGCCGAGACCGAACGCCTTTCCCGTACCGTCCACGATCGCGACTTCCCCGCTCACGAGGAGCGGGCCGTTCGGCTTGACGAGAATCTTCGCGTCGTTCATGCCTTCACCTCAATGCGGCTTTTTCTCGAGATCGAGAAAGCGCTTCTTCGCGGTCTTCAGGAAGTTGAAGGCCTTTTCCCTGCCTTCCCAACCTTCGAGCGACACGTTCGCGGCGAGGCCCGGGCGCGACACGACGAGGGTGGGAAACCCCTGCAAGCCGTAGCGGTCCGCGAGCGCGAGCATCTCGGGGGAGTTGCGTCCGGTATCGACCATGTGATCCTCCACGCCGACCGGTACGAAGTCCTTCTCGATCTGCGCGGCCATCTCCGGCACCGAGAAAACCTGCCTCTCGAGCAGGCGGCACGGCCCGCACCAAGAGGCCGTGAAGAAGTACAGCGCGGGCTTGCCGCTCGCTCTCGCCTCGGCCTCACCCGCCGAGATCGAGCGCCACTTGATCGACTCCTTGCCGGGCGCCGCCTTCGAAGCCTTCGTCTCCGAGCGCGCAGGACACGGAAGGACCATGAGAAGAGCGGCAATGGCGGCAGCGGACGGCAGAACGGGCCGGAAGACACGCATCGGTTCCATCTTAGCAGCGGCGAAAATGATCATTCGCGCGCCGCGGGGACGCGCGCGGGGGCGTCGGAGATCTCTCCGAGGAAGGCGTGCAGCCCGCTCGGCCACTCCGAGGGGGGCCGCGCGAGCGCCTGCCGGAGCGCGGCCGTACGAATCCCGCGCGAAGCCTCGGAAAGCAGGGAGGCCGCGAGGGCGTCCTGGCCGGATTCGCGCGCGGCCAACGCGCGGACAAGAGCAAGGACGGGAGCCGCCAGCACGCGCTCCGGCAGGGAGTCGAGAAACGCTCTGTAGTCGTCCGTCCGTCCTGCGACCCTCAGCGCCTCGGCCTGCAGGGCGGCCGTGTAGGCCGAAGGCGAGACGGCGAAAAGACTCCCGGCGAGGCGCGCCGCGCGCTCCGGGCGTCCGATGTCGAGATTGCGCAGCGTCTGGTCCGCGAGGCCCGCGACCCACGCGGTGCTGTACGCGCCCGGCCGTTCGCCCGCAGGCCGCGTGAAGCTCATGAAGAGGTGCGGCCACCGGAACGGCGCCGTGAGGTAGTTCACGAGCGGCGTGCGCGTCGTGATCATCGGCGAAGGCGGCGGCAAATCCGGAACGGCGTCCGGGCGCGTCGCGAGCCAGGGGGGACGAAGGAGGCGCTCGCGGCGCGCGTCGACGTCGAGATCCGCGAGGCGGAGGCCGAGGAGGAACGGGTGGACGCGCAGGGCGGAGAACGCGGCGTCTGACGCCGCCGGGACGTAACGCCAGAGCCTGTACTCGCCGTTCCTTTCCGGAGGCGGCCGGAACGACGCCGGGTACTCGGCGTACAGCTCGGGCGAGACGCGGGCAAGTCCCGTCGACGACACATAGAAGAACGATGCCGCCTCGGTTTCGAACGTTCCAAGTGCGTTCACGCCGATGCCGAGCGCGAGGAGCGCAGCCCCGACGGCGCGCCCCGCCCGCGAAGGCGCCCGCGTCCCGGCGGCGGCGGCCAGGAGCGGGACGAGAGGGATGAGGAACCGGGGTCCCCATCCGCCACTCCCATCCCACGCCCACCAGCGCGCGTAGACGACCAGGGATGCGGCGGCCAGGGCCACGATCGAGAAAGCGGCC
The DNA here is from genome assembly GCA_041482235.1 of Thermoanaerobaculia bacterium. Taxonomy (GTDB): domain Bacteria; phylum Acidobacteriota; class Thermoanaerobaculia; order UBA5066; family UBA5066; genus Fen-183. The sequence goes on along the minus strand of JBGPDK010000010.1, from coordinate 9,876 downwards.
GCGCGGGAGCCAGGCGCGCGCAGGAGAGCGGGCAGCGCCGCAACGGCGAGTGCCACGAGCGGAAAGTAGAGGAGCAGCCCCTTGTTTGGGCCGACGAGGAGGCGCCAGGCCCCGTCGAGGAGATGGTGTGCGAAGCGCTGGTCGCCGTACGACGAAAAGGGTTTTCCGAACCGCACGGCCTCGAAGGCGAGCATCGCGGCGAGCGGGCCGGCGGCGCCCGCCGCGGCGGCCGCCCAGGTCCGGAGCCGGCCGCGGCCGGGCGGCCAGGCGTCGAGGATGAGGGGGAGAAGCGCGAGCGGAGCGAACAAGAGGTTTACGGCCTTCGTCAGAACGAGCCACCCGGCGAAGAAGCCGGAGGCCGCCGCCAGCCGGACCGCCGCGGCGCCCTCGGCCCGGGAACCCCGCAGCGCGAAGAGGGACGCGAACACGAGGCACACCGCTTGGAGCGGCTCGGAGAACCCGAACGCCGTGTAAGCCCAGAGCGGGGAACCGAGGCCCGTGCCGAAGACCGCGAGCGACTGGCCGAAGACGCCCGCTCCGAGCTCCGCGGCGAGGAGGCCCGAGCCGGCAGCGGCCGCCGTCACGAGGAGCACTTGGAGGAGGACGAAGAGCGTCTGGGAGGTGCGCGCTCCGAAACGCGCCTCCCACGGCCCGGCCAGCGCCGCGAAAGGGACCTCGACGAGGGGAAGCCCCATTCCGTAGGGAGCGACCGCGTCGCCGCCGGGGCGCGGGATGCTGAAGTGCTGATCGCGGGATATCCCGATCTCCCCCGTCGTCGCGATCGAGATCGCCGTGTAGAGCATCTGCTGCTCATCCGACACGGTTCCGAGGGTGCGTTCCTCGGCCGTCCCGGCGAGGAGGAGAAACGCGGCGAGGACCGAAAGCCCGAGCGCGCGCGGAGCCTGTTTCAGGGGCGTTCCTGCCATGGGACCGCCACCGGGCCCCCGTTCCCGTCGAGGGCCCGCCGGACCGCGGCGTCGTGCTCCGTCTCCACCGTGAAGTACTCCGCGCCGTCCCGGGCGAATCCCTCGTCCGCGACGTGCCGGAGGGCGGCGAGAAGCGCGTCGAAATAGCCGGAACCGTTGAAGAGCACGATGGGCCGCGAATGGTGTCCGAGCTGACGCCACGTGACGATCTCGAAAAACTCGTCGAAAGTCCCGAAACCGCCGGCGAGCGCGAGGAAACCGGTCGCCATTTCCGCCATGCGGGCCTTCCTCTCGTGCATCGTCGCGACGATCTCGAGCTGGGTGAGGCCGTTGTGCGCGATCTCCTTCGCCGCGAGGCCCGCGGGAATGACGCCGTAAACGGGAGCGCCCCCCTCGAGCGCCGCGTCGGCCAGAATGCCCATGAGGCCGACGCGCCCGCCTCCGTACACGAGGCCCGCGCCCGCGCGGGCGATCGCACGTCCGATCGCAGCCGCGTCCTCCGCATGCACGGGTGAAAGGCCCGTGCGCGCACCGCAGAAGACGGTGAGCATGGGCCGGTCGAACGCCGTCGTCATTCCGGGATGATGCCCGATCCGGGCGAGTGCTGTTAAGGTCCCCGCGGTGATGAGCCCCGGCCCTTCCGACGCGGCGCGCGCGGCGCTCTCCAGCGCGCTCCGCCGCCATGTCCCCGCCGACGCGCGCGAGGCCGAGGATCGGGAGGCGATCCTCCGCCTCGTCGAGACCGAGCCGGCCTGTTTCTCGCGCCACACGTTCGCTCCGGGCCACATCACCGGCAGCGCCTTCGTGGTCTGCCGTTTCACGGCGAAAGTCCTCTTGCACCACCACCGGAGGCTGAACGCGTGGCTGCAGCTCGGGGGGCACGACGACGGAGAACGCGACCCGCGCGCGACCGCGCTACGGGAGGGCCGCGAGGAGTCCGGCCTTCCCGATCTCGATCTGTTGACACCCGACATCCTCGACGTGGACGTGCACGACATTCCGGCCGGGAAGGGCGAACCGCCCCATAAACATCACGACGTGCGATACGCGCTCGTGACGGGGCACCCGGAGAGGATTCTGAAGGACGAGGCGGAGTCGCTCGACCTCAGGTGGTTCACGCTGGAGGACGCCGCACAGAAGATGAACGAGCCGGGAGCTCGCCGCGCCCTCGCGCGGCTTCGCGCTCTCCTGCAGACTCTCGAATAGAGCGACGAGCCAGGAGCAGCGGCCCCCTGTTTACTTTCTAGGAAAATCTCCGGGTCTCTCTCCCGAGCCCGACGACTCTTCCGCCTCCGCATACATGCTGTCGATGACGTCCCGGTACTTCTCGGCGATGACGCGGCGCTTGATCTTCATCGTGGGCGTCAGCTCGCCGCCTTCGATCGTGAAGTCGTCCTTGAGCAGAGTGAAGGCGCGGATCTGGCGCTCGTGGGGCTCGTCGCCGTTCAGGATGTCGATCGTCTGCCGGATGAGCGAGAAGGTCTTCGGATCCTTCACGAGCTCGTCGTGATTGCGGAACGCCACGCCCGACGAGAGCGCCCAGCTCTCGAGCTTCTCGAAGTTCGGCACGATGAGGGCCGACAGGAACTTCCGGCGGTCGCCGATGAGGACCGCTGACGTGACGTAACGCACCGACTTCAGCGCGGCCTCGATCGGCGCCGGTGCGATGTTCTTGCCGTACGCGTTGATGAGGATTTCCTTCTTGCGGTCGGTGAGCGTCAGGAAACCGTCCGCGTCGAAGGAGCCGACGTCGCCCGTGAGGAACCACCCCTCTTCGTCGAAGACACGAGCGGTTTCCTCCGTTTTCCGCCAGTAGCCGCCCTCCATGACGTTCGGCCCCTTGGCCAGGACCTCCCCGTCGGCAGCGATCCGCAGGGTGACGCCCGGAATCTCGCGACCCACGGTGCCGAGGCGCCACTCGCCCGGACGGTTGCATGCCAGGACGGGGGCCGTCTCCGTGAGGCCGTATCCCTCATAGACCTCGACGCCCGCGCCCCAGAAGAACGCCGCGACGTCGCGCGAAAGAGGCGCGCCGCCCGAAATGGCGAAGCGGAAGCGGCCTCCGAGCCGGGCCTTGATCTTCCCGAAGACGAGCCGGTCGGCGAGCGCGTACTTCAGCCGGAGAAAGAGGCCCGGCAGCTTCCCCGCCCCGAGCACCCCGAGGCGGCGGGCCCCCGTCTTCACGCCCCACGAGTAGATCGCGCGGCGCGCGGCAGGAGCCTTGTCGACCGCCGCCTGGACGCGCGCGAGCATCTTCTCGTACACCCGCGGCACCGCGGCGAAGCAATGCGGCTTCACCTCGACGAAGTTTTCCGAGAGCTTGTCGAGCGACTCGGCATACGTGATCGTCGCGGCGCGGGAGAAGTAGAGGTAGTCGACCATCCGTTCGAACACGTGCGAGAGAGGCAGGAAAGAGAGAGCCATCGTGTCGTCGCTGACGTCGAACAGCGCCGAGCACGCCGCGACATTCGCCACGAAATTCTGGTGCGTCAAAATCGCGCCTTTCGGCTCGCCCGTCGTCCCCGACGTGTAGATCAGGGTCGCGAGATCGCTCGCAAGCACCGACGACGCTCGCTCCTCGAAGGCGCGGGGGTCGGCGCGGAGCGCCGCCAGGCCTTTTTGGACGACGGTCTCGAAAGGGGTGGCCTTCCCGGCGCTCCAGGGCACCTGCTCGAGGACGATCACGTGCTTGAGCTCCGGACAGCGGTCGCGGACGTCGACGACCTTCTGAAGCTCGACCGCGTTCGAAACGACGATGACCTTGGCGAGCGAGTCCCGGAGGATGTACTCGACCTGCGGCGCGAGGTAGCTCGTGTAGATCGGCACGGTGAGCGCGCCGAGGGAAAGCGTCGCGAAATCCGCCATGGGCCATTCGGGGCGGTTCTCCGAGAGAATCGCGACGCGGTCTTCCCGGTCGACTCCGAGGAGCGCGAGACCCAGCGCGAGCCCCTGCGTGCGCTCTCCGAAGTCAGCGGCCGAGAGGGGCGTCCACACGTCGCCGACCCTCGAAACCAGCAGCTCCGCCTTGCCGCTCCCGGCCGCGAAGCGGAAATAGTCGAGAAGGGTTTTCGCGGGAAGCGGTTCGAGCACGGTCTTCCCCGGCATTATGCCGGAGAAGACTCTTGCCGGCCCGTCGCCTAGAGCGCCCGCACGGAAACCGAAAGAACGTCCGCGCAATCCCGCTGGATCTCTTCGAGGACACCCGTCCGCGGCTCCAGATCCAGCTGGATGCGCGCGCAAGCGGCCTCCGCTCCCGCGAAAACGACGTTTTCCGTCTGCTCGACGTTGATCCCGGCCGCCCGCAGCACGCCGAACACGTGCGCGAGGACGCCGACGCGGTCGCGGTGTCGGACGGACAGGACATGCGTCGCCGGCGTGCGGCTCGCGAAGTTGACGGCGTTCGGGACCTCGCCCGTCGACGCGAAGGCCGCCACGATGCGCACGGTCTCCTGCGCGATGGCGTTTTGCGCCTGCTCGGTCGAGGCCCCAACGTGGTGCGTGCCGATGACGCCCGGGTTCTTCACGATCGCGTCCTCGAACACGCCGCTTCCCGAGGCGGGCTCCTTCGCGAAGACGTCGAGACCCGCCCGGAGCCCCTTCTCCACGATCGCGGCCTCGAGGGCCGGCTGATCGACGACCTCGCCGCGACTCGTGTTCACGAAGAAGGCGCCCGGCTTCATCGCCGCGAAGAACCTCGCGTCGAGCATGCCCTTCGTCTCCGCCGTGAGCGCGCAGTGCACCGTCACACCGTCCGAAGCGGCGGCGAGCGCGTGAATCGAGTCGGCGCGCGCCACGCCGACGCGCGCCGCGCGGTCTTCGTCCAGGGAGCGGCTCCACGCGACGACGGGCATCCCGAAGGCCTTCGCCCGCGCGACGACCTCGAGCCCGATCGCCCCGAGGCCGATGACGCCGAGCGTGCGCCCGGCGAGGCCCCGGGCTTTCCCGTAAAGCGACTTGTTCCAGGCCCCGGCGCGAAGGTCCTGCGCCTGGTCGACGAGGCGCCGGTCGAGCGCGAGGATGAGCCCCCACGCCAGCTCCGCCACGGCGATCGCATTCTTGCCCGGGCAGTTCGAGACCGCAATGGCGCGAGCCGAGGCGGCCTGAAGGTCGATCGTGTTCACGCCCGCGCCCGCGCGGACGATGAGCGCGAGGCCGGAGGCGCGCTCCATCTCCGCGGCTCCGACCTTCGTCGACCTCACGACGAGGGCCTCGGCGCCGGTTTCGGCGAGCCGCGCACCGAGGGCGGCCCCCTCGAGCTTCGGCTCGTACAGGACCTCGCAACCGAGCGCGGCGAGGCCGTCGACACCGGACTTTTCGAACGCGTCAGCGACGAGCACTTTCATGGCGAACCTCAGAATCGGTGGACGAAGAGGCCGGAACGCAGCTTTGGCTCGAACCACGTGGATTTCGGCGGCATCGTGGCGCCCGCGTCCGCGATCGCCATGACCTCGGCGAGCGAGGTCGGGAACATCGAGAACGCGACGGCGCCTCGCCCCGTGCGCACGCGCTCCTCGAGCTCGCCGGTTCCGCGAATGCCCCCGACGAAGTCGACACGGGGATCCGTGCGGGGGTCCCCGATGCCGAGGACGGGCCCGAGCAGGCGGTCCTGGAGGATCGACACGTCGAGAGAGGAGATCGGGTCCTCGCGATTCACCGGCTCGCGCGGCGCCAGGGCCTGCCAATTTTCTTCGAAAAACATGCAGAATTCGCCCTTTCGCGACGGCGAAGCACCCGAGGCGGGCGCGATCGAGAATCTCTTTCTTACACCTTCTAAGAAATCCCCGGTCTTCTTCCCTCCGAAGTCTTTGACGACCCGGTTGTACGGCAGGATCGCCAGCTCGCGATCCGGGAAGATCGTGGCGGGGAACCAGTTGACAGGATGCCCGTCCGGCAGCGATCCGAGCTTCTCCTTCAGCGCCGCCCGCGCACGCGCGGCCGACGCGCAGCGGTGGTGACCGTCGGCCACGTAGAGGAGCGGCACCGCCGCGAACGAAGCGACGAAGAACGCGACGTCATCTTCCGGCACGATCCAGAGCGTGTGTTTCACGCCGTCCGGCGCCTCGAAGTCGAACTCCGGGGGCGCCGCGGTCACGCGCCCGACGCGGCCGTCGATCGCGTCGGACGCCCGATAGGTCAGGAAAACGGGCTCGGCGTGCGCGGACTGTGCGAGCAGGTGCCGCACTCGGTCGTCTTCCTTGTCCCGACGGGTCTTCTCGTGCTTGCGGATGACATCGGCGTCGTAGTCGTCCACCGAGCACACCGCCACGAGGCCGTCCTGCTTGCGCCCTCTCCATGTCTGCCGGTAGACGAGGAGCCGGGGCACGGGGTCGCTCTCGAGCGTGCCGTTCGCGTAAAAGCCGTCGAGGTTCTCGCGCCCCTTCGCGTAAACGGCTTCGGAATGGACGTCCACGTCCTCGGGAAGGTCGATCTCCGGCCGGCAGACGTGAAGGAACGACAACGGGTTGCCCGCCGCGAGCGCACGGGCCTCGCCGCTATCCACGACATCGTAGGGGACGGAGGCGACGCGCGCCGCGAGCTTGCGCGGCGGGCGGCCGGAGAGGAACGGACGGATGCGGGCCATGGGCGAAGTATCCCCCACCCCCGGGCCTTACGCGGGGCGCCCGTGCTAAACTTTCTCATCGATCGGACCCGCCTCTGAAAGGAAACTCGGGGATGAAACTCTACGTCGGCAACCTCTCCTACGGTGTGAACGATGCCTCTCTCCGTACCCTCTTCGAACCCCACGGCGCCGTCGAATCGGCCACGGTCGTCGCGGATCGCGAGTCGGGCCGCTCCAAGGGCTTCGGCTTCGTCGAGATGAGCGACGCGGACGCCCAGAAGGCGATCCAGGCGCTCAACGGGTCGCAGCACGACGGTCGGACGATCCGCGTGAACGAGGCCCGTCCCAAGACGGACGAGCCGCGCGGACCTCGCGGACCCCGCTGAGCGGGCGCGGGTTGCGGGTTGCCGAAGGCGGCACCCGCGACATGACTCGTTTTTTTCGGGCTGCGACGCTGCCGGTTGCGGCCCTTTTTCTTTTCGCGGGAGCCGCGCCTTCCGGGGACGATCTCGTGTTCACCGGCGGGCGGGTCGTGGACGGCACGGGGAAAGCGGCCTTCCGGGGAGAGGTGGCCGTCCGGGCCGGACGCATTGCCGCGGTGGGCGACCTCGCGCCGGACCGGATCGCCCGCGCCCGCCGCCGGATCGATGCGACCGGCCTCGTCGTCGCGCCGGGGTTCATCGACCTTCTCGGCCAGTCCGAGTACAACGCCCTCGTCGACCGGCGCGCGGCCTCCAAGATCACGCAGGGAATCACATCCGAGGCCACGGGCGAGGGTGAATCCATCGCGCCGCTCGACGAAACGCTGCTGAAGAGCAACGAAGACACGTACCGCCACTACGGCCTCAGGCCAGACTGGTCGTCGCTCCTCACGTACTTCATGAGGTTCCGGCGGACCCCGCCGACCGTCAACGTCGGCACGTTCGTCGGCCTCGGGGGACTCCGGCGGATGGTCGTCGGGACGGAGGACCGGCGGGCCGGCCCGACCGAGCTCGAGAGAATGAAAGCGCTCGTCGCGCAGGCCATGGAAGACGGGGCGCTCGGAATCTCCACGTCGCTTCAGTACATTCCCGACCTCTACAATTCCACCGACGAGATCATCGCCTGCGCGAAGGTCGCGGCCTCCCGTGGCGGCGTGTACTTCACCCACCAGCGTTCCGAGGGGAATCGGATCGACGCGTCGCTCGGGGAGGTCTTCCGCATTGCCAAGGAGGCGCGGATCCCGGCGAACGTGTGGCACTTGAAGACGGCCTACAGGCGCAACTGGGGCACGATGCCGAAGGTCCTCGCCGCGTTCGCGGCCGCACGTGCTGCGGGGCTGGACGTCGCGGCGAACCAGTACCCCTGGAACGCCGCGTCGAACGGGCTGGACGCCTGCCTCCCGCCCTGGGCGCGCGAGGGCGGCAAAGAGAGGCTGCTCGCGCGCCTGCGCGACCCGGAGGCGCGGATTCGCATCCGAAACGAAATGGCAGGGGATGCATCCTCCTGGGAGAACCAGTGGTACGGCTCGGGCGGCGGTTCCGGCGTCATGCTCGCCGCCGTTCTCAACCCCGAGCTCAAGAGATACGAGGGCGGCACCCTTCAGGAAATCGGCGCGCTGCTGAAGAAAGACCCGCGCGACGCGCTGATGGACATCGTCCTCGCCGACCGCGCGAACGCGCAGTGCATTCTGTTCATGATGAGCGAGGACGACGTCCGGGCCGCCCTGAAGGATCCCTTCGTGGGCTTCTGCACGGACTCCGGCGCGGTCGCCGCGGACGGGATCTACTCGGAGGAGAGGTCGCACCCCCGCGCCTGGGCATCGACGGCGCGCATCCTCGCCACGTACGTGCGCGACGAGAAGCTCCTGTCCGTGGAAGAGGCCGTGCGGAAGATGACGTCTCTTTCCGCCGCGCGCGCCGGGCTCCGGGATCGCGGCATCCTGAAGGCGGGGCTGGTCGCCGACGTCGTTGTCTTCGACCCCGGCCGCGTGAAGGCCGTCTCGACGTACGCCGACCCCATGCACTACTCCGAGGGATTCCCCTACGTAGCCGTCAACGGCGCCCTCGTCGTGGACGGAGGAAAGATCACGGCAGCGCGCCCGGGGCAGGCGCTCCTCGGGCCCGGCGTGAAAACGCGCTGACGGCGGGCCGCTACCGCTCGGCGGCGACCGCCACGCTCTCCTTCTCCTGTGCCGCCAGAGCGAGCGCCTTCTGCCGCTTCCCGAGGAGCTCGACGACGCTGTCGCCGATCCTCAGAAGGTTCTCGCGGCTGGAGCCGCCGAGGTGCGGCGTCATGAGAACGTTCGGCGCGGACAGGAGCGGGCTGTTCGGGTCGGGCGGATCGCTCAGGAAGACATCGGTCGCGTAGGCGCGCACTTTCCCCGACGCGAGCGCGGCCGCGAGCTCGGGCTCCACGACGATCGAGCCGCGTGCGGTATTCACGATCACGACGCCGTCCTTCATCTTGGCGAGCGTGTGCTCGTTCACGAGGCCGCGCGTCTCGGCCGTGGCCGGGACGTGGAGGCTGATGACGTCGGCGCGCTGGAACAGCTCGTCGAGGTCTTCCACGAGCTCGGCGAGGGCGTGATTCGCGATCTGCGGGTCGTAGGCGATGACCTTCATCCCGAAGCCCTGGGCCCGCCGCGCGACCTCCGTACCGATCAGGCCGGCGCCGACGAGGCCGAGCGTCTTGCCGAAGAGCTCGGTGCGCTTGAGCTCCTTCTTGAGAAAGCGCCCCTGCTTGAGGCCGGTGTGCCCCTCGACGAGGCGGTTCGGGACGGCGAGCATGAGGGCCATCGTGAGCTCTGCCACGGCGACCGAGGACGCGCGCGGCGTGTTCTTCACATCGATCCCGCGCTCGCGACAGGCCTGAATGTCGACGTTGTCGAGGCCGACCCCGCCCCGGATCACGAGCTTCAGGTTCGGCGCCCCCTTCAAGAACTCGCGCGTCACCTTCGTCTTCGAGCGCACGAGCACGACTTCGGCGTCCTTCAGCCGTGCGGTGTCGGTCAGCACCTCGCCGAGCGGGGCGAGGCGGCCGGGAAGGGACTCGTCGAATGCGTCGGCAATCAGAATCTTCATGAAATCCTCCCTCCAGTTCCCTCCAAACCTAGGCCGCGGGGAGACGGCCTGACATGATCCAAACGAATCAGGCGAGGAAGGGACCGGGGCTTTTCGCCCCCGTCAGCCGATTGGCCGCCTTATGAGGTTAACCGCCTCCGCGAGCGCCGGCGTTGCAGGTTCCTTCTCGGCTTCGCCGTCCAGCTGCGAGGGCTTGTCGTCACCCTCGCCCGGAGCGAGGAAGAGATTGCTCTCGAGGCCGTGCTGCTTCGTGTACATCTCGTAGTAGCGCCCGCGCGCCGCGTAGAGCGTCTGGTGCGTGCCGCGCTCGGCGATCAGCCCGCCCTCG
>JBGPDK010000009.1:0-34674 GCA_041482235.1 Thermoanaerobaculia bacterium | reverse complement strand
GGCGTCGGCCCGGGAGTCGGCGTCCGCCTCGTCGCCCCGGAAAAGTCGGGCGAGCACGGCGGCGCCCGACGCACCGGTCAGGAGAAGGACGAAGGCGAAGAGAAGCGCCGTCGGGACCGTCACGGAACGGATTCAAGGTAGCACAACGGCTTACACTCGCCGGCGTGGTGACCGCTTCGCCTCGCGTCGCCGTGATCGGCGGCGGCCTCGCCGGCCTCGTCGCGGCGGACCGCCTGCTCGGGGCGGGCGTGCCCGTCACGATCTTCGAGAAGTTCCCCGAGGCCGGCGGCCTCGTGGGCGTCGTGAAGGTGGGCGGAACGCTCCTCGAGCGGTATTACCACCACCTCTTCACGAACGACGTCGACTATGTGTCCTTCGCGAAGGAGTTCGGCCTCGAGAAGGATCTCCTCTGGCTGAAGTCGCGCATGGGCTTCCTCTCGGGCGGGAAGCTCTACGACTTCGGCACGCCGGCGTCGCTTCTCTCCTTCACGCCGCTCGGGCTCCTCGGAAGGGTCCAGTTCGTCCTCTCCACGCTGAAGCTGCGGCACGACCCCGACTGGAAGCCCTTTGAAGAAGAGACCGCCATGGGCTGGATGCGCCGGAACGGTTACGGCCGCGCGCTCGAGGCCGTCTGGGGACCGCTCCTCCGGCAAAAATACGGGCGCCGGGCGGAGGACGTGGGCCTCGTTTGGCTGTGGGGGAAGATCTCTCTTCGGACGCGCTCACGGGACAAGACGGGTCTCGGCGAGCGCCTCGGCTATCTCAGGGGCTCGTTCGGGCGCGGGATCGAGGCGGTTCTCTCACGGGTGAGGGAGCGCGGCGGCGACGTGCGCACCTCGCGTCCGGTGCGAATCGTGAAACGGGCGGCCGGCGGGTTCGACGTGACGTTCGCGGGGGGCACGGAGGCGTTCGACCTCGTCCTGTCGACGGTCGCGATCCCCGAGCTGCTCAGGCTCGCGCCCGACCTCCCGGAGGAGACCCGGAAGGCGTGGGGCGCGATTTCCTACTGTCACGCCCTGTGCCCGATCCTGGAGCTCGACCGCTCTCTCTCGCCGTACTACTGGCTCAACGTGGGCGACGACGCGATGCCGTTCGGCGGCGTCATCGAGCACACGAACTTCCTCTCGCCGGCGGACTACGGCGGCCGGCACGTCGTCTACCTCTCGAACTACGTGCTGACCGACGATCCGAAATGGAAGAAGCGCGACGAGGACCTGTGGGCCGAATACCTTCCCGCGCTCCGGGTCGTCAACCCGGCGTTCGACGAGAGCTGGATCCTCGCGAAGCAGATCGGGCGAGCCGAATACGCGCAGCCCATCATCGTGCCGCACTACTCGAAGCTGCTCCCGCCGCTTCAGACACCCGTTCCGGGCCTCTTTTCCGCGTGCATGGCGCAAACGTATCCGGAAGACCGCGGCCAGAACTACGCCATCCGCATCGGGCGGGAGGCGGCGGACGCGATCCTGAAGACGCTCCGCTGAGTCCGGCCATTCGTTAGACTCCGCCCCCATGAGAGACGTCGATTTCTACTACCACCGCAACGGTTGAACGAGCTGCGGCCGCACCCGTGAGGTGCTGGACGGCACGAAGGCGCATGTCGCCGCGACGCGTCTCGCGAAGAAAGACCCCCTCTCGGAAAAGGACGTGCGCGCCCTCCTGAAGGAGGTCGACGAGGTCGTCGTCGCGAAGGGCAAAGCCGCGCGGACCGTCCCGGCGCGCGACGCGACGCTCGAGGAGCTCCGCGGTCCGACGGGCAACTTCCGCGCGCCGATGGTGAGGATCGGGCGCCGCCTCCTCGTGGGGTTTCACGAGGAGACGCTCCGGAAGGAGCTCGCCGCCCGCTGAGCCTCAATCTTCGGCGAGCAGGGGAAGCTGCGGGTCGAGCGGCGCCAGACGCGCCATTTCCTCGGGTGTCATGAGGCCGTGCACTCCGACGCCGAGGAGGCGCACGGGGCGCGTCGCGCCTTCGGTCCGGTCGAGCAATCCGGCCGCGCGCCCCGCCAGCTCGCCCGCGTCGCGCGTGGGCCGCCGGGTGTCGCTCCTCGTGACGGTCGTGAAGTCCCCGTAGCGCACCTTCAGGACGACGGTGCGCGCGTAGAGCCCCCTTCGTTTCAGCCACGCCGCGTCGTGCCGCGCCATCGCCTCGACCTCGGCGCGCATCGCCGCCACGTCCGTCAGGTCCTCGGCGAACGTGTCCTCGGTGCTGCACGACTTCGCGCGCTGGTCGGGCACGACTCGCCGCCCGTCCTCGCCGTGCGCGAGGCGGACGAGAGAATCGGCCCAGCTTCCGATAACGCGCCGGAGCGCGTCCGCGGGCACCTTCCGCACGTCCACGAGGCGCACGCACCCGAGCGCGAGGAGCTTCTCCGCCGTCTTCGGCCCGACGCCCCAGAGCGCCTCGACGGGCAGCTTCTCGAGAAAGCGCTCGACGCGCTCCGGCGCGATGACCGTGAGGCCGTCGGGCTTCTTCCAGCCGGAGGCGATCTTCGCGAGAAACTTGTTCGGGGCGACTCCCGCAGACACCGTGAGCGACGTCGCCCTCTTCACGTCTTCCTTGAGGCGGCGGGCCACGGTCACGCCGAGAGGCTCGTGCCACGCGTTCTCGGTCACGTCGAGATACGCCTCGTCGAGGGAGAGCGGCTCCACGAGAGGGGTGACGGCGCGATAGAGATCGAAGATCTGCTTCGAGACCGCCGCGTAGCGCTTGAAGTCCGGCCGCACGATGGCGAGCTGCGGGCACAGGCGCAAGGCGCGCGCCATCGGAATGGCCGAACGCACGCCGAATTTTCGGGCCTCGTAGCTCGCGGCCGCCACCACGCCGCGCCCCTTCGGGTCGCCTCCGACGGCCACGGGCCTGCCGCGCAGCGAGGGGTCGTCGCGCTGCTCCACGGATGCGTAGAACGCATCCATGTCGAGGTGGAGAATGCGGCGGAGAACGGGCTCCGTCACGTTACGGAGTCGGGACGAGTTCCCCGGCCGGCGCGCCGCGCGGCGCCGCGGAGGGCGCGGCCTGAGGCACCTGGAAAAGCCCGGGCACGAGATCCGTCTCGAGCCAGGCGTATTTCCCGTCGAGGAGGCGGCGCGCGGCGGCGTATTTCGCGACATCGTCGTTCGAGGCGATGGCTGAGAAGCGCGCGGCGATCCGGCGGCGCGCCGTTCGGCAGAAAAGGTCCGCGAGGTCCGCCGCCGAGGCGGCGTCGTGCGCGGCGGCCCGGCGCATCTGGTGCGCGCGCGAGACCGCGGCCGTCATCGCGAAAAGCTCGGCACCGATGTCCACCGCGCGAAACAGCAGCGCCTGCCGCTTCTCGAGCTTCGCCCCGTGCGTCACCATGAGGTGAAAGATCGTGCGGGCGAGCTTCCGGGCCGTGCGGTCGAGGAAGCGGACGTGCGCCGCGAGGGAACCGTACTCCGAAAGGCGCGGCCAGCGTCCCCAGCCGAGCCACCGGGACGGGTACCAGCCCGCGTAGAACGCCGCGATCTTCGGGAGCGCCGCGAGCTTGTCGCCTGCCGTCGCCTTCGGGTCGGCGAGCGTGCCGGCGACCGCGAGATGCCGGTCGAGCGCCTCGCGCGCGATGAAGAGCCGCATGATCTCGGAGGAGCCCTCGAAGATGAGGTTGATGCGCGAGTCGCGCAGCATCCGCTCGACCGGGATCGGCGCCTCCCCCCGGTTCCTCAGCGAGTCGGCCGTCTCGTAGCCGCGCCCGCCCCGGATCTGGAGCGTCCGGTCCACGAGGGTCCAGCCCTCCTCGGAGTTCCACATCTTCGCCACGGCCGCCTCGAGGCGGATGTCGCGGTCGTGCGCGTCGGCCATGGCCGCGGACATGTCCGCCACGGCGTCCATCGCGAACGCCGTCGCGGCCATCTCCGCGAGGAGCTGCGCGATCGCGTCGTGCTTTCCGATCGCCTGCCCCCACTGGACGCGCTCCACCGCCCACGCGCGCGAAATCTCGAGGCAGCGCTTCGCCCCGGCCGCCGCGGAAGCGGGGATCGTGAGGCGCCCGGTGTTGAGCGTCACGAGCGCCAGCTTCAGCCCCCGGCCCTCTTTTCCGACGAGGTTCTCCTTCGGGACCCTCACGTTCGTGAAGCGGACGACGCCGTTCTCGATGGCGCGCAGGCCCATGAAGTGGCAGCGCGTCACGACCTCGACGCCGGGGAAATCCCGCTCGACGACGAAGGCCGAGATCTTCTTCGTGTCCGGGTGGCGCGCCATCACGATGAAGAGCTCGGCGATCGGGCCGTTCGTCGTCCAGAGCTTGTCGCCGTTCAGGATGTAGTCGCCCTCGGGTGTGCGCGCCGCCGTCGTCGAGAGGTTCGCCGGGTCCGAGCCCACCTGCGGCTCCGTGAGCGCGAACGCCGAGATGGCGCCTCGTGCGAGGCGCGGCAGCCACTTCTTCTTCTGCTCCTCGGTGCCGAAGAGCCGGAGCGGCTGCGGCACGCCGATGGACTGGTGCGCCGACAGGAGCGCGATCAGATTCCCGTCCACGCTCGAGACGAGCTTGATGATGGTGCCGTACTCGTGCTGCGTGAGGCCGAGGCCGCCGTATTCGACCGGGATCTTCATGCCGAACGCGCCGAGCGCCGCGAGGCCGTCGAGAACACGCTGGGGAATCTTGCCGTCGCGGTCGATGGCGTCGCCGTCGACCTCCTCGCTCAGAAATCGCTCCATCTTCGCGCGGAAGGCCCGGAATTCAGGCCGCTCTTCCCGGGGCGGAAAGTCGGGGACGAGGTCGAGGCGGAGCGTGCCGAGAAAGAGCTCCTTCAGGAAGCTCGGCTTCTCCCAGCCCGTTTCGCGCGCCTCCTCGGCGACCTGGCGCGCTTCCTGTTCGGTGACGGCCATGGAGGAACTTTACGCCAGCCGGGCGGCGCGGATCTCCGGCACGGTCACGACGCGCACGCGCTTCTCGCGAGACGGGCCTTCGAAGCGAGGAAGTCCACGACGAGCTCCTCCGCCCAGTAGGCGGGAGCGAGACCGTTCGCGGCGACGAAGCCGACGTGTCCACCCCTTCGCGTCACGACGAAGCGCACCGCGGGAGACGCCGCGGCGCGGGCGCGCGCGACCGCTTCGGGCGGGAGGAAGGGATCGTCGAGCGCCGAGATGCAGAGCGTGGGCACCGTGATACGCGCGAGAAAGGGCAGGGAGCTCGAGCGGGCATAGTAGTCGTCAGCGTCCGCGAAGCCGTGGAGCGGCGCGGTGGCGGCGTCGTCGAACTCGCGGAACGTGAAGGCGCGGCGCGCGCGCGGGAGATCGATCCGCGCGGCCGCCTCGGGAAAGCGGCGCACGAGGTCTTCGGCCTTCGCCGTCAGCGTCTTCACGAAGCTGCGCACATAGAGGTTCGCCGGGAAAGATGCCATGTGCCGGTCGCCCGCCGCGAGGTCGTAGGGGACCGAGAGCGTCGCGGCCGCCTCGACGGTCGCGTCGCCGGGGTTCTCGCCGAGCCACTTCAGGAGGGCGTTTCCGCCGAGGGAGACGCCGGCCGCGAGAATCGGCCGGCCCTCCCGCGCCGCGAGAGCGCGCGCCACGAAGTCGAAGTCGGACGTCTCGCCGGAGTGGTAGAGGCGCGGGCGCCCCGTGGGAACGCAGCGATCGAGGTCCCCCGGATCGCGCGCGCAGTACCGGAAGTTGAGGACCGCGGCGCGGAGCCCCGCGCGGGCGGCGACGGCGAGGAGTCCCTGTGCGTAGACCGAATTCGAGCTGCCTTCGAGCCCGTGAAGGAGCAGGAGGAGGCGCGCCCCCTTCGGCGCGGGAACGTCGAGATGATCGACGAGCAGCGTATCGCCGTCCGGAGCGGTGAGCGCCTCGCGGCGGAGGGGCAGGAGCGCGCGCTCTCGCGCGAGCCGCCCCCAGACCGTCTGCGCGTGCCGGTTCCTCAGCCACCACGCGGGAGTGAATTCCGCGTTCATCCCGTCCATGAAGTCCGGCGTTTCGTCCCTCGGCGCGCGGCGTTCGTCCCGGATCTCCGACGGGCGCGCCGAGGGCATTCTATTGTCAGGCGAATCGCGATGGGCGAGATCCTGTTTCCGGCTGTTCTACTTCGGAATTGTCACGATGACGAACCGCCCCTCGAGGTCCGCCACGAAGAGGCGCCCCTTCGGGAGGAGAGCGAGGCCCGAGGGCTTTTCGAACCTGTGGCCCTCCGGCTGGTCCTTCCCCCTCAGCGTCGTCACGAGGCGGCCCTCCGGCGTGTAGGCGCGCACCTCGCCCGCGAGGGGCACCGACACCCACAGGAGGCCGGCGGAGTCGAGGGCGACATACGGCTCGGAGAAGGGCGCGCGCCCCCAGCCGGGCACCTCGAACGCGCGCACGAAGCCGCCATTGCGGTCGAAGACGGCGAGGCGCCCGTTGCCGTTGTCGGCGACGTACACCCGGCCGTCCTTGCCGGCGGCGAGGCCCTGCGGGTCGGCGAGCTTGCCGGGACCGTTCGCCTTGCCCCATTCGGCCTCCTCGTGCCCGAAGCCGTCGAAGCGCACGACGCGGCCGTTCCCGGTATCCGCGACGAAGACCGTGCCGCCCCCGTCCACGGCGATGCCGCGCGGGCCGAAGAAGGCGCCGCCCCATTCGCGCAGCCAGCTCCCCTTATCGTCGAAGACCTGCACGCGGCCGTTCCACGTGTCGGCCACGAAGACGAGGCCCGACGGGCCGACGGCGATGCCGCACGGGTCGTTGAACTGTCCGGGCCCGCTGCCGCGCGTCCCAATCGTGAGCGCGTGTTGACCTCCGTCCTCGAAGGCCTGGATCCTCTGGTTTCCGAAGTCCGCGACCCAGACGCGGCCCGAGCGGTCCGAAGCGGCGCCGCGAGGCTGGCGGACGCCGCCGTCGGCCTGGACGGGAGGAGGCGCTCCCTCCTTCCGCGTCGGCGCGGGCAGCTCCTCCACGCGTACGGGGGCCGCCGCGTCGCCGGGCGCGAAGGCGCCCTTCACCGCGAAGAGGACGACCTCCGGATTCCGGTAGACGGGGGTCAGGAGATCCGTCCACTTCTCGAACCGCGCGAGATTCCCGCCTGCGTACGTCCGGCGCTCGAGATTCCCGACGGCGACGAGCGCCACGTGGTACCGGCCCAGCATCCGTGCGACGAGCGCCTCGTCGCCCGAGGTATACGCCGCCGCGACCTCTTCTTTCCGGCGGTCGATCTCGGCCTGGCTGTGCCCGCGCTGGAACGTGTGGTACTCCCAGCCGAGCACCGTGGGCAGGCCGGTGTTCATGGAAAGGCGCGTGAACTCCTGGTACGCGGGCCCCTGCGCTTCGAGGAGCACGGGCAGCCCGCGCACGTTCGCGTTGATCCACTCGATCGCGCCGCGGTCGCCCGGGTTCTGCTTCTCGAGATACGCCGTTCCATCGAGCGTCCGGCGCGGCCAGCCGCCGCGGTCGAGGCGCAGGAAACCGGTGAGGGCCGTGACGGTCGTGAACAGGGCGGCCAATCCCGTGACGCCGACCGCGAGGCGCCACGCGAGGCTTTTCGAGGAGCGGAACGCCTCCCACGCCAGGGCTCCCGCGATGGAGAAGAGAAGCCACGTCTCGAAGTGGAACTTGAAGACCGTGTTCATCCGGTCCCACACGAAGACGAGCTCGCAGCCCGTCAGCACCGCGAAGCCGAACGCGGCCAGGGCGAGCGCCGGGCGGAGGCGGGCGTCCGTCGCGCGCCTGAGCGCGGCCCCGAGAGCGATGAGACCTGCGGCGGCGGTGAAGACGCCGACCGACGGCGCCTGGCCGAGCCGCGGCGGATGGAGCGAGAAGGAAACGAGCGACAGCGGGAGCGCGAGCGCCGCGAGGAGCAGGAACGCGCGCGCGACCCTCCCGCGGGGCACGGTGCCTGTCCTCCAGGCCACGAACGCGAGGGGCACGAGCAGCGCGAGGAAGAAAGCCCAGACGTTGAAGAAATCCCACGGCCGCGCCCACGGACCGACCTCGCGGCCCCAGTTCCGCGGGGGCGGCGAGAAGCGCGCCCAGAAAGGGCGCGCGAGGAGGGCGGCGGAGAAGGCGACTCCCGCCGCCGGCAGGACGACGTCCCTCGCGAGCGCGAAGGCGGGGGCGGCGAATCCCGGCGCCCGCGTCCCGAGCCAGAGGACGCCGGGCAGGAACAGAAGAAGGCACGCGTACACGGGCGTCGACCATCCGTTCGTGATCTGCAGCGCGCCGAAGAAGAGGCCTGAGAGCGCGACGAGAGCCGCCGCCTGGCGCCGGGCGAGCGGGGCATCGCGGTCCCGCGTCACGAAGAGGAGAAGAACCGCGGCGAAGGCCGCGGTGAAGGGCAGAGCGAGGACGTGCGCGTGCAGGTCCGCGTAAAGGAAGCTCCAGAACGGGTATTCGTTGATCGCGTTTGGCGGGATGACGCGCGACGTCGCCCAGAAGTAGTGCCAGTCGAGGGGGCGGCCCGCCTGATGGAACTGGAAATCGAACGCGGTTCGCGGTCCGGAGGGGGGCGCCACGAAGAGCGCGAGGAGAACCGCGACCGCGCCAGTGCGCAGGCGCCCACCGAGCGCGGCGCCGGCGGCGAGGAGCGCGGAGGCCGAAAGGGCGGCGGTCATCGCGATCGCGAGATTGAACAGGACGCCCGGATGGATGCCGAGGAGCTTGCCGGCGGCCGCCGCGAGGAAATGACCGAAATACGTGTACGACAGGGACGTGCCGGCGAGCCACGGCTCCGGCGGCGGAAGCTCCGTGGCCCGCGTGAGCGTGTTCAGGAACGAGAAGTCCATCGGCTTCTCGCCCGAATAGATCTCGGGGTTCAGCGCGCGCACGGCGAGGAAGAAGAGAAACGTCCCCCAGAACACGAGAGCCGTCTTCCGGCGCTCGGGCGCGGGCGCCGTGGCGCCCGCGAGGCGGCGGCAGAGGAACCCGGCCGCGAGGAGGGCCGCCGTCGTGGCGAGAAGAAGGCCTCGCGTGAAGGGTGCCCAGCGCCACGAGACGAGGAGCCACGGCAGGAACGCGAAGAGGAGGACCCCGGTGACGCGCCCGAGGGCGTGGCGCCCGGGCCGCGCCGGAAGCAGGACGGCGAGGAGACCCGCTCCCGCGAGAGAGACGGCCTCGAGCCATGCGGCGAAGAGCAGAAGGGCCACGGCCGACGAGCGCTGCGCCGGGACACCGGGGCCGGGCTCCACGGGGGTGGCCGCCGTCCCGGACGGGCGCGCGAGGAGGAGGTCGTCGCGCGTCAGGGTCTTCGACGGCGTGGCCGACAGGAGAGCCTTCTCGAGCGTGCCCTCGGAGAGCCGCTTCGTGTTCTCGAAGAGCAGCACCTTCGGGTGGTCGTAAACGGTGAGCGACTCGTCGGCGAGCTCGTCAGGCACCTGTATTCCCAGGAAGGACGGGCGCGACGCGAATTCCTGCGCCAGCGTGTAGCCGAGGTCGCCCGCGAACAGGAGTCGGAAGGCCCGGTTCGTGAGCGGAAACTTCTCGGGCGCGCGCGTGACGGCGCCGTACAGGCGCTTGGTCTGAAGGACGACCCAGTCCGTGCCCGCGAGCTCTTTCGCGAGCTTCGCCATCTTGCCGGGGGAGTCGGGTTCATAGAAGCCGAACGTGACGATCCTGTAGCGCTCGGCCGGGCGGCCGGGAAAACTGAACGGGAACCCCTCGTCCCAGTCCTGCTCGAGGACGTGCGCTCCGTCGGGAACGTGGCCGTGGAACCAGAGCGACGCCGTGACGAAGCTGTGCGGGCGCGTGTAGATCGACGCGAACACGAGGGCCCACACCGCAGTGCCGCCGACGACGGCAGCCCTGAGGACGCGTCCCGCGCGCCCGCGCTCGGCCTTCTCCGTGAGAAAAGCGGCCGTCCAGAGCGCGAGGAGCGGGTAGATCGGCAGGAGGTAGCGTGGAAACTTCACGTCGAACGTGCACGTCAGGAGAACGTACGGCACGAAGAAGGAGACGAACAACCATTCCACGTCCGAGAGCTTTCGGAAGAGGACGAGGCGACGACCGGCGGCCCAGAGCGCCGCGAGGCCGAAGAGCGTCCCGAGGCCCCAGAGCACGATCTCGCGGGCTTCGTAGAGGAAGTTCGGCGTGCCGACGTACTGATTCGTATACGGCATGAGGCCCGCGTGCCGGACCATCGCGCCCTGTTCCGAGAGGGACCGCCAGAATTCGTGGAAGGTGAGGAACGCGTACGGCTCGCCGAGGAAGAACGCGGTGACGACCGCGGCGCCGCCTGCCGCGAGGAGAAGGGCTCCCCTTCGGAAGGCGCGCGCCGGACGGCACGCGAGGAAGACGGCGACCGCCATCGGGAGGAGGAGCGGCGCGGCGCTCGCCTTCGTCGCGAGCGCGAGACCGGTGAGCGCGCCGGCGAGAAGGGCGTCGCGGACGCGCCCCCGGCGCGCGAGCCGGCCGGAGGCGGCGAGCGAGAGGAGGACGAAGAGCGTGAGCGTCACGTCCGTGGACGCGAAGTGCGAGGTCTGGACGTGGAGCACCGCGAGGGCGAGGAGAAGTCCGGCGAGGAGCCCCGCCTTCTGTCCATAGAGGCGGCGGCCCACGGCGGCGACGAGAAGAACGGTCAGCGCGCCCGCGAGCGCCGACAGGAAACGGCCGACATGGACGACGCCGTCGTAGGACGCGAACCAGCCGCGGCCCGAAAGGCTCGCGAGAAGCGACGACACACCCTTCGTCAGGTAGAAGGGCAGCGAACCGTACGCGAAGAAGTGCGGGTTGAGCTGGAGCGGATGAAACGAGAGCTTGAGAATCGCGTCGCCGATCGCGCGTTCGTCCGGATGAAAGAAGTGGTTCTGGTCGAAGTCGAGGCCGACCAGCCGAATGGCGAGGGCGAAGAGTGCGAGAAGGAGCAGGAGTCCGCGAAACGCCCGCGGCGACAGGAAAGGTCCCGCGGGACGTGACGGAGCCATTTCGCTCAAGATACCGCTTCAGTTGCTCTTCGGGCGCGGGGGGACGGTTCCCGCCGGGTAGGGAGCGAGGGGAGGCGGCCGCAGGACCTCGGCCGGCACGATCTCGCGCGTGCGGTTCGGCCGGATCCAGGAGAGGTAGATCTGTGCGTACTCGCTCCGGTTCTGGAGCGTCACCTCGATCGCGTGGGGCCCCTCGCCGAGGCGAATGATGCCTTCGGTATGGGCGAGCGCCCCGGGGTTGCGGACGAGCTCCCGCCCGTCGAGCGCGACCGTCGAGCCGTCGATCGACTTCGTGGAGAACGCATAGTCTCCCTCCTCGGGCACCAACAACGTGCCGGTCCAGCGGACCGAGAACGGACGGTCGACCGGCAGCTCGTGGAAATAGAACGCGACGCCCGGGTCGATCCGTCGGAGCGCGGGCGGCCCGCTCGCGTCGAGGCCGTGGTAGTAGCTTCCCAGGAGGCCGCCGAAGGCGAAGAGCGGGGAGACCATCGCCGAGGAGGGGATCGGCGCCGGCTCGGCGCCGGCAAACGCCCACTTCAGCGACGTGACGGCGGGATGCGACACCGGGACGTCGAGGGCGAAATCGTGCATCCCGCGAGCGAGGTCGACGACGAGCTCTCGCGGCATTCCGGGAGCGGCGAGAGTGCCGCCGTCGATCCGGAGGGTGGCCTTTTCGCCGCCCGAAAGGACGAGGGTGTACGGGCCGTCGCGCCGGACGAGGAGGCGCCCGCGCACGTGCGCCGTGAACGGGGGGCGGAAAGCCGCCTTGGACCAGTCCCAGACGCTTTCGGGGCTGCGAGACGCCTCCTCGCCAGAGGATCCTACGAGCGTCGTCGTCCACCCGCGGAGCTCCTCGATGGAGGCGGCGGCGATACGGACGGTGGTCAGGATCGACTCGCCGGGAGCGCGGCCGGGCGCCGCGGGCAGGCCGAACGTCTCGAACGTCGCCTGCGGGTAGAGGCGGGCGAGGCGCTCGGAGGCTCCGGGGTCTTCGCCCGTGACGAACACGAGCGCGCGCCTCCCTCCCGTCTCGAGCGGGAGGTCCAGTTCGGAGAGAAACGGGTCCGTCCGGGGCGACCGCGCGATGAGGCGGATCGTCGGCGACCCGAGCATCTGCGGGGGGACGAACAGCGCCGCGCCGTCTCCTTCGGCCGCGATCACGTCGGCGATCTTCGTCTCCTGCGTCGACCAGGAGGCGAAGGCGCCCCCGTCGAACGGCAGCTCGTGAAAGAAGACCCGCCAGGAATCGACCCCGGCCCATGCGACGAAACCGATCGCGAGCGCGGCGAGGCCCGGGCGCAACGCGACGGCGCGCGAGCTCCCGAGCGCCTCCCATGTCCTGGCAAGAGGCAGAGCGGCCATGAGGCACGCGAAGGGCAAAAGGCCGAGCGTCCGGGCGGCCTGAGGCGCCTCGAAGTCGACGGAAAGGACGCCGGCCGCGAGGAAGGCGCCGAATGAGAGGAGGAGCAGGAGGGCGCGCGGGTCGCGGAAATTCAGGAGGCAGAGGATGAGTCCGATCCCGAAGAGAACTCCTGTCGAAGCCTCGAGCATCGGCGCCTGCGGAAGGTTGTGCCGGCCGTTGCCGTCCCCGACGTAGTGGAACATCCTCGCGTGGCGCGCGAGGCTCTCGCGGAGGACCTCGACCGCATGAAGCCTCTCCGGAGAAGGCTTCACGAGGAGTCGGGCGAGCTCCCCGTACGAGCCGACGTGCAGCGCGACGGTCGAGCGGAACCGCTCCGAGAACTGGTCCGGATTCTGACGCGCGAATTGCCAGAGCGGGGCGTAGGCGAATGCGGCCGACGCGAGCGTGAGCGAGAGGAGGCCCGCCGCCGCGAGGAGCCTTCGCTCCCGCGCCAGCCACCGTCCGGCGAACCAGACCGCCATGATCGCGGGCAGCGCGATCGTCGAATAGTAGAGCTGGATCCCAAGCCCGAGCGTGAGCCCCGCCAGGACCGCGCCGCGAGGACTCCTTCGCCGCTGGCTCCTGAGGAGGAGGAAGAGGACGAGCGGAGCGACGACCGTCGTCAGGACGTTCGCGACCCCGAAACGGCTGAAGCCGACGTGCCAGCGGCTCACCGCGAGGAAGCCGGACGCGAGGAGCCCCGCTTCGCTCCCGAAGAGCTCCCGGCCCAGGAGCCATGTCGCGACGAGCGCCAGGAGGCCGGCTGCCGTCATCGCGACGCGTACGCCGAGCGCCCGATCGGGGAACGCCTTCACGAATGGCGCGAAGACGTAGAAGGGGAGCGCGGGCATCTTGGAAGCGTCGGCAATGAACACCGGCCGGTAGCCAGGCTCCTGCAGGATCCGCCTTGCGACGAGCGTGTTCTCTGCCTCGTCGAACCAGACACCGTACGGCAACACTCGGAGCTCGTGGAGCCGGAATGCCGCCCCCACCGCGAGGACGACGAGGAGGGTTCCAAGCTCCCAGGCCCGGACGCGTTCCTTCTCGGTGGCCGGGGCGCCCCTCGAGAGAAAGAACGACGCGCCCGCCGCCACGAGAGCGAGGAGGAAAAGCCCCCAGCCCGCGCGCGAGATGCTCTCACTCGCCGCAAACCGCCGGAGAGCGGCGAGGAGGAGCGCGCCCCCGATGAGCGACCCGACGAGGGCGACGAGAAGTGCTCGACGGCCAGCGGAAGGCGCCTCGAGCGCCTCGGGCGCGCGCGGCAGCGAGAGGCCGGCGCCGGCCGCCACGAGGAGGGCGGCTGCCGCGAGGCAGAGGACGAGGATCGGCGGGGAAAGCCGCGCCGGACCGACCGCCGCGATCGAGACGGCGAGGGCGAGGGCCGCGGCGGCTCTCCGAAGAAGGGCGGCACGGCTTTCGGGCTTCGCGCGTGTCATCGGACTGGTCAGCTCTCCCGGATCGCGTAAAGCTCGATCGTGCCGCCTCGCCTGAGGAGCGTTTCCACGCCGAACAGGAGAAAGCTGAGCGGCACGACCGGGACGAGGGCCGCGAGCGAAAAAAGCGTCTGGAGGGGGTGAGATCGCGCGGGGTGAGTCTCGCGCGCCGACGCCGTCTTCAGGAGGTCATAGAGCAGGTTGTATCGGAAGCCGAGAGCGTTCAGCAGGCTCTGGATCCAGCCGTATGGGTTCTGCTCGACCGAGAAGTGCGCGGTCTCGACCGTGCGGAAGCCATGCTCGAGGAGGAGGCGCCGGAGGGAGGAGAGGCGGAAGTGGAAGTAATGGCGCGGCACGTCGAGATGGAACCAATGCCGGCGGGTCAGCGCCGCCTGCAGGCTCTCGAGATTCGGCACGGCGATCACGAGGAGCCCGCCGGGACGGACGAGCTCACGGCACTTCCCAAGAGCCGCGTGGCCGTCGCGGATGTGCTCCAGAACGTGCCAAAGAACGACGACGTCGAACGAGGCTGACGGATACGGAGCTTCGAGGAAATCCCCGACGAAAACCGGAAGACCCAAATCGAGGGCATTTCGGGCCGCGACTTCGGAGATCTCCGTTCCACGCGCATCCCAGCCGCGCTCGCGCATGAGGCCGGGGAGGACCCCGCGACCGGTCCCCACGTCGAGGATCCGCCCGCGGGGGACATAACGTTCGATTCGGCGGACGCGGCGCCACCGGAAGAAGGCGACCAGCCGCTCGAGCAGCGGATGGAAGCGTCGGTTCTTCTCACCGTAATACAGCGGAGGATAGTAGCGGCCGATTTCGTCTGGTGGAACGGGCGGGACGGTCGAAGCCACGCGGCAGTCCGGGCAGTCGGCGATCGAAAAACCGTCTCGCACGGCGAACAGCACGCGGAGCGGCTTCCCTCCGCAGAACGGGCAGCTCCGTGCCGCCGCCGGACTCTCCGGCGCGGCTTCGCGCATCGATCCGGCGGTCGAGAGGCTCTCGGAAGAGGGCCGAATGGGCATGGGCGATCGCGCCTGGCGTTCCCCGGGGGCTGACCGGATGATATCCTGCGGCCGTCATTCTCCCGGCAACGGGCTCGTCCTCCCCCCGGTTCAGCCGCGTTCTGGCGAACGTGGGGCTCCTGGCTGGCTCCGTCCTCGTTTTCCTCGTCGTTTGCGAGGTCGGAGCGCGCCTCCTTCTCCCGGCACCCCAGACCGTGAAAGTCCGGGAGAAACAGGAGACGTACGAGGCGCCGGGCGGCTTCGCGCGGCTCGACACGGTGGCGGAGAAGTCGATCGACTCGGTCGTCCTTTTCGGCGGGCCCCACGGCGTGAGGCTCCGCCCGAACACGCGCGGCGAGATCCACAATCACGTCCTGAACGGACGCGACATCGTCATCGAGGTCAACTCCCTCGGGCTTCGGTACGTCGAGCTCTCTCCGAAGGCTCCCGACGAGTTCCGCGTGCTCGTGCTCGGGGACTCGATCACGTTCGGCGACTTCGTCCTCGAGAGCGAGACGTGGACCCGGCAGATGGAGTCCCTCACCGCCGGGAGGGGGAAGACGGTCCGGTTCGTCAACGCGGGCCTGCCCGGAGCCGGCACGGCGGAGGAGCTCGCGCTTTTCCGGGATATCGGGGAGCGCGTGAAGCCGGACCTCGTCCTCGTGGGGATGTACCTCAACGACGCGCAGACGGGGGGGCTTTTCTTCACGAAGAGGCTTCCGGAACCCTGGGCAAAGAGCCGCTTCTTCACGTGGCTGGCGGATCGCTTCAAGCTTCTCGACGCGCGCTTCTTCCGGCAGGCGCTTCCCGGAGCGCTCGACCCGAACTGGCGTGAGACGTTTCGCGCCGGGCGGAAACTTCAGCCCGGCGACATGTTCGGAACGCGCGACGGATTCGACTTCGAGATCTACAACGCCTATATGGATTTCGGTCTCGGCTGGAATCCGAAGGCGTGGAACATCATCGAGACGATCACCGCCGCGCTGCGCGACGCGGTGAGCGCGCGGGAGGCCCGCCTCGCCGTCGTGCTCTTTCCCGTGCACATCCAGGTGATGGGAACCGTCCAGAATTTCGAGCCGCAGGAGAGCTGCCGCGGGATGTGCGCGCGGCTTCACATTCCGTTCGACGACCCCCTTCCCATCTTGCGGCGGACCTGGCAGTCGAACGGCGAGAAGCTCTTCTACGATCACTGCCACTACACGCCGAAAGGGTACGCGGTCCTGGCGAGGCAGACGGTGGACTTCCTGGACTCCGAAAAGCTGATTCCGCCGCCGGGCCGCTAGCGTATGAGAAGCGCGGGAGTCTCGGGCGGGAAGGGGGCGCCGCTCCGGGCATTCACGTTCGCGGCCGTCGGCCTCGCGCTTCTCGGGGAGGCGCTCATCCGGGCGGAGCGCGCCGTGTGGGTGGGAATCGCGGCGCAGCTCGCCGCGTCGGCGCTCTTCGCGTGGGGCGCGTGGCCGAGGCCGGCACCGCCCGCGGTGGTTTCGCCGGTGCGGCGGCCCGGCACGGCGCGGCTTCTCGCGTTCGCCGCAGCCGGGGCGGGAGCGATCACGTCGATCGTCTGGTGCCTGCGGCTCTCCGCCCGGGGAGACGACGTGGGGGGCGAAGCCCCGTGGATGGCGGCCATCCTCCTGGTGGCGGCGGCCGGCTTTCTCGGGAGCGAGCTCACGGCCCTCTCGCCGCGCTGGGACGCCGCGCCGCCTCTCGAGAGCCGAAGCCGGCGCGTCCTCTTCGGGTCGGCCGTCGTCCTGATCCTCTGCCTCGCGGCCGCGACTCGTCTCCCGGCGCTCGACCGGATTCCCTTCGGCATCAATGCGGACGAAGGCGATCAGGCCGCCGTGTCTCTCTCCATCCTCCGCGGCCACGACGAGACTCCTCTCTTCGGGGTCGGCTGGTACCACATCAGCATGGTGTACTTCCGGCTCCTCGCGGCGGTCATGGGGTTCGCGGGCGAGACCGTGGCCGGGGCCCGGACGTTCGGAGCTCTCGTGGGGATCGCCACCGTCGGCCTCGTCCTGTGGCTCGGCGTGCGGCATTTCGGTCGGCGGGCCGGCCTTCTCGCGGGACTCCTCCTGGCCTCCCTGGGACCGGCGCTGCAGTTCTCGCGGGAGACGACTTGCGCTGGCCCCACCGCCACGCTATGGGCGGCGAGCGCGCTTCTGTTTCTCGAGGCGGCGCGCGGCGGCCGCGCGTGGGCCTGGATCCTCGCCGGCCTCGCGGGGGGCTTCTCGCTGTATTTCTATCCGACCGGGCGCCTGTGGAGCGTCTTCGCCCTCCTTTTCGTGGGCGCGCTCCTCGCGACCGCTCCCCGCGGAACGCGGAAGAGGATCCTCGCGGGAGCGCTCCTCGGGGCATTCGCGGCGCTCGTCATCAGCGCGCCGTTCCTCTATCGGGCGTGGGTCAACCCGGACTGGTTCGTCGTCCGCGCGCGGGAGACGAGCGTCTTCGTCAACTCGAACCTGTCGCGCTTGTCGTACGTCCACCCCGAGTGGTCGACGCCCCGCCTTCTCCTCGCGCAGCTCGAGCGGTCGATCGGGATCTTCAACCGCTTTCCGGACGGCAATTTCTTCTGGCCGACGGGAAAGCCGATCCTGCCTCCCATTCTCTCGGCGCTGACGGTCACCGGGCTCTTCGCGAGCCTCTGGCGCGTGCGTGATCCGAGACTCGCACTCCTCGCGGCATGGTTCTGGACCGGCTTCGTCGGCGTCGTCGTCACCGTCGAAACGCCGAACCTGCACCGGATGGCGACGGCCGTGCCCGCCCTGGCGCTTTTTGCCGCGCTCGTCCTCGACGAGGGGGCGCGCCGTTTCGCCGCGCCCGCGAAGACCCGCGCGGGCCGCGCCGCGGTCGCCGCGCTCGTGGCGGCGGCGGCGCTCGCGCTTTCGGTGCGGGAGCTGGTGTTCTACTTCGGGGAGTACGCGAAGCTCGACGCGTGGGCCCACACGCGGCTCGAGGGAGGCGCGGTCGCCAAGGAGGGGCGCGACGCCTGGGTCGTGAGCCTCGGTCCCCACTTCCACATGGTCAACTCGGGCTGGGTCTATCACCTCGCGCCCGACTCATTTCGCGCCGGAATCCTGTCTCCCGGCTTCTACCTTCCGCTGACGCTGCCCGCGAACCGCGATCTCGCGTTCCTCTTCTACCCCGGACAGGAGGAGTATCGGCACCTCGTCGAAGCGATCTACCCCGGCGGGAGTCTTCACCGTGTCCCGCCTCCGCCGGGCCAGTGGATCTTCGACGTCTATCGCGTTTCGCGAGCCGCGTGGCACGCGGCGCAGGGCGCGCTCGCGCACCTCGCGGACGGTACCTCGCTCCGCGTCCCTGGTCTTGGAGACCCCGGCCCGGGGGCGCGCCCGGGCTCGGCGCTCCGGTGGACGGCGGCGATGCGCGTGCCGCGCTTCGGCAACTACGCGTTCCGCGTCGGCCCTGGTCCGGCCCGGCTCGCCATCGACGGGCGCGAGATCCTGCGGATCGCCGCTCGCGACCCCGCCGCCGTGACGTCCGCGTGCCTCGCGCGCGGCGATCACTTCGTCGAGCTGGAAGGCGCGCCCGCGCGCGAAGGGGCGCCGGCGCTTCTCCTGTGGGCCCCGCCGTGGGCGCCGGCGAACACCGGAGCGGCGCCGGCCTTTCAGGCGCTCTGGCCCGCGATGCTGAGGCCTCTCGCCGCGCCCCCGGGCGGGCTTTTTGGCGTCGTGACGTTTCGCGGCGGGCGAAGGCAGGAGCGGCTCGACGGGACGCTCGCGACCGGAGATCTCTCCGACGAGCTGCAGTTCGGAGGCGAGCCCTACCGCGCCGTGTGGAGGGGGTCGCTCGTCGCGGAGGCGCCGGGAGAGTACGCGATGGGGCTCCTCGCGTCGGGGTCGGCCGAGCTGAGGATCGACGGGAGGGCCGTTCTCAGGACGGAGTCGCGAGAGAAGACCGTAGGGGCGAGCGTCGCGCTCGGCGCCGGCGAGCACGCGGTCGAGCTCTCCTTCGAGGGATCGGTCCAGCCCGCGAGGCTCGAATGGACATGGACCCCGCCGGGCGGAGAAACGTCGGTCGTTCCGCCGTCCGCACTCCGGCCGCCGCGAGGTGCGGGCGCCTCGGCGCCGTGCAAGCCCGAAGACTTCGGGCCCTCCGACCGGCCCCCTCTCGTCGACCACCCCATTTTCCAGAGGTGGTAGGCGAGACACACGGGCGTAGGATACGGGCGGGAGCGAGGAGTACGAAGATGACGGACAAGTGGCGCTGTCTTCCGGTTGCTCTGTGCGTTCTTTCTCTGGGTTGCGGCGGGAAGAAGCCCGAAGCGCCCGACCAGAGCGGCCCCGCTGGCGCGGGGAAGCCGGCCGCAGCCTCCGCGAGGCCGGCGGCGGTCGCGGAGGCGCCGAAGGTCCCCTACATGTCGAACTTCCGCCTCGGCTCGTCGTCCGGTCCCGATGGCATCGTCGGCGTCGAGGGGAGCGTCTTCAAGCCGGGAGAGCCGGTCTGCGTTTCGTTCGAGGTTCCGAACGCTCCTCCGGGATCGAAGGTCCGGGTCGCGTGGACCGTCCTCCCGGACAAGAAGCCGGTCTCCCGCCAGGAAGCGCCGCTCGTGCCGGAAAAGCCGGCCGTGTCCTTCAAAGCCGACTCGAAGGGCTGGCCGATCGGCGACTTCGAGCTCGAGATGTCCCTGGTCGAGGCGGGGAAGGAAGACGCACGGTTCCTGGGGACGGCGCAGTTCAAGCTCGCCAAGCCAAAGTAGTCTCGTCCCGGGCCGCCTGGAATATCCTTTCCGAGACGGAGTCTCTTTTCTCGACGGAGGATCGAGCCATGGCGACCCGAAGGACCTTTCTCGTCACGGCGATCGGGACCGCCTTTGCGGCGGCCTCCTCGGTCGCCGGGGCCGCGCTCGCCTTCGTCCTCGGGCCGCTTCGCCGGAGCGCCGCGCGTGAGCCCGTCCTCCTCGATCTCGGCCCGGCCTCGGCCTTCGAGGCGCTGCGCGCCGGAACGTCCGGGCCGGAAGAGGTCCTCGTGGAGCGGACGGTCGAGGACGGCTACATGACGCGCCGCGTGAAGGAGCGATTCGCGATCGTGCGAGACACCGGCGCCGCGTCAGGCCTCGCGGCGCTCTCGACCACGTGCAGCCACCTCGGCTGCGGCGTCTCCTGGAACGCCGCGCGAAGCGCATTCCTGTGCCCCTGTCACGGCGGCGTGTACGGGCCCTCGGGTGCCGTGCTGGCCGGGCCGCCCCCGAAGCCGCTCGCCCGCCTGCCGCTCGTCGTCTCGGGCGGGCGCATGCAGCTCGACGCGGCGGCGCTCGACGCGTGAAGAGAATCCTCGGGTTTCTCGAGTCGCGGGGCGGCTTCTCCTCGCTCTGGCGCGCATTCGCCGACGAGCCTGTCTCCGTCCGGCGCGCGTGGCTTTTCACGCTGGGCTCGGCGGCGCTCGTCGCGTTCCTCGTCCAGTTCGCATCGGGCCTCGCGCTCGCGCTCGCGTACGCTCCAACGCCGGACCACGCGTGGGAGAGCGTGAAGGCGATCCAGACGCGACTTCCGGCGGGGGCGATCGTGCGCGGCCTCCATCACTGGGGAGCCTCGGCGATGGTCGTCCTCGTCGCCCTCCACATGGCCCGCACGTTCATTTTCGGCGCGTACCGAAAGCCCCGCGAGCTGAACTGGCTCGTCGGTCTCGCGCTCCTCATGCTCGTCCTCGGCTTCGGCTTCACGGGCTACCTGCTCCCGTGGGACCAGAAGGCCTATTGGGCGACGGTCGTCGGCACGAAGGTGCCGGCGGCGCTTCCCTTTTTCGGGCCAGCGGCGTCGCGCCTCATGGCCGGCGGGCCCGCCGTAGGCGCGGCGACGCTGACGCGCTTTTACGCGCTCCACGTGGTGCTGCTGCCGCTTCTCGCGTTCGCGCTCGTCGGCGCCCATCTCCTCCTTCTGCGCCGCCACTCTCACGCGGGGCCGACGACCGAGCCCGACCCGCGGGAGCCGTTCTTCCCGTATCAGGCCGCGCGGGACGGCGTCGTGGGCCTCGCCGTCGTCCTCGCGCTCTTCTGGCTCGCCGCCCGGCACGCGGCGCCTCTCGAGAGGCTCGCCGATCCGACGGACACGTCATACGTGCCCCGCCCCGAGTGGTACTTCCTCCCGCTCTTCCAGCTCCTGAAGTATTTCAAGGGCCCGCTCGAGCCGATCGGCACCGCGGTCCTCCCGGGGGTCTCGATGCTCCTTCTCGCGCTCGTCCCATGGCTCGACCGCGGCCCCTCCCGCCGGCCCCGCGATCGCCGGCTCATCCTCGTGGCGGGCGGTGCAGCGGCGGCGCTGCTGCTCGGGCTTCTCTATCTCGGATCTCTCGACTCGCCGAAAGGCCGCCCCTCCGGCCTCGACCCGGCCTCGCAGCCGCCGCCGGACCCGCGCCTTCTCGGCGGCCTCGCGTCGTACGAGAGGCGCGGCTGCGCGTCGTGCCATGGGGCGGAAGGCCGGCCGGGGGCGGGCGCGCCGGCGAGCGCGGTCGCTCTCGCCGCGCGCCCGTACGCCCTCCACGGCGACGCCCTCGCCGCGCACCTGAAGGAGAAGAGCGAGAAGCCGGCCGTCGCGGAGGAGGACGGTGAAAGCCCCGACCTGGACCTGCCGTCGCTCCTCGCGTAC
The DNA here is from genome assembly GCA_041482235.1 of Thermoanaerobaculia bacterium. Lineage (GTDB taxonomy): Bacteria > Acidobacteriota > Thermoanaerobaculia > UBA5066 > UBA5066 > Fen-183. The sequence continues at coordinate 13,397 of JBGPDK010000009.1, read as the reverse complement.
GTGGAGGCGCTGGGAAAGGACGGCGCGAGGCTGTCCGCGCTGCCCGAACCGATCCGCGCGGGCGGCGCGGCGATCGACCGCGAGGACTGCCGGCGCTGCCACCAGCTCTACGGCGAGGGCGGCCGGCGCGGGCCCGTCCTCGCGCACCTCGTTGGCAAGCGCGACAAGGACTGGCTCGTCGCGCACTTCAAGGAGCCTAAGAAGCTCGTGCCCGGCTCGAAGATGCCGCCGTTCAAGTACCTGCCCGACGCCGAGCTTGCGGCGATGTCGGACTACCTGCTCGCGCTGCCGTGACGCAGGCCGTGCGCATCGCGCTCGCGAACGTGAGGTACCCGGCGACGCCGGAGCAGTCGGTGCAGATTGCGGAAGAAACCATCGCGCGCGCGTCGGAGCAGGGCGCGGCGGTCGTCTGCTTCCCGGAGTGCTATGTCCCGGGCTATCGCGGGCTCGGCAAGGTGCCGCCTCCACCCGACCCGGTCTTTCTCGATCGGGCTGTGACGCGCGTCGCCGCCGCGGCCGCGAAGGCGCGGGTCGCCGTCGTTCTCGGGACGGAACGGCTGGAAGAAAACGCGCTTCTCGCAACGGTGTTGGTCGTCGGCGCAGACGGGTCGCGTCTGGGATACCAGGACAAGGTGCAGCTCGACCCGTCCGAGGACGGGATCTACACGCCCGGCACGTCGCGCCGCGTCTTCACCGTGGGGGCGCTCACGTTCGGCGTCGTGATCTGCCACGAAGGCTGGCGATACCCCGAGACCGTCCGCTTCGCGGCGCGGAACGGCGCACAAGTCGTCTTTCACCCGCATCTCGAGCTGGGCGGACCAGGCGGCTACGCGCCGAAGACTTTCGCGGATCCCGCGAACACTTTCCACGAGAAGGCACTCCTCTGTCGTGCGGCGGAGAACACGTGCTTCTTGGCGTCCGTGAACTACGCGGCCGCGGGCTCGGCGACGACGTCGGCCATCGTCAACCCCGACGGCACTCTCCTCGCACATTTCCCATACGGCGAAGAGGGGCTCCTCGTCGCCGACCTCGACCTCTCCCTCGCGACGGGCCTCCTCGCGTCGCGATACAGGGCCGTCTAGAGACTTCTCTGAACGTCACCGAGGTTCCCTCGGCCGGGCAGCGCCGGATCGCGGCGATGATATCAGTGATATCATGCGTCCGGAGGTGGGGATGGCCCAGCTTCTCGTGCGCGATCTTCCGGAGGCCGTCGTACGCTCGCTGAGGGTGCGCGCTGCCCGGCACGGCCGCTCCGCCGAGGCCGAGCACCGGCGCATCCTCGAGGAGACCCTGCTCCCCCGCGGCCCGCGCGGCACACTGAAGGAGTGGCTCCTCGCGATGCCGCCGGGCGGGACGGACGCGGACTTCGCGCGGCGGCGCGACCGGGGCCGGCGCCTCAGCCTGTGAAGTTCCTCCTCGACACGAACGTCGTCTCGGAGCTGCGAAAGGGCCCGCGCGCCGACCGGAAGGTCGCAGCCTGGTTCGCGGGGCTCGAATCGGGCGAGCTCTTCCTGAGCGTCCTCGTCGTCGGCGAGATCCGCCGCGGGATCGAGCGGATCCGGCGTCGCGACCCGAAGTCGGCGCAGTCCCTCGACCGCTGGCTCGCGGGCCTCGCGGAGGGGTTCGAGGACCGCATTCTCCCGGTCGACCGGCGCGTGGCCGAGGAGTGGGGGCGGATGAACGTGCCGGACCCGCTCCCGGTCCTCGACGCGCTCATGGCGGCGACCGCCAAAGTCCACGGCCTCGTCCTCGCGACGCGCAACGTGAAGGACGTGGCGTCGACGGGGGTGAAGATCGTGAACCCATTCGGCTCCCCTACCTCTCCGTAAAGCTCTTCAGCTCGACGCGCTGGGTGAGGAAGCGGCGAAACTCGTCGGGCGGGAGGGACGCGACCTCGCGGCCGACCTTGAGCTCGATGTCCGAGAGGACCTTCTCCCACAGGAACTCGCGGCGCGAGATCTCGTCGAGGTCGCGCACCTTGCCGAACTCCTGCACGAACTTGTTGTGGCGGCAAAGCATGCGGAAGGCATGCTCCGTGTTCGGCCGCCTGACGGGCAGGCCGAGGATGCGCACGTCGTTGCCGACGTCGTGAATCGGCTGGCCCCATTCGCCGTACCCGCCGAAGATCGTGCCGAGCTTCTCCAGCGCGTTCGCGAGCTTCGGCTCGCCGCCCCTCTCGAGCGCCGCCTTCACGATCGGCAGCGTGATGTTGCGGAAGAGCGTGGGGTCGGCGAGGCGCACGTCGATGCCGATCTCCTCGCGCGTGATGCGGGCGATGTCCTCGGAGCGGATGCGGTTGTCCGTCGCGAGGTGAATCCGCTCGCCGATCGACTCCGGCACCGTGAGGGCCGCGAGGATCCCCTGGACGACGCGGTCCACGGGCACGATATTCAGCTCCGCCGAAGCGTCACCGGGGAAGCTCGAGGCGATCGCGCCGATGAGCCACGCCTTGCCCCGGCCCACGGCGTCCGCCTGCAGGGCGTCCATCGCCTCCTTCGAGCGCCCGAAGGCGTTGATGGGCGCGTTCACGACCTTCGTGTCGCCCCGGTTGTTGCCCGTCTTCGAATGGCCGATGACGATCGACGGCAGGAGCTGGGAGACGCGCAGGCCCTTGTCGACGAGCGTGTAGTCCGTCTCGAGCGAGGCCATCGCCTTCGTGAGCTCGTAGAAGTTGTTGTAGAAGTTCCGCGGAAAGACGAGCGCGTTCTCCTGCGCGGTGGTCCTCTTCTTCCGCCCGTGGATGTAGGACGTCTCGATGGCGACATGCTGGATGAACTTCGAGCCCTGCGCCTCCTGGAGGCCGAGCGCGAACTGCAGCGCGTTGCGCGCGCCCTGCACGTTCGAGCGAAAGGAGTTCTCGTACGCGTCGTCGAAGGAGACGCTCGCGGCGCAATGAACGACGTGCGTGATCGTTTTCCTGAGCCGGTTGAGCTCCCGCGGCGCGATTCCGAGATCGGGCTTCTCGATGTCTCCGTCCACGAAGACGAATTTCTTCGCTTTCGCGCCCGCGATGTGGAGACGCCGAAGGAGGATGGCCCCGCGCTGCCCGGGCGAGAGGACCTTCACGACTTCCTTCGTCTTCGGGTCGCGGATCTTCTCGGGCCGCACGACGGAAACGAGGCGCTCGATGCGGCGGTCGTTCGCGGCCTGCGCGAGCAGCTCCTTGCCGAGAAAGCCGGTCGCGCCGGTCAGAAGGACGTGGAGCCGCGGGCTCCGGCCGCGCGCCCGGAGAAGCGCCCGCGCGTCCTTCTGGAGCTTCCCGATGCGCGCCTTGACCTCCTTCTCGGAGAGGTGCGAGGCCTCGCGGAACTTGAAGAAGACGTCCCGGTCCGTCACGCCGATGAGGCGCTTGGCGCCCTTCTCGACGGCCTTGCTGCCCGTGGCCGAGCCGAGCGCCTCGGCGAGCTTCAGCCCGAGGAGGTTCACCTTCCTCAGGCCGTCCTTGACGGCGTCCTCGTTCCCGGTCCACTGGATCAGGCGGCTCGCGAGGTATTGCGCGGTGACGTCGATTGGGTTCTTGTCGCGGTGGGCGCCGACGAGCAGGTCGTCGGGATCGATCGGCCGGAGCACCTCCTTGCCGGTCGCGAGACTCACCTTGGCGATGTAGCGCGACGGCGAGCTCTCCCAGAGCATCTCGCCCTTCGGGTTGGGCGTCGGCGAGATCTCGTGCGAAGGGGCTTCCGCGGTCCCGCGTTCCGGCGGGGCCGCTTTTGTCTCGAGCATGGCGTCCTCCGAAAAAAGGAGCGCCATTGTAGTCCCCATGCGCGTCAACCGAGGGCCGCGACGAAGTCCTCGGCGGCCAGCGCGACGGCGAGGGCCGCGTCGTTGCCCGCTTCGAGATAGAGGGTCGCGGTGGGATCGGCCACTCGGGCGAGAGAGCCCGCTCGGATCTCCTTCACGTCCTCCCCGTCGAGCGCGGCGAGGCGCCCCGAGAAGACGGCGACCGCCGCCACGCCCTTGAACACCCACCGCGCCCCGGGCGGCGGGCCGAGCCGTAGCACGGCGAGGCCCGCCTCGGGCAAACGCGCGAGAGCGCGCAGGCCCGTGATGCCGGGGACCGCTCTCCCGCCCAGGTCGTCTCTTCTGATGTGGCGGTGGGGTTCAGGTGACGTTCTGGAGATTTCTTCGAGTGAAAGAGAGGGAGACCAGACAAGAACGTCGCCGGGGGGCACAACGCCCGTGAGGACGAGCAGTGCGGCGGCTCCGCCCCTCCCCTCTTCCCCTTCTAAGAAAAATCCACCAGATCCGCCGTCGAGGCGCAGCAGGTTCTGAGAGGGGATTTCGCTGAACGCGTAAACGCGCACGCCCGGCGCGTGCGCGGTGCGCGCCGGCGGCGGCGCGGGACCGAGGCGGTCGCCGTCGCGCGGGATCTCGGACCTGAGCAACGGTCTCTTCTCCGGCGGGCGATCCCTCCCGAAGAGCCATCCCATCTCGCGACTCTAACGCGACGCCCGGCTCAACGCCCGAGGAGCTCGTTCAGCCGCTGCCCTCCCGCGCGGCTCACCGGCAGGCGCGATCCGTCGGTCAGCACGGCCGTCGGAGCGCCGGTGGCGGAGGGTTCCACGCGCGCGAGGCGGTCGAGATTGAGAAGGTACGAGCGGTGGACCCGGACGAAGCGCTCCTTCGGCAGCGCGTCTTCGAGGCTCGCGAGCGTCTGCTTCTTGAGATGGTTTCGGCCGGCCGAGCGAAGGAGGACGTAGTCGTCCTCGGCCTTCACGTAGTCGATCGTCGCGACGGGCAGGACCGTCACCGTGACGCCGTCCTTCACGACGACCCGTGAAAGGGGCGCGCCGCGCGGCACGGGAAGGTCCGCCGCCTTCACTTCGCCCGTCGCGAGGCGCGTCCGGGCGCGCGCGAGCGCCGTGTCGAAGCGCGCGCGGTCGAAGGGCTTGAGGAGATAGTCCACGGCGTTCTCCTCGAACGCTTTCAGCGCGTACCGGTCGTACGCCGTGACGAAGATGACGGCCGGCCGGCCCGCCTCGTCGCGCTCGATGAGCTCGAGCACCTCGAAGCCGTCGAGCTGCGGCATCTGGACGTCGAGAAAGAGGAGGTCGGGCCTCGTCTCGGCGACCGCCTTCACGGCCTCGAAACCGTTCGCGCACTCGGCGAGGACCCGGATGTCCGCGTGCGCGGCGAGGAGCTGGCGCACGAGGGAGCGCGCGAGCTCCTCGTCGTCCACGAGCACGGCGCCGAGAGGAGGGGAGGCCACGGCGCGATCGTAGCGCCGCGGGGATCAGATCTCCGCGGGGAGATCGATCTCCACGCGAAAGCGGCCGTCCGCGAGGCGCGTGCCGACGTGGCCGGCGTCGCCCCAGTACGCCGCCACGCGTCGCCTCACGTTCGCGAGGCCGATGCCGGCGCCCGCCGGTCTCTCGACTCCGGCCTCCGCCGGGTTCTCGACCACGATGGACACGCGGCCACCCGAACGCTTCGCGGCGAGCGACAGGATGCCGCCCTCGAGACGCGCGGCGATGCCGTGCTTGACGGCGTTCTCGACGAGCGGCTGCAGGAGCAGCGGCGGCACGCTCACGTCGAGCGCGGAGGCGTCGAGATCCTCGGCCACCGTGAGCCGGTCGCCGAAGCGCACGCGCTCGACGGCGAGATAGCGGTGCGCGAGCGCGAGCTCCTCGCGAAGGGAGATCGAGGAACGCTCCGACATGCCGAGCGTCGTCCTGAGGAAGTCCGAGAGGAGCGCGCACATCGACCGCGCCTCCTCCGGCTTCACGGCGACGAGGGCCGCGATCGAGTTCAGGCTGTTGAAGAGGAAGTGCGGGTTGAGCCGTTCCCGGAGGGCCTGAAGCTCGGCCTCGCGGGCCAGCGTCTTCAGCTCCGCCGCGCGCCGCTCCTGATCGCGGGCCGATTCCGCCGCGTCGAGCACGTAGTGCATGGCGAGGACGAGAAGGTACAGGAGCACGCCGAGAAGGAAGACGACGGGGCCGGCCCTGGCGAGCCGGTCGGGCAGGGTCTCGAAGGCCGGGAGCAGCGCGAGCGCCCAGGCGAGCGTCGTTCCCGAGAGCAGCCACAGCGACGCCGCGACGAGCGAGGCGATGACGAGCGCCGACGCGGTCGCGAGCAGGCGGGGCGAGTCGACCGGGAAGGCCCGGCAGAGATACCAGGACGAGAGACACAGGAACGCGTAGAGGAGCGCGAGCGGAATGGCGAGAGACGCCGCCTCGAGGAGGGACAACCCTCCGGCGAGCACGAGGAGGCCGCCGAGAATCGCCGTGAGCGGTATCCAGCCGAGAAGGTAGACCCCGAGGCGTCCGGGCTGCGTGAAGAAGGGGTGCATGGCGCCCCCTAGTTCTTGATGCCGAGGCCGCCAAAGAGGATGAAACCTGTGACGAGAAGCTGCTTCTGGGCCTGTCCGGGTTCGCTCGCGAAGTGGCGGCTCTTGTCGTCGGTGCCGCCGAAGATCGGGACGACCTTGAGGATGACGTTCCAGTCCTCGGGCACGCGCAACTCCCCGCCGCCGCAGAAGCAGAAGACGTCGATCGTCGCGTGATCGCCGGCCATCTTCGAATTCCTCAGGTCGAGATTGAAGCCGCCGAAAACCGCGTTCGCCTGCCCGCCCAGGAAGTCGGGCGTGTTGATCTTTCGCTCGCCGCCGCCGAAGACCGCCCACTCGTTCAGAGTGCCGCCCGGGTTCGTGGACGCATCCCACGTGCGCGCCCCCGGACGCTGCCCGAAGACGATGCGCAGGCCGATGAACACGAAGATGAGCGGAAGCAGGTAGTGCAGGTGGAAGCGCAACGCGCCGTAGTTGCGCGCGAGAAACAGCACGCCCAGAAGCACGAGGATCGAGCCCGCCAGGTAGCGGCGTGCCCCGAACTTGACCGCGCCGATCGCGATGAGGACGAGCGGCCAGAGCCGGATGACCTCACGGATGTCGAACAGGCCGAAATTCTCGGCCGTGAAAAGAATGCCGGCCGCGATGAGGGCGACGCCGATGACGAGTCGGGACATGGTGTCGGGGCGAGGGCTGGTGTCCATGGCGATTCTCCCGTGGAAAAGGTACGTCGAGTAGGGCCGTTCAGCGCTCCCTATTCGGCGAATCGACCCCCGGCGGCGGTGAAAGGGCGACCGACGTCCGTGCTAGCGTTCCGCACCCTCCATGACGCGCTTCCCCGACACGCGCGGATCGCTCGTGGCCGCGATGCGGAGCCCGGACGAGGCGACGCGAGCCCGCGCGCTTTCGACCCTGGCCGAGGCGTACTGGAAGCCGATCTACACGTATGTGCGCCTGAAGGCGGGCCGAGAGCACGAGGAAGCGGCCGACCTGACGCAGGAGTTCTTCGCCCGGCTCGTCGAAAAGGACTGGCTGGCGAGATTCGACGCCTCGAAGGCGCGCCTGAGGACGTACCTGCGCGTTCTCGCGGACGGGCTCGTCGCGAATGAATCGAAGGCAAAAGGGCGCGTCAAGCGCGGCGGCGGGCTGCAGATCCTTTCGCTCGACTTCGACGCTGTCCGTCGCGAGGCCGAGGAGCACCGCGCGGCAGGCGAGCTTTCACCGGAGGATTTCTTCGAAAAGGAATGGGTGCGGAGCGTCTTCTCGATGGCGGTCGAGCGCTTCCGGGAGACGTGCGTGGCAGACGGGAAGGAGCTTCGGTTCGCGCTTTTTTCGGCCTACGACCTCGAAGGCGACGCAGCCGTGGAGCGGCCGCGTTACGAGGGCCTCGCCCGGCGGTTCGGGACGACGGCCGTCGACGTCACGAATCAGCTCGCGGCAGCTCGCCGCGATTTCCGCCGCATCGTGCTCGAGCTCCTCAGGGAGCTGACCGTCTCAGACGCGGAATTCCGCCTCGAGGCCCGGGCTCTCCTCGGCATCGAGCCCAGCACATGAGGCTCGGGGACGCCGCGCTCGACCGCCTTCGCGACGCCGTCCGGGCGCCCGACCTCGCCGGCACGCGCTATCGGCTCGTCGGGCCGCTCGGAGCCGGCGGGATGGGCGCCGTCTTCGAAGCGGAGGATGAGCTGCTCGGGCGGCGGGTCGCGCTGAAGGTCGTGGACGTGCCGCTCGACGGCGAGGCCCCGGCCGAAGCGCTTCTCGAGGAAGCGCTCGTCCTCGCACGGCTCGAGCACCCCGGGCTCGTGCCCGTGCACGACGCGGGCCGGCTGCCGGACGGCCGCGCGTTCTATGCGATGAAGCTCGTCAAGGGCGAGCGTCTCGACGCGCACCTCGGACACGTGGCCTTGCTGAAGGAGCGCCTCCGGTTGTTCCTGCGCGTCTGCGAGCCCGTCGCCTTCGCGCACGCGAACGGCATCCTCCACCGCGACCTCAAGCCTTCGAACGTGATGGTGGGGCCGTTCGGAGAAGTGCTCGTCCTCGACTGGGGCCTCGCGCGGCCCCTCGCCGGGGCCGGAGGCGGAGGGGGGGCGGGGACGCCGGGCTTCATGGCGCCGGAAGAGGCCCGGGGCGAGCCCGTCGACACGCGCGCGGACGTCTACGGCTTGGGAGCGCTTCTGGACGCCATGCTCAGAGTGGCGCCGGCTCCTCCACGGCCGAAGGCGCTCGCCTCGATCGCCGCGCGGGCGATGGCACCAGATCGAGACAAACGCTACTCCGACGTCCCGGCGCTCGCCGCGGACGTGGCGCGGTTTCTGGACGGCGAACGTGTCGAGGCCCACGTCGAGGGGCCGTTCGAGCGGGCGGGACGCGTCGTGAAGCGCCATCGCGTGGCGGTCGGGCTCGTCGCGGCCTACCTCCTCACGCGCGGGCTCTTCATCCTGTTTCGGCACTGATTAAAGGAATTCCCGAGCGCGTTGAAGAGAAGAATCAGGAGGAAACGATGAACAAGGTGCTGCTCGGGCTGCTCGTGGGAGCAGGGCTGGGAGCCCTCGACGGGCTCACGGCGTGGTTCACGCCCGAAGCGAGATCCCAGATCGCAGGGATCGTGATGGGTTCCACGTTCAAGGGTCTCGTCGCCGGCGTCCTGATCGGCCTCTTCGCCCGGAAGGTCAGGTCCGTTCCCGCTACCCTCGTCTTCGGAACGGCGCTCGGCCTCCTGTTCGCCTACTTCATTGCCCACATGCAGGGCAAGTACTACTTCGAGATCATGCTGCCGGGAGCGATCGTGGGGCTCCTGACGGGCTACGCGACGCAGCGCTACGGGCGCAACTCGCAAACGGCGGCGGCGTAAGAGGAAAACGTCACCGCGCCGCGGCGGCCGCCGGCCGAGGCGCGGCTTCCGGCTCGTACCCGAGGTTCGGCGAGAGCCAGCGCTCTGCTTCCGCGAGCGTCCAGCGCTTCCGCGCCGCGTAGTCCTCGATCTGGTCTCGCCCGAGGCGGCCGACGCCGAAGTAGTGCGCGTCGGGATGCGAGAAGTAGAAGCCGCTCACCGAGCTCGCGGGCGTCATCGCGAAGTTCTCGGTGAGCGAGATCCCGGCGCTTTTCTCCACCTCGAGGAGGGAAAAGAGCGTGCGCTTTTCGGTGTGATCGGGGCACGCGGGGTATCCGGGCGCGGGGCGGATGCCGCGGTAGCGCTCGCGGAGGAGGTCCTCGGCGGTGAGGCTCTCGCTTTGCCCGTAACCCCAGTCCGCGCGCGCGCGCTGGTGCAGCATCTCGGCGAACGCCTCGGCGAGGCGGTCCGCGAGCGCCTTCACGAGGATCGAGGAGTAGTCGTCGTGCTCCTTCTCGAACGCATGGCAGAGGGCGTCGACGCCGATGCCCGCCGTCACGGCGAAGGCGCCGAGGAAATCCTTCCGCCCGCTCTCTTTCGGCGCGACGAAGTCGGCGAGCGCCTCGAGAGGCTGCCCCTCGGGCTTCTCCATCTGCTGGCGCAGCGTGTGCACCGTCGCCAGCGGCCGGGCGCGCTCCGCGTCCGAAAAGAGGCGGATGTCGTCGCCGTCGGCGTTCGCGGGGAAGAACCCGTAGACGCCGCGCGCCGTGAGGAGGCGGTCCTTCACGATGCGCGAGAGGAGCGCCCGGGCGTCCGCGAAAACCTCTTTTGCCTTTTCGCCAATGACCGGGTCCTCCAGGATCTGCGGATACCGCCCGCGCAGCTCCCACGCGTGGAAGAACGGCGACCAGTCGATGAAGGGCACGAGGTCCGTGAGCGGCACGTCGTCGAGGGCGCGCGCGCCCGTGAAGGACGGAACGGGGATCTCCGCGTTCGGCCAGTCGAGGCGCAGCTTGCGAGCGTGGGCGGCCGCGAGCGGGAGGAGCGGTTTTTGCGACCGCTTCTCGTGCTCCAGGGCGAGAAGCGCCTGTTTCCTGCGGTTCGCCTCGGCGACGCCGGCCGCATCGGCGCCGAGAAGGCCGCTCACGACCCCGACCGCGCGCGACGCGTCGAGTACGTGGACGACGGGCGGCCCGTACGCCGGCGCGATCTTCACGGCCGTGTGGACGGGGCTCGTCGTGGCGCCGCCGATGAGGAGGGGCACGGTGAACCCTTCGCGCTCCATCTCCCGCGCCACGTGGGCCATCTCGTCGAGGGACGGCGTGATGAGGCCGGAGAGCCCCACGATGCGGGCCCCGTGCTCCTTCGCCGCCTTGAGGATCCGGTCGGCGGGCACCATGACACCGAGATCGATCACCTCGTATCCGTTGCACTGGAGGACGACGCCCACGATGTTCTTGCCGATGTCGTGCACGTCGCCCTTGACCGTTGCGAGGAGAATCTTCAGGTTCGAGGCGGACGCGCCCGCGCGCTTTTCCGCTTCGAGGAAGGGCTGGAGATACGCCACGGCCTTCTTCATGACGCGCGCGCTCTTGACGACCTGCGGCAGGAACATCTTCCCCGCCCCGAAGAGGTCGCCCACGACGTTCATGCCCGCCATCAGGGGGCCCTCGATGACCGCAAGAGGCGCGCCGTACTTCTTCCGGGCCTCCTCCACGTCGGCGTCGATGAAGTCCACGATTCCCTTGACGAGCGAATGAGAGAGGCGCTCTTCGACCGTGCCCCCCCGCCACGCGTCCTCCTTCACCTCCGCCTTTCCGGTCCTCTTCACGGACTCCGCGAAGGCGATCAGCCGCTCGGTCGCGTCCTTGCGGCGGTTCAGGAGGACGTCCTCGACGAGGGCAAGCAGGTCCTTCGGGATCTCCTCGTAGACCGCGAGCTGGCCGGCATTGACAATGCCCATGTCGAGTCCGGCGTGGATCGCGTGGTAAAGGAACGCGGCGTGCATGGCTTCCCTTACGACGTTGTTCCCGCGGAACGAGAAGGAGATATTTGAGACGCCGCCCGAGACCTTGACGTGCGGCAGCGTCGCCTTGATGCGCCTCGTCGCCTCGAGGAAGTTGAGCGCATAGGCGTCGTGTTCCTCGATGCCGGTCGCGACCGTCAGGATGTTCGGGTCGAAGACGATGTCCTCGGGCGGAAAGCCGATGTCCTCCGTGAGGATGCGGTGCGCCCGGCCGGCGATCGCGACCTTGCGCTCCACCGTCGTCGCCTGTCCCTCCTCGTCGAACGCCATGACGATCACGGCGGCGCCGTAGCGGCGCACGAGGCGCGCGTGCCGCCGGAAGGACTCCTCGCCTTCTTTCAGACTGATCGAGTTGACGACGGACTTGCCCTGCAGGCACTTCAAACCCGCCTCGATCACGTCCCATTTCGAGCTGTCGAGCATGATCGGCAGCCTCGCGATGTCGGGCTCGGCCGAGAGGAGGTTCAAGAAGCGCGTCATCGCGGCCACTCCGTCCAGCATCCCCTCGTCCATGTTCACGTCGAGAACGTTCGCGCCGCCGTCCACCTGCTGGCGCGCCACGGAGAGCGCGCCCTCGTAGTCCCCCGCGAGGACGAGCTTCGCGAACTTCGGCGATCCCGTGACGTTCGTGCGCTCGCCCACGAGCGTGAACGTCTCCTCGGGGCGGAGCGTGTACGGCTCGAGCCCCGAGAGGCGTGTCCGGCGCTCGGGAGCGGGGATCCGGCGGGGGGGCAGCCCCTTCACGGCGCCGGCGATCGCGCGGATATGGGCGGGCGTCGTGCCGCAGCAGCCGCCCACGATGTTCACCCAGCCCTCGCGGGCGAAGCCGCCGATGTCTAAGCTCATGATCTCGGGCGTCTCGTCGAAGCCGCCGAACGCGTTCGGAAGGCCCGCGTTCGGATACGCGCTCAGGAAGACGGGCGCGATCCGGGACAGCTCCTCGATGTAGGGGCGCATTTCCTTCGCGCCGAGCGCGCAGTTGATCCCGACCGACAGGAGCGGCGCGTGCGAGACGGAGTTCCAGAACGCCTCGACCATCTGGCCCGAAAGGGTCCGTCCGGACTTGTCCGTGATTGTGACGGAGACCATCAGCGGGACGCTGCGCCCCGCCTCGTCGAAGTGCCGGAGCGCGGCGAAGAGAGCCGCCTTCAGGACGAGCGTGTCGAAGACGGTCTCGAGGAGCAGGACGTCGACGCCGCCGTCGAGGAGCCCGCGGATCTGCTCCGTGAAAGCCGCGACGAACTGGTCGAAGACGTGCGTTCTCTTTCCGGGGTCGTTCACGTCCACGGCGAGCGAAAGCGTGCGGTTCGTCGGGCCGACCGCGCCCGCGACGAAGGCCTCCTTTCCCGTGGCGGCGCGGTGCGCGTCCACGGCGCCCCGCGCGACGCGGGCGGCCGCGACGTTCAGCTCGTACGCGAGGCTCTCCATGCCGTAGTCCGCGAGGGAGATCGCCTGCGCGTTGAACGTGTTCGTCTCGAGGATGTCGGCGCCCGCCTCGAGGTACTTCCGGTGGATCCCTTCGATGATCGCGGGCTGCGTGAGGACGAGGAGGTCGTTGTTCCCCTTGAGGTCCTTCGGGTGGTCCCTGAACCGCGCGCCGCGATAGGCCGCCTCGTCCAGATGATGGGCCTGGATCATGGTGCCCATCGCGCCGTCGATGACGGCGATGCGGTCGTGGAGGAGCGCGCGGAGTCGGGCTTCGGCGGTCATGTTCGCTTCGCCTCGGCGCCGAGCGCCTCGAGGATCCTCTTGACCGCGTCGTAACGCGCCATCGGCATGATGTGGACGCCGCGGGCCCGCTCCGCGATCGCGCGCGCGAGCTCGACGCCGATCGCGAGGCCTTCCTCCTCCTCGAACGTGGGGCCCTTCTCCGCCGCGCGGCGCATCCGCGCGAGGATCTCTTCGGGCACGACCATGCCCGGGACCTCGTTCGCCAGGTAGAGGGCCTGCTTCAGGCTCCTCGGCGGGATGAGGCCGATGAGAACGGGAATCGCGTGCGCCTCGGCGCGCGCGTAGAAGCGGTCGAGCGCGAGAAGGTCGTAGACGGGCTGCGTCTGGGCGAACGTGGCGCCCGCCTCGATCTTGGCCGCGAGCTTCGAGATCTCGACGTCGAGGTCCTTCGCCGCGGGATTCGCCGCGCACGCGATCGCGAACGACGTGGCCGAGCCGATCGCCCCGCCCGCGAGGTCCGTGCCCGTGTTCAGACCCCTCACGATGCGCAGGAGGCCGAGCGTGTCGACCTCGCCCACGGGCTT
>JBGPDK010000008.1:0-36288 GCA_041482235.1 Thermoanaerobaculia bacterium | reverse complement strand
GGGCCGCTACTGGGGCTGGGACCCGAAGGAAGTCTGGTCGCTCGTCGCGTTCCTCGCCTACATGGCGATCCTCCACCTGAAGGTCGACAAGGTGATCGGGACGTTTGGTGTCGCCGTCATCAGCATTCTTGCCTTCCAGACGATCCTGATGACTTACCTCGGCGTGAACTACGTCCTGAATGTCGGCATGCACTCCTACGGCATGGGCGACTCGCCCATCGTGAAGTGGATGGCCTTCGTCGCGCTCGTCGAGCTCGTCTTCCTCGTTGTCTGCGGCGTCGCGTGGAGGGACCGGAAGACGCTCGTGGAGGCGTGGCGTGCCGGAGGAAGGCTCACGTGATCAGGACGGCCGTCATCGCCATCGGCGGGAACTCGCTCATCACGGACAAGGAGCACCAGCGCGTCCCGGACCAGTACCAGGCGTGCTCCGAAACGTGCCGCCACATCGCGCCGCTCCTCCGGGACCCGAACCTCAGGCTCGTGATCACGCACGGAAATGGCCCGCAGGTGGGCTTCATCCTGCGCCGGTCCGAGCTCGCGTCGAAAGAGCTCCACACGGTGCCGCTCGACTCCTGCGTGGCGGACACGCAGGGGGCGCTCGGCTACCACATCCAGCTCGCGCTCTTCAATGAGTTCCGGCGTCTCGGCATCGAGAAGGCCGCGGCCACGTTGGTCACGCTCTGTCTCGTGGACCGCGCCGATCCCGCGTTCGAGAGGCCGAGCAAGCCCATCGGATCGTTCCTGTCCAGGGAGCAGGCGGAGTTCCACCGCGCGGCGGACGGGTGGGATCTGGTCGAGGACGCAGGACGGGGATGGCGACGCGTCGTCGCCTCGCCGGCGCCGACCGCGATCCTTCAGCTCGGCGCGGTGAAGAGTCTGCTCGACGCTGGCTTCGTGGTCGTGGCGGCGGGCGGAGGGGGGATCGCCGTGGTCGAAGACGCCGCGGGGGTTATCCGGGGCGCGGCCGCGGTCATCGACAAGGACCATGCGTCGAGCCTCCTGGCTCGGGAGCTGGGAGCCGCGTTGTTCGTCGTTTCGACGGGCGTCGCGACGGTCTGCCTCGACTTCGGGACGCCGCGCCAGACGGACATCGACCGGATGACCGTCGCCGATGCGCGGCGCTACGTGGCCGAGGGCCAATTCAAGGCGGGGAGCATGCTCCCGAAGATCGAGGCGGTGATCGACTTCCTGGAGGGAGGCGGCCGCGAGGCGATCATCACCGACCCTGCCCACGTCGGCCTCGCCCTCGCCGGCAAGGCGGGCACCCACGTCGTCCCATAGCCCCGCCGGGTCAGAAAGGCTCGACCTGGATACGTTTTCCTGCAAGCCGCGTTTCGGACGCGCGCTCCTCCTTGCCGTCGAGATCGAGGATGCTCACCTTGGCCACACCTGTGAACTCCTTCTCGCCGGGACCTTGAGCGATTCGTATCCGCGTCTTCTGCGTTCCAACGAACTTCCTGTTCTCGTCGAACCGCAATGCGATGTATGTCGCGTCGAATTCTCGGTCGCTGATCCGCTTCCATGCACCGTGGGCGACGCTGAGTGCCGGGTGCGTATCTCCACTTCGGAAGAACGTTCCGTCAGAGGTGAATGTGAGGAGTACCACGCCCTGACCTCCGGGGCGACTGGCTGTCACGAGCCAGGCGCCGACCAAACCTCGGCTCGCTTCGCCGGCAGTATCCTGGCGGGCGGCCGTCGACCCTGAAGACGCGCAACCGGCAAGGACGACAGCTGCCAGTAAACCAAGGAGAAAAGATCTGATCCGCCACATGCTATTCCTCCTCTTCCCGTCGTCGAACGATACCGCTTCAATGAAGACGAAAACAGGCTGTCCTCGCTATCGTGGGTCAACCTGCGATTGACGGGGAACGGGTTCTTGAGTAACATCGTCATCCCCGTTCCCGGAGGAGGCAATCCCGTGACTTTCAAGGTCGGCGATAGGCTTGTTTACCCGAACTACGGTGTCGGGATCGTCGAAACGATTCAGGAGTCCCTTCTCGGAGGCTCGCCCGCCCCTTGGTACCAGCTCCGCCTTCTCGGAAACAACTCGCGCGTGATGGTGCCGGTGGGAAACTCCGACCGCATCGGGCTCCGCCTGCTTACACGGCGCACGGACGTGGGGTCGGTGTTCCGCGTCCTCGAGAACGCGACGCTCCCGCCGAGCGACGACTGGAAAGGCCGGTACAAGCAGAACCTGGACAGAATGCGTTCGGGCCACCTCACGGATATCGCTGACGTCCTCAGGAACCTGGCGTGTGCTCAGAAGCAGAAGGCGCTCTCCTCTCAAGAGAAGAAGATGTACGAGCGCGCTCGCTATCTCATCGTCTCCGAGATCGCGCAGATCAACGGGTTGCCGGAGAGCGAGGTCGCCACCAAGGTTGAGAAGGCCCTCGACCGCGCGATTCCCAATCGGCATCCGGTCGCTGGCCCCTCCTTTGCCGCCCTCGTCACTCCTTGAGCCCCTCGACGAGGTAGAGCTCGGATAGCTTGCGCGTGACGTTGTAGGTGTAGGCCCGGGCGTCCGGGGTGATCTGGAGCCCCTGGATTCCCGGGATTCCCACGGGGTCCGCCGGGAGAACGATGAGGACGCGCGTCCGCCGTCCCGTAGCGAGGTCCACCCGATCCACTTCCGCGGGCAGCTTGTTCCGGTCCCACACCATCAGGCTCGAGGAATCCGGGCCCCACCCCGAGACCGCCTCGCCTCGCGGGAGCGACAGGACCCCGCGGGTTCCCGTTCCGTCCGTACGGGAGATCTCGATGAAGAGTTCGCCATTCCCGGATTGCCCATTGGCATGGACATAGGCAAGCCATCTGCCGTCCGGTGAGAGCAGGGTCTGGTAGGCAAACGGCGACGTCCCGGGCGGGGTGATTTTGCGGACGTTTCCGGAATCGAGGTCGAAGGCGTAGAAGGCGAACGCTTCCTGGTGGCGTCGTCCCCAGACCACCGCGGTCTTGCCGTCCGGCAGGAGGTCCACGCGCACTTCATTGCCGGCGAAGTCCGGGATCGGAAAACGGCGGGTCGTACCGACGCCGGTCGGGATGATGGCCACGGAGAAGGCGGGCTCGAGAGTGCAGGTGGCCGCCCACTTCCCGTCCGCGGAGATGGTCGACTGGCACTGCCCGAGGCCGAGGGACTGCGCGGGCTCCCCGGAGAGCGGACGGAGGTAGAGGGTTCCATTCACCCGCGACCATTCGCCCAGCGGCGCGAGCAGGGCTGACTTCCCATCCGCCGTCAGGCCCATCGTGGCCTGGGCATCGAGCCATCCCAGGTCCCGGTCCCTGGACTCACCGCGGCTGCGCCCGAATGTCTGGCGCTGGTAGGAGTGGAGCGCCGCGAGCACACGCCCCGCGGCGTCCACATCCTGGATCTCGAGCCGTCCCGCGTGGCGCAGGAGGGGTCGTGTCCTGCCGGCGGTGTTCACCGCAATGAGGCGGCTCTCGCCGTCCCGATACGTGGAGATCCAGACTTCGTCTCCACGCGGACCCCAGGCCAGGCCCGTGAAACCTCTCACGGCCGTCAGCACACGGACCTTGCCGTTCCGGTCCATCAGGTCGAGGTTCCCGTCCTCGGTGAGGTCTCCCTGTTCCTGGAAGAACGCCAGGAGATCGCCACGGATCCTTGGGCAACGCAGGATGTCGAGTCCCTTGAGCACGACGCGTCCCAGGGGCCATTCGAGGCGAATCTCCCCGCTGTACTCTCCGATCACCGCCGCGAGCTCCCCGGCCTGGGGTCCCTGGCCGGCCCCCCACACGCCCGAAGACACCCATTCGCGCTGGGCCCCGCCTACGAGCGGCAGGCTGAACAGGGTTCCGACCTGGACGCCGTGGGACAGGTAGGGTCGTGCGAGCCCGATCCCTTCTCCGGTAGCCGACACCGACAGCAGGATGCCTTCGCTGCCGGGCAGGACGCGGGTGCCGGGCTGGTCCAGGCGCCGCGAGTACCACTGCGACGCGCCACCTGCCCACTGGGCGCTGTAAATGACCTCGGGCGAGCTCGGCACGAATCGCGCCGCGCTGAGGGTGCCTCGCTCGTGCGTCAGCGGACGGAAGGTTGGGAGCGGCGCCGGTCGGCCCCGCAGGGCCCAGCCGGCGAATCCCGCGCCGACAAACAGCACTGCCGCCAGGGAGGCCCAGATCCACGTCGTCCGGCGGTTCTGCGGGGCGAAGGGTGCTGCGAGCGGGGCCGGTCCTTCCGCCGAGGTCAGGTTGTGCAGCGCAAAGCCGAGGTCGTGGGCCGAGTGGAAGCGCTGCTCGGGGTTCTTCTCGATACAGAGCCGCACGATGCGCTCGAGGCCGGGCGAGATGCTCTGGTTCGTGACGAAAAGTTCCGGTGGGTCTTCCCGGAGGATCGCCGACATCGTCTCCGCCGCCGAGTCGCCGTGAAACGCTCTCCGGCCCGAGAGCATCTCGTAGAGGATGGCGCCGAACGAAAAGATGTCCGACCGGGCGTCGGCCGGCTTGCCCTTGACCTGCTCGGGCGACATGTATCCGAGCGTGCCCATCACGACGCCCGGCTCCGTGCCTGCCGAGGCCGTCGGCAGGTTGGTCGCCTTTGCGCCCTCTTCCTGAATCGTCAGCTTGGCGAGACCGAAGTCGAGGATCTTGACGCGGCCGTCCTTCGTTACGAAGAGGTTCTCGGGCTTGAGGTCCCGGTGGACGATCCCCTTCTCGTGCGCCGCCGCAAGGCCATGCGAAATCTGCAGCGCATGGTCGATCGCTTTTCGCTGCGACAGCCTTCCGCTCGCAAGGGCCGCGCGTAGCGTCTCGCCCTCGAGCAGCTCCTGCACGACGTAGGGCGCGCCGTCGTGCTGACCGATGTCGTAGACGGCCGTGATGTTGGGATGGTTCAGAACTCCGGCGGCTTTGGCCTCCTGCTCGAAGCGCCGCAGGCGATCGGCGTCCGCAGAAAACGACGCCGGCAGGACCTTGATCGCCACGTCGCGGCCAAGTCGCGGGTCCTTCGCCCGGTAGACCTCACCCATCCCGCCCGCGCCGAGAGGTGCGAGGATCTCGTAGGGACCGAGGCGGGTGCCGGTGGACAGTGTCATGAAGGTCTGGCGAGATTCTATCCGTGGGGAACTACTTCACCGACCGCCTGAACTGCCCCCTACTTGAAGATTGCGTTGCTTAGGGAAGGAGCCAGAACGGGAGGACGTAAGCTCCGCCTCGGGAGGAGAGCGATGGATGGCGCACGGATTCTGAACAAGGCCCTGCTCGACAAGGTCGTGACGGCCGAGGAGGCCGCGGCCCTGATCCCGGCGGGGGTCACGGTCGGGATGAGCGGGTTCACCGGAGCCGGCTACCCGAAGGCGGTTCCGCTGGCGCTGGCCAAGCGGATCATGGACGCGAACCTCCGGGGCGAGAAGTTCCGGATCAGCATCTGGACCGGGGCGTCGACGGCCCCCGAGCTGGACGGCGCTCTCGCGATGGTCGACGGCGTCGAGCTGCGGCTCCCTTACCAGTCGGACCCGGTCTGCCGAAAGAAGATCAACGCGGGCGAGATGGAATACATCGACATCCACCTCTCGCACGTCGGGGCGTTCGTCCGCTCGGGCTTCCTTGGAAAGCTCGACCTCGCGGTCGTCGAGGTGACGGGGATTCTCCCGAACGGCGACCTGATTCCATCGTCCTCGGTCGGAAACAACAAGGTCTGGCTCGACTACGCCGACAAGGTGATTCTGGAGGTCAACTCCTCGCAATCCGAGCGTCTCGAGGGGATGCACGACATCTACGAGGGGTTCGCTCTGCCGCCGAACCGGAAGCCGATCCCCCTCGTCCACCCGTCCGACCGGATCGGGACGCCGTACCTCCGGTGTCCGCAGGAGAAGATCCTCGCCATCGTCGAGACCGACGCGCCCGACCGGAATACGCCGTTCTCCCTCCCGGACGACGCGTCGAGAAGGATCGCGGGCCACATCCTCGAATTCCTCGCGGACGAGGTGAAGAAGGGGCGCCTTCCGCACGAGCTGCTGCCCATCCAGTCGGGGGTCGGGAACATCGCGAACGCCGTCCTTTTCGGCCTCCAGGACGGGCCGTTCGAACACCTGACTTCCTACACCGAGGTGGTCCAGGACGGAATGCTCGAGCTGATCCGATCGGGGAAGATGCTCGTCGTCTCGGCGACCGCCTTCTCGCTGAGCCCACAGAAGAACGACGAGCTGAACGCGCAGATGGACCGGTACCGCAGCTGCATCATCCTGAGGCCACAGGAGATCTCGAACCACCCGGAGCTGATCCGGCGGCTCGGCTGCCTCTCGATGAACGGGATGATCGAAGCGGACATCTACGGCAACGTCAACTCGACGCATGTCAACGGGACGGCGATCATGAACGGGATCGGCGGCTCGGGGGACTTCGCCAGGAACGCCTTCATCTCTTTCTTCATGACCCCGTCGACGGCGAAGGCGGGAAACATCTCCTGCATCGTCCCGATGGTGACGCACGTCGACCACACCGAGCACGACGTGCACGTCATCGTGACCGAGCAGGGGCTCGCGGATCTCAGGGGACTGTCACCGAAGCAGCGGGCCGAGCGGGTCATCGAGAACTGCGCCCACCCGGACTTTCGCCCGTCGCTCAGGGAGTACTTCCGGCGGGCTCTCCTGACCTCGCCCGGGAAACACACCCCCCACGTCCTCGAGGAAGCCTTCGGCTGGCACCGGAACCTGCTCCGAACAGGAAGCATGAGGACATAGGAGCCAGGAATGGCCCGCTCCCGGGTCCCGTCGGTCGAGTATTACCTCGGTAGACCGTCATGCGCTTTGGCCTCGGGTACGATCGCGGCAAAGACCTTCTCGGCCTTCATGCCGACTCCCGCCTTGAATTCCAGCCTGGCATTGTCCACCAGCGGCACGAGCATGAGCTCGTTCGTGGACCGAAAACCGAGAAAGAAGAGATTCAATGAGGGGACTCTTACAACAAAGTACGACGCGTAATCGAGCCCTGTCACCTTTGAGCTCTCTTTCAGCGTACTCGAAACCAGCTTCACATAGTTGGGACCGCCAAACGACGCGGCCTGCCAGCCTTCCTTGGTCTTTGCAATAGTTACCGATGACTTCACCTGGCCTCGGGCCAGCACCGGAAACATCACCTGGTTTGTCGGTGACAGCAATGCATCAGGGCTGCCGCCAGGCTCGTACTTCTTCAGCATGTCGAGCCGAACCAGAAAGTCCTGAGTGGGGACGCCCAGCGTTGCCGCACGCACCTCTTCAGGATCGTCAAAACCCATCTGCCTGTAGTTGTCCTTTGTGACAAGTTGGCTGAAGGTCGCCAGCGACTTTTGTGCGACAGCCTGTACTTCCTTGAGTGGTGCCGTCGTCCCCTGGGCGCTCGCTTGTGAGGCCAGTAACAACGCGGCAAACGCTATCACGATTCGCATGCTACTTACCTCCCGTATACGTCACGTCATAGTAATCGTCCCAATGGGTATGATCTGCGGGGTCGGCGTTATAGCGGTCATACGTGATGATCTCTTCATCCCCTTGGCACGGGGCCCACGGGTTGAGGATATCCACATAATTGACGCCGGCCAGCGTGAGATATCCTTTCGCAACCATCATATGCCCTCCTCCGCCCAGCCAGCCCCAGGAGAACGCAAACGGCTTTTTCGCACAAGACGATGAGTTAGAGATCTGTGCTCTCAACTGGGCCCACGTCAGCGGAGTGCTGGACGTGTTCTTGAACGTAAACCCATATTTAGCGAACTCAGGCCAGCCAGGGCACGGGCAACCAATACAGTTTCCATGAGCATCGTACGTGGGCGCTGCGGGGTTGGGGCAAAGAGTAATCGTGCAGCAATCCGTGTGACCGAAACGATTGTTAGCCTGCGTGCATTGCGAGACGTTGTGGCCGAGATAATCCATGACCATCTGACCGCTTGCCGCCCAGCACCAGTTCGACGTCTCCTGTGGATGGAGAGTGACCGGCAGAGCCCCGATCAGGCCTGGCGTACAGCAGCCAATTATGCACATTAACGAAATGACACCCGTCAAGCAGGAGATCAATTGCTTCCACCGGCCACCGTGCTTCGCCGCTTTGTCCATGAGCACTCCTTTCGACTGACCGTAATTGCAAAACGCCGTAAACGGGACGGCGCCCCTTGATGGTAACGTCTGCGTTAACCCAGCCATAGTCAGCCCGTTCCGACGACCGTGCGTCTGGGCGGCCCGGACCGGGATCAGCTTGTTCTCTAGAACCTTGTGCCGCCCCGGCCGCCTGTCAAGTTGCTTTCGCGGACACTTATGCGATGTCGGTCTCCCGGGCGCTTCGCGAGGGCCATCGGTTCTTCCTCATGTTCGTGGCCGTCTCGCCGAATTCGCGCTTGAAGTACCGCCCGAAGGTCTGCGCCGAGGCGAAGCCGAGACGGCGGGCGAGGTCGTGGATAGAGATGTCCGTGGCAAGAAGCTCCGTCGCGAGCGTCCGTCGTGTCGTCTCTAGCCGGTCGACGAGGCGGGGACCGGAACGAACGAGGCGACGCCGTAGAGTCCGTTCGGAGATCCCTCGCCCATGCGCGAAGTTGCCGAGGCCGTACCGGAGGATGAAGACGAGCTCATCTTCAGAGAGACTCTCGTAGCCGTCGGGGGCCCGCCCCTGCCTCGTCGTCGCCATGCGTCTCCTCCGTCCGGGTCCGGTGTCCGAGAGATCGCCTCTGTTCACTAGGACGACTCAGGAGGGTGTCTTGACCCCCTGGTGCCAGAAAAACTCGGCGATCAGGTGCTGATACTGAGCCCGGAGGGATACGATGACGTCGACCGGGGCCGCGGAGCCTTCCGGCGACAAGGCCATCGGCCCGGCAGCACTACAGCCGGCTCGTCGCGAACTGCGGCCCCCGCGCCAGCCGCAAGGAGGTCCAGCAGGCGCGCAACTTCCTCGGCAAGGCGAGCTAGGCCGTCAGACCGGCGGAGACTCCCGGTAGCGCGTCAGCACCCAGACGACGAGGATAGCCACGCCCGCGGCGATGAAGAACGTTCGCGCAGGCGAGCCGAGGCCGGCGCGGAGCAAACGCGGCATGGCGAGCACGAGGACGATTCCAACGACGAGTTCGACCATGCCATGGATCGGAAAGGGGATCACCTTGACGAGGCCAAGCGGAAAGCGCGTGAAAAGTGTCATCAGGAGATGGACAACCGCGAGCCCCCAAGCGGCGGACGCCACGTAGCCACCGAGTCCGAAGAAAAACGGCGCAAGAAGGAAGACGGCTACTGTGACGAGGTCGAGAAAGCCATGGAGACGCGCGTTCAGGAGATTCATGAGTTCATTATCGCGCGTGCCCGCGGCGGGTCCGGAACCCGCATTACGATCCGCGATAGAGTGAAGCCTCATGAGAGGTCCGTACGGGACCTGGGCCAGATCGCTCCAGGAATAGGCTGACCATGAAGCTGATCGTTCCGAGAGAAACCAGGGATGGCGAGAAGCGGGTGGCGCTCGTGCCCGAGTCCGTCAGGAAGCTCGTGAAGGCCGGCATCTCCGTGGCCATCGAGCACGACGCGGGCGCGGCGTCGTTCATTGACGATCGCTCTTACGTCGAGGCCGGTGCCACCGTCGCGACCGATCTCAAAGCATCGCTTTCAGGGGCGGATTTCGTGTTGAAAGTCAACCCACCCACCCCTGACGAGGTGGAGTTGATGCGGCCGGGCGCCATGCTGCTCGCCGCCGTCACACCCTCCCGAAATCTCGACCTCGTTCGGAAGCTCGTCGAGCGGAAGGTGACGACGTTTTCCACCGACGCCATCCCCCGCATCACCCGGGCGCAGTCCATGGACGTGCTCTCCTCCATGGCCTCGATCGCGGGCTACAAGGCCGTGGTCATGGCCGCCGATGCCCTCCCCCGGTATTTCCCCATGCTCATGACCGCGGCTGGAACGGTGCTCCCCGCCAGGGTCTTCATCATCGGGGCCGGGGTGGCGGGCCTGCAGGCCATCGCCACGGCCCGGCGCCTGGGCGCCGTGGTGGAGGCCACCGACACGCGCCCGGCGGTGAGGATCGAAATCGAGAGCCTGGGAGCCAAGTATGTGGGCGTCGAGGCGGGCGAGGAAGCCCAGGACGCGGGAGGCTATGCGAAGAAGCTGTCCGAGGAGTTCTACCGCAAGCAGGGAGAGCTGATCGCGAAGCACTGCGCGAGCGCCGACGTCGTCATCACGACCGCGCTCATCGGCGGCGTCACGGCGCCGAAGCTGATCACCGCCGAAATGGTCGACAAGATGAAGCCCGGCTCGGTCATCGTGGACCTCGCCGCCGCGGGGGGCGGGAACTGCACGCTGACGAAGCCCGGCGAGACCGTGGAACACAACGGCGTGAGAATCCTCGCCCCCCTCAACCTTCCGTCGGAGGTGGCCTTTCACGGGAGCCTGCTCTATTCGCGCAACCTCACGGCCTTCGTCCTGGCCTTCTGGAAGGACGGGGCGTTCGCGCTCGACCTTGCGGACGACATCCTCAAGGAGGCCACGATCACGCACGACGGCAAGGTGATTCACATCCCCACCGCCCAGGCCCTGGAGAAAGAAGGAGCCCGCCCGTGAACACCGATCTCCTGATCTCGCATCTCTGGGTCCTGTTGCTGGCGACCTTCGTGGGGCTTCTGGTGATCCGGCGCGTTTCGCCCCTGCTCCACACGCCCCTGATGTCCCTCACGAACGCCATCTCGGCCATCGCGGTGGTGGGCTCCCTCGTGGTGGCCGGGCGCCAGCAATCGACGCTCAGCACGGTCCTCGGCACCGTCGCCGTGACCGCTTCCATGATCAACATCGTCGGCGGCTACCTGATCACCTACCGCATGTTGTCCATGTTCAGGAAGGGCAAGCAGGGCAAGTGATGGGCGCCGAGTCCTGGATCCAGATCGTCTACGTTCTGTCCGCCCTTTGTTTCATCCTGGCCCTCAACTGGCTGAGCGCGGTCCCCACCGCCCGCCGGGGGGTCCTCACGGGCGTCCTCGGCATGGCGCTCGCCGTCGGCGGCACCCTGCTCAACCCCGGGATCGTCAGCTACACGTGGATCGCCGTCGCTTTCGTGATCGGCTCCGTCATCGGCGTTCCCATGGCCATGATGCCGATGACCGCCGTCCCGCAGCGGACGGCCCTCTCCCACGCCTTCGGCGCGCTGGCCGCGGCCCTCGTCGGCACGGCGGAGTACTTCCTGAGGGCCGGTGGCCCCGAGATGGACCGGTTCACCATGGGCGCCCTCGCCGTCGAGGTCATCCTCGGGTTTCTCACGTTCACGGCCAGCCTGATGGCCTTTGGCAAGCTGCAGGAGATTCTTCCTCAGAGGCCCATCACTTACAGGGGACAGAATTTCGTCAACCTCGGGGTGCTGGCCGCGGCGGTCGCCCTCGCCGCCTGGCTGGTCGTCCACCCCGGGAGCCATGGCCTGTTCCTGCTCATGTGCGGGTTGGCACTCGGCTTTGGCGTGCTGCTGATCATCCCCATCGGCGGCGCCGACATGCCGACGGTCATCTCCCTGCTCAACGCGTACGCCGGGCTCTCCGCGGCAGCCATGGGCTTCGTGCTCAACAACAAGCTGCTCATCATCGCGGGCTCGCTCGACGGCAGCTCGGGCCTGATCCTGTCCATCATCATGTGCAAGGCCATGAACCGGTCCTTTTCAAACGTCCTCTTCGGGGCTTTTGGCCAGGTCACGGCCGCCGCGGCGGCGACGGGCGAGCAGAAGAGTTACCGGAGCGCCAGCGCCGAAGAGGCAGCCAGCATCCTTTTGAACGCCTCGTCCGTAATGGTCGTCCCCGGCTACGGTATGGCCGCGGCCCAGGCCCAGCACAAGGTGCGGGAGCTTTACGACCAGCTCACCAAACAGGGCGTGAACGTGAAATTCGCCATTCATCCCGTAGCCGGGCGCATGCCGGGCCACATGAACGTCCTCCTGGCCGAAGCGAATATCCCCTACGACGCCCTGCTCGAGCTGGAAGAAGCGAACTCGGAGCTGCCGCAGTCCGACGTGGCCCTCGTCATCGGCGCCAACGACGTGACGAATCCCGCCGCCCGCCACGACAAGGGGAGCCCCATCTACGGCATGCCCATCATCGATACCGACAAGGCCCGCACCGTGATGGTCATCAAACGCAGTATGAACCCCGGCTTCGCAGGCGTGGACAACGAACTCTACTACCTCGACCGAACCCTCATGCTGTTCGGAGACGCGAAGGCTTTCGTCGGCGATCTCGTCAAGGAAGTCGAAACCCAGGGCGGCGAGCGAGGCTGACTCGAGGGAAGGTCAGCCGGCGAGAACGAGCCGGTGCGGCTACTTCGTGATTTCGAGCTTGGCCTCGGTGAGCCCGGCGACCTTCACGGCCTTGTGGGCCGGCCTCAGCTTCTCGTGCCAGAGCTTGACGGTGTACGCCCCATTGGGAACGTTCGGAATCTGGTACGAGCCGTCCGGGTTCACCATCGCGAAGTAGGGTGTGGGGGAGACGACTACGAACGCGACCATGTAGGAGTGTATCTTGCAGAGAAGCGTCACCACGCATTCGTTCCTGTATGTGTAGCGGCGGACCTCGCCCTGGGGCCACAAACCGAGATCGAATCTCTCGGCGCAGGCGTCCGGCGTGAAGACGTTGTGAAGCACCTTGTCCGAATTGAGAAAGTCGATGGTCGAGCCGGCCTGCACGGCGAGGACGTGCGGGACGAAAGTCTCGTCCCTCTGGTCGATCTTCGGGTGCTCCTTCGGGGCAGGGAACGTCTTGCCGGCGATCGCGCCGATGTAGACGACGGTGCCCTCGCAGTTCGGGATCCCCTTGCAGGCGACCTTGCCGTGGAGATCGCCCGCCGAAAGCGGCAGGCACGCGACGAGGAGCAGGAGAGCGAGGAGCGTCTTCTTCATGAGTCGTCTTCCTTCAAAAGACAGCTCACGTCGGCCGCCGGCGGTCGAGTGTCGTCCCGGCCGGAGGTCGCGATGCTGTCCGGTCATCTATACCATGGATGTTATCAGTAAAAGCCCTGGCGGTCACGTTGTCTGCGCTTCGAGCACCGGGAAAATATCGTAGACATAGTCGTGCGCGGCCAGCGCAACCCGGCTCAGGGTGCCTGCCGCAACGCGTCTCACGATTTCCTCGTGGGAAAGATCGAAAATCGCGTCCAGGATATGCGCGCGGTCCTGCCCGTCTGCCTGTCCGACGAGGAAAAGCACGCGGGCGCTATGCTGAATGTAGCGGGGCGACAGCAACTGCCGCTTCAACAGTTCCATGATCACGGGTGCTTTGGCGCGGTCGAAGCGGCCTGGATCGCCGCGGCGGTCCAGCTCGGCGAAGAACGCGGCGGTCCATTCATTGTGGTAGTCCCACAGTTTCTGGAACAGGTCCGGGGTGAAGCGGGCCCCGGCCTTGACTCGTTCGGCGTTCACGGCCGGCTCAACGCCATCGTCGGTCAGGACCGGCCGCTTGAAATAGCCGTCTTTGGTGATGACCGCCTGGTGACGGCAGAGGGTCCAGAGCCACGAGACATCGATCCGGTAAGTGGCAAGGTCGTTCATGAAGCGCAGCTTGAGCTCGTAGTCGTCGATGGCGGCCGCGAAGTTGCCGTTCAGGATCTGGAAGCCGTAGTTGGCGGCCATGTAGAAGGCGTGTTGAATGTGCTCGATGGTGACTTCACCCTTGGGTACGTCATAGATCGCGTCCCAAAGGCCGTGGTTGAAGAGCTCTTCCGGCGTGTCCAGCTCGCCCTCGTCGATGACGAACGGCGTGATCTTGCCGTGCGCATTTAACAGGCCGCGGGATTGCAGCAGTTGCCGCTCGGTGTCGGAGAGACCACTGGAGACCGTGGGCACCGGTTTGCCGTTGACGTCCTCCGTCCGCAACGGTGCATCCAGCACGGCTTGAAGCTGCGCCAGAGGGGTGCGTAATGGGGTATTGCCCGCGCCCACATAGGCCGGTTCCGGGCTGGCGACCCAGCTTTGCCGATAGGCATCAAAGAGCCGTGCCTTGACCCGGCCAGACAGAAGGTCGTCCAATGTCGGCTGCTGACCGGCCGTCAGCGGCTCCTCCGGTATGAACATCAAACCCAGGATGCGCTCGCGCAATTTGTCCACGACCATTGCCCGCAGTGCGAGCGGGTTATACCGCGAGCGACCGTAGGGATCGCCGGCCTGATAAATCATCACGGCCGCCATGCCGCCGATGGGTGCGGCGGTGCTGAGCTCGCCATTCTTCATGCCGGCCATCAGCATCAGCAGCGCGTTGTAGCGCTGATAGGCGATCATCGTGGGCGTCGCCATGCCGATCATCTGCGGATCCGGAAACACGCCCTTGGGATCGTCCTTCCAGATCTCGATCAGACTGCCCAGGTAGTCCCAGCGGCCGACGTTCGTTCCCAGCAGGCGGCGTCGCAACACCCACGCGATGGCGGCCAATGAAAGCCCTGCGTTGCCTTCCTCGTACAGCATCTTGATCTTCATCGTGCCGGCGGGCACACCGATCATCCCTTCCATCCGGGCCAGCAGCTTCTCCACGACCAGGGCTTCCGGCGGGGTCTGCAGCTTCGGGATGTAGAAGTACACGCCCGTGCCGGCGCGATGGAGCGACTCGTAATTGTTGAGCACCCAGAGCACAACGATGGCAATCAGGCCGGGCGCCGGCTGGCCGTCGACCGTCACGTGGTCGTAGCGCACGTGAAGGCTCGGTGGGCGGCCGAAGCGCGTCGGCCACTTCTCGGGAGGCGTGTTGATCCTGTAGGCGCGTATCTTGCCTTTTTTCGTCACCTCGTAAGGACGTCCGTTCCAGCGCCCTTCAAAGATCTCTTTGGCGTTCTGCATCGCCGCGAAGATGCCGACCGGCTCAGTGGTCGGCGTGCCATCGGGTCGGAAGTGGGGAGGAGAGGCGTCTTCAAAATCCGGCATATTCATGGGTGCGGGGCTGTTCAAGGCGTTGAACGCCATGTCCAGCGGATGCCAGGGTCCGGTGAGCTCCAGGCCGGGATTGGCCAATGGGTGAGCGTCGTCCGGGATGGGCACCTCGTCATTCAGCCGCCAGCGCCACTCGCTCTCGTGCCCGAGGAAGTTATCAATGAGGCCCTGCACAACCTGCCGAAACGTCCAGGCCTTCCCGCCCAACGGATCCTCGAAGCTCTCGTCCCACTTCGGCCACGCGTATTTCTTCCGAACGGGCTCCGGCGACTGCAGCAGTTGCCGGCGCGCCGTCAGCGCGGTCGCAATCGCCGGACGCAGCTCTCGGGTGAGCAGGGCGATCGTCTCCTCGACGTCAATGCTTCGCCCGTTCACGTTCTTGGTCCCGAAGAGCTCTGGGAATCTCTGAAGAATGTCCTGACGGATCATGGAATGGCTCTCCTTAGCTCGTATTCCCGGGGCTCGCCTCGCCCCGGGCTTCCCCCGGCATCGGGAGTTTCCCTCTTTCTCTCGCCCGGCGCTCGGCCGGTCAGTGGGCCGGCGGCTCCGCGTACGCCTCGTCGAGCACCTGGCTCACGTGCTTCACCTCGACCGGGAGTCCGCGGCGCCGCACCCCATACGAGAGGTGCATCATGCAGGCGGGGCATTCCGTGGCGAGGACCGTCGCTCCCGTCTTCCCGACGTTGTCCATCTTCCGGTCCAGGACCCCTGCCGCCTCACTGTGGTGAAGGAAGGTGTAGCTGCCTGCCGCGCCGCAGCACCAGTCGGCCTCGGGCATCTCCTTGTAGGTGATGCCGGGGAGGCTCTTCAGCAGCGCCCGTGGCTGGGCGGTGACCTTCGCGAACCGGTTCGAGAGGTGGCACGGGTCGTGGTAGGTGACGGTGGCCTCGACTTTCCCCGGGCCGCCCCCCAGCCCCTTGACCGCGAGGAACTCGCTGAAGCTCTTCACCCTCCGACTCAGGGCCGCCGCCTTTTCGGCGTAGGCGGGATCCTGCGCAAGGAGCCGGCCGTAGTCTTTGAGGTGGGTGCTGCAACTGCCGCAGTCCGAGACGATGGCGTCGAGCTCCATCGCCGCGGTCATCCGGTCGACGTTCCGCCGCGCGATCTCCCGGGCCGCGTCCACGTCGCCGTACGATTGCGCCGGGCGGCCGCAGCAGGTGTTGTCGAGGACGGTCACCGAGCAGCCGGCGCGGCCCAGCACCCTGAGCGTCGCCTCGACGACCTCCGGGTACTGGAAGCTCAGGCCGCACGAGACGAAGTAGCCGACCTTCGAGGTCGCCGTGGCCGGGTCGGCGCCGGCCGGCCGCTCGCCGCGCCGGAAGATCCGCTCCGGCGTCGTCGGCACGACCTCGTTGATTCCCTGCATCCTCGGCTCCAAGAGCCGCAGAAGGCCTGACTTCTCGGCCGCGCCGGCCAGCCCGGTCCGCTTGGCCCAGACGGCCAGTCGCCCGGCCCACTCCAGCTTCTTGCTGTCGGCCAGGACGGAGCGGAACAGAACCTGCTGCCACATAGGCTGCCCCTGGCTTTTCAGGTAAGCGTGCCGTACCGCCGTCACCACCTCGTCGGTCTTGATGCCCGGGAAGCAGTGCGCGGTGCAGCCCCGGCAGAGCAGACAGTCCTCCAGCGCCTTTGCCACGTCCGGAGTCAGCTCGAGCTCACCGAGCATCAGCCCGCGGGCGACGGCGAGGCGGCCGCGCGACAACGAGTGCTCCTCACCGGTGACCCGGTAGACCGGGCACCCGGCCTGGCAGAAGCCGCAGCGGTTGCACTTCGCGATGACGTCGTTCAGCGGAGAGAGCTCCGCGATCTCCATTTTGGCCTCCGCTCGGCTGTCAGTGGCCATTTTCAGATCCCTCCCAGAAAGCGTCCCTGGGTGAGGAGGGCGCGGGGGTCGAACTCGGCCTTCAGCCGCCGCATGACGGAGAAGCCCTCGCGGACCTTGCCCCACGTGTCGAGGGAGCGCTTGAGCGACAGCGGGGCCACCTCGAGGACGAGGCTCCCGTCCAGAGCCTCCGCCTCGCGCCGCAGCGAGAGGATGGCCTCGCGGAGCGGCTCGAGGTCCGAGCCGGCTCCGACCTCGATGCCCGCCCTGACGATGCCGCTTCCGGCGTGGGCGGTGATCGCCCCGCGCCACTCGTGGCGGCGCATCAGCCCTTCAGCGGCGGAGAGGAGGTCGAGCGTCTTGCCGATCGGGATGGCGATCTTGGCGATCACGCGCCCCATCGGCAGCTTCGCATGCACGTCGCGGATCGCCCGCCAGGCGGCATCCGCCCGTTCCGCCCCCAGGGTCTCGACCTTCAGCGCCTTGCCCTCTCCGAAGAGCGCGGCGAAGTCCCGGACCTGCCGCTCCACGGTCTCCCGGCTGCCGGCCATGGACACGGCCAGTCCGTATCCCGCGGCGCCGTTCAGCCCAAGGGCCGGGCCGAGGGAGGCGAGGGCCTGGGGATCGAGCGCCTCGAGCGCCTCCGGGAGAAGGAACGACTCGAGCGTCCGGCCGACTACGGCGCCCACCTCTGACAACTGGGCGAAGACCCCCACGACCGTGGCGCGCGTCGCCGGGGCCGGGAGGAGCTTGAACGTCGCCTCCGTAACGATCCCCAGCGTTCCGAGGTTGCCGATGAAGATCTTGTTCATGTCGTAGCCGGAGACGTTCTTGATGACCTTGCCACCGCAGCGGATCCTCTCGCCGCCGGGGAGGACGACGCGGAGCCCCAGAACCCAGTCGCGCAGCGACCCGTAGAGCAGCCGGCGTGGACCGCTCGCGTTGGTCTGGACGAGCCCACCCACCGTGACCTGGTCCGACTGGGCGGGGTCGAGCGGCAGGAACTCGTGCTTGGCTGAGAGCACCGCCTGGAGCGCGTCGAGCGGCACTCCGGCCTCGACGGACACGTTCAGGTTCGCGTCGTCGAACTCCACGATCCGGGTGAGCCGGTCGAGGCAGACCACGACGTCGAGGCGGCTCGGCGGGTTCCCGAGGCCGATCAGGGCGCCGTCGGTCCACTGCAGCATCGACGCCCCGGCGGCGCTGCACGCTGCCGCGACCGAGGCCACCTCCTGCTGGGAGCCGGGTCGGACGGCCAGGGCAGGCACCACCGCATCCACCGCGAAGCGCGCCGCGGCGGGACCGGTCAGGACGTACTCCTCCCCCACGAGGGCGGAGAGCTTCTGCGCCAGGCTGCTCGGATCAGCCAGCATGGGCCACCTCCTGCGCGACCGGGAAGATCTTGCCGGGGTTCGAGAGGTCCTTCGGGTCGAAAGCCCGCTTCACTTTCACCTGGGCCTCGATGTCCTCCTCGGTGAAGCAGAGGCGCATGGCGTCCATCTTTTCGATTCCGACCCCGTGCTCGCCGCTGATCGTCCCGCCCATCTGGACGCAGAGCTCGAGGATCTCCATGCCGGCCTTCATCACCCGGGCTTTCTGTTCGGAGTTGCGCCAATCGAACAGGATCAGCGGATGGAGGTTCCCGTCCCCGGCGTGGAAGACGTTCGGGATCTTCAGATCGTACTTCTTGCTGACTTCGGCCACCTTGCGCAGGACGGCTGGGAGGGCGGTGCGCGGCACCGTACCGTCGCAGACGAGGTAGCTCGGGGTGATGCGGGCCACCGCCCCGAACGCGCCGCGGCGCCCGGCCCAGAGAGCCGCCCGCTCGGCGTCGTTCTTCGCCACGCGGACCTCGCGGGCGCCGTGCTTCTTGCAGATGTCGGTGATGGCCTGAGCCTGCAGCTCGAGGTCGTCCTTCAGCCCGTCCACCTCGATGATGAGCACCGTGGCGCAGTCGAGCGGGAAGCCGCACTTGATCGACGCCTCGACCGCCTCGATGACGAGCTGGTCCATCATCTCGAGGGTCGCCGGGATCATGCCCGCCGCCACGATGGCCGAGACGGTCTCGCTTCCCTCCTCGATGCTGTCGTAGATGGCGAGGAGCGTTTTCACCCCCTCGGGCAGGCGGACGATCTTCGCCACGATCTCGGTGCAGATGCCGAAAGTCCCTTCGCTGCCGACGAAGACTCCGGTGAGGTCGTAGCCCGGCGTGTCGGGCGCCTTTCCGCCCAGGCGCGCCACCTCGCCGTCCGGCAGGACGACGGTCATCCCGAGGACGTGGTTCGTGGTGACGCCGTACTTGAAGCAGTGGGGCCCGCCGGAGTTCTCGGCCACGTTGCCGCCGAGCGTCGCGGCCTTCTGGCTCGCGGGGTCCGGCAGGTACTGGTAGCCCAGCGGCGCCAGGGCGTTGCCGAACTCGAGGTTGAACACCCCGGGCTGCACCCGGGCCCTCAGGCTGGCCCGGTCCACCTCGAGGACCTTGTTCATCCGGATCATCTCGATGACGACCCCGCCCTTGACGGGCACCGTCCCGCCGCTCAGGTTCGTGCCGCCGCCCCGGGCGACGAAGGGGGCGCCCCACTTGTTGCAGACCTTGACCACTCCGACGACCTCTTCGGTCGAATGGACGAAGGCCACGGCGTCAGGGCGCCTCTCCTCGAGGTAGGCGTCATAGCCGTAGAGCGCCAGGTTCACGCCGGAATCCAGGACGTTGTCCTTGCCGACGACCTGGCGCAGATCCGCCGAGAGTTCGACCTTCGAGGTGGACTTGGCTTCGAGGGCTGAGAGATCCGGCATCTGACGGCCTCCTTGAGCGCGCAGCGTCGTCGAAATCCAGCGAAGCAAAGATAAAGATAGCGCTACGCGCCGTCATTAGACGTGGTTCAGCTGCATCAGTCTCGTACCCGGGGCGGGTCTCCAGTGGCCCTCCGCCCGAACCCGTCAGGTGGACGGCTTCCGGCTGACGGCGACGAGAGCTTCCTTCACGCGTTCGGCCGTCATCGGCATCTGGAACAGCCGGGCGCCGGTGGCGTCGAAGATGGCGTTCGCCACGACCGCCCCCACCGGGACGATCGCCGGTTCTCCCCCTCCCTGCGGGGTCAGCTCGTCATTCTTCACCAGGACGGTCTCGATCTCGGGCATCCCCGAGAACCTCGGCACCTCGTACGCATCGAAATTTCGGGTCAGGATCTGGCCGCCGTTGAAGCGGACCTCCTCCGACAGCGTGTAACCGAGGCCCATCATGACGCAGCCTTCCATCTGCATCTTGGCTCCGTCGGGATTGATCACGACGCCCATGTCCTGGGCACAGACGATTCGCCCGACCTTCACGCTCCCGGTGGCGGCGTCGACTCTCACCTCGGCCATCAGGGCCACATACGTTCCGGCGTCGATTCCGCAGGCCACCCCGACGCCGCGCTTACTGGGCGCCGCGGCCTTCTTCCAGCCGAATCGCCCGGCGGCGGCCTCGAGCACGCCGCGCATTCTCTTGTCGGAGGTGTTGTTCAGGCGGAATTCGAGCGGATCGATCCTGGCTTTCGCCGCCATCGTGTCGATCTGCGATTCCCGCGCGAAAACATTGATGTTGGCCCCCGGCGCGCGCCAGGGGCCGGTGGCGAACAAGTGCATCTTCGGGGTGTCGCCGCCCCACCTTCCATACGTCCGGATCAGGTTGTTCGGGACGTCGTAGAACTGTTCGCTGCTTCGAGATCCGGCGGCGTAGACCTGGTAGTCCCACAGGCAGATCCTGCCCGCGCCGTCGATTCCCGACCGGATCCTGACGACCGCCGCCGGCCGGAACGAGTCGAGGAAGAACTCCTCGGCGCGGCTCCAGCACACCTGCACCGGCTTGCCGGTCGCCTTCGCGAGCTTCGCCGCCTCGATCGCCTGGAGGCCGCCGCCGCTCTTGCCACCGAAGCCGCCGCCCACGAAGGGGGTGATGACGCGGACGTTCTCCACCGCGGACCCGATGGCCTGCGCGATCGCCTGCTGGTTCGGAAACGGGGTCTGCGTGGATGCCCAGATCGTCATCGTCCCGCCTTCGAGCCGGGCCAGGGCGGTGTGGGTCTCGATTGGCGCGTGCGCGCCATACCCGTTCACGTACTTTCCTTCGAAGAGCGAGACGGATTTCTTCTCGCCCTCGGCGAGATCCCCCTTTTTCTCCCGCTCCTCGCCGTCGCCCGCCACCGAGAGGAGGTGCGTGAAGACGCTCTTGTCGTCGAAGGCCGGTTTGGGCACGTCGAAATCGGCCTTGACGAGGGCGAGCGCCTTTTCCGCCGCTTCGGGATCCGCGTGAAGCACGGCGACCATGCCGCCTTCGCTGACGACGACGACCCCCGGCAGCCGGGCCGCGGCGGAGGTGTCGACGTTCTTGAACGTGGCGCCGTGCGCCGGCGGGCGGAGGATCTTCGCGTAGAGCATTCCCGGCAGACGGATGTCCCCGGCGAATTGAGCCTTGCCCGTCACCTTCGCTCTCGCGTCGCGGCGCTTCTCCGGTCTCCCCATCACGTGGAACTCGGAGACGGACTTCACGACCGCCTTGCCGTCCAGCTTGCGAACGATCTTCTGCCCCTTGGCGAGCTGACCGAACGTCACGCGGATGTTCCGGTCGGAGGCGAGGAACACGATTCCATCCTCGACGCGGAGCGCGTCAGGCGGCGCCTTGAGGTGCTCGGAGGCCAGCGTGACGAGGACGGCCTTCGCCTCCGCCGCTGCCGCCCTCAGGGCCGGGCCGAAGAACCGGGTCGACATCGAGCCGTAGGTTCCGTTGTCGAATGGACACAGAGCCGTGTCTCCCATGACCATGTCGATGGAATCCAGGGGCACGGCGAGCTCGTCGGCCGCCATCTGCGCGAGAGACGTGACGATGCCCTGTCCCATCTCGATCTTCCCGGAGTAGACCGTGACCCGGCCGTCGCCGGCGATCCTCAGATAGGCGTTGAAGTCGGTGGGGTAGCCCCTCGTGCGGGCTTCCTGCCCCAGGAGGTCCGACAGGTCCGCGTTGAAGAGAACGATGATCCCCCCGCCGAGAAGCCTGATGAAATCCCGGCGGTGGAAGGAAGGTCCTGCGGACGAAAGCGGCGGTGCGGCAAGGCTGGAGGGGTCGTCTGTCATGACACGCCTCACGCGAGGGTGGAAACCCGTTCGATGGCCTGGAGGATTCGATGATGAGCGGCGCAGCGGCACAAATTCCCTTCCATGCCCGACCGGATTTGCGCGCGCGTGGGCTTTGGCGTCTTCAGCAGGAGGGCATAGGCGTTCATGATCATTCCGGGCGTGCAGAAGCCGCACTGCAGGCCCCCGGTATCCGCGAACGCGTCCTGGAGGGGATGGAGCCTGCCGTTCTGCTCCAGACCCTCGATGGTCGTGACGTCCTTGCCGCGGACGGCTTTCATCGGCACCTGGCACGACCTCATGGCCTCCTTGCCCACGACCACGGTGCAGGCGCCACAGAGGCTCTCACCGCACCCGAATTTCGTCCCCGTGAGGCCGAGGTCGGTGCGCAGCGCCCACAGGAGCGTTCGATCGCCGTCGACATCGAGCTGGATGGACTTGCCGTTGAGCCGGAACGCGATTGGGTCTTTCATGGAAGCCCTCCCTGTCTCGGGGAATCCCGGGCCTGGTTGCGATGATTCTGTCCGCGAGACCTTCAGGGCACACCTGACGCAACTGCATCATGCGGGGAGCTCGAGCGCCTCACAGCCAGAGGAACGCCATCGCCACGATCGCGTAGACGACGAGCAGCTGCGCGCCCTCGAGCCAGTTCGACTCGCCGTCGGCGGCGATCTGGCCGGCGATGAGCACGGAGACGCCGAGAACGGCGACCTCGAACGGGTTGAAGAAGAGCGTCATCTCCCTCCCGAAGAGCAGCGACACGAACACGAGAAGCGGCGCGACGAAGAGCGCGATCTGCTGGCTCGAGCCGAGCGAGATCGCG
Source organism: Thermoanaerobaculia bacterium (assembly GCA_041482235.1). Taxonomy (GTDB): domain Bacteria; phylum Acidobacteriota; class Thermoanaerobaculia; order UBA5066; family UBA5066; genus Fen-183. The sequence continues at coordinate 13,690 of JBGPDK010000008.1, read as the reverse complement.
AGGGACAGCTCCATCCGGTTCTTCGCGGCGGTGGAGACGGCGACGAGGTGCTCGGCCACGTTGCCCACGAGCGGGATGAGGACGATGCCGAGGAAGACCTCCGAGACGCCGGTGCGCCTCACGACGGGCTCGACGGCGCCGACGAGAAGCTCGGAGAGGACGACCGTCGCGAGGGTCGACCCGACGAGGACGCCCACGGTTTTGCCGAGGCTCCACGAGCCTTCGGGCGCCTCCCGGTGCGTCACGCCGACCTCGGGCGCGATCCCGCGCGAAGGCGTCGTGAGCGAGAAGACGAGCGAGAGGACGTAGACGAGCATCAGGACGCCCGCGACGCCGAGGGACAGCCGGTCGAGGAGCGGGTCCGGCGACTCGGACAGGAGCGGCAGGTGATGCTGCACCTTGTGAACGACCTCGAAGAGCGTCGGGATCAGGAGGCCGATGACGGAGAGCAGCATCATCGTCGAGGCCGTGCCCGCGGCCCGGGGGTCGAAGCGCTGGAGGCCGTTCTTCAGGCCTCCGACGAGGAGCGACAGGCCGAGGATGAGAAGAAGATTCCCGAGGATCGAGCCCACGATCGACGCCTTCACGAGCTCGATCTTTCCGGCCCTCAGCGCGACGACCGTGATGATGAGCTCGGCCGCGTTCCCGAGTGTCGCGTTCAGAAGGCCGCCCACGCGCTCGCCCGTGCGGTGCGCGAGCTGTTCCGTCGCCTCGCCCATCGCGCCCGCGAGCGGGAGGAGGCCGAGGCACGCGAAGGCGAAGACGAGCGCCGGCGCGTGGAAGAGCCACTCGGCGGCGAGCGCCAGCGGGACGAACGCGAGGAAGAAGCGGAGGATCTTCACGCCGCGGCGCTGGCGCGGGGCGGTTTCGCCATCCCGGCGATTCTACGAGGACCGAGAGATCCCGGAATTTCCCCGCCACTCGCGGAGCGAGGCCCGTTCCTCTAGCATCGGCGGCCATCATGGATGAGAAAGTCGAAGTCCGTTTGATCGCGGTCATCGGTGCCGGGGCCATGGGGAGCGGCATCGCCCAGGTCGCGGCGACCTCGGGGTTCAGTGTCAATCTCTCCGACGTTTCGGCCGCCGTCCTCGAGAAGGCCCTCGTCTCGATCCAAAAGAGCCTTGCTCGCCTCGTGAAGGCCGGGACGCTCACGGAAACGCAGGCGGCCGGCGCGCTCTCGCGGATCGCGACCACGACCGATCCGGCCGAGGCCGTGCGCGAGGCGCAGGCGGTCATCGAGGCGATCCCGGAGGATCTGGCGCTCAAGCTGAAGGTCTTCCGCCGGCTCGATGGGGCGGCGCCCGCAGGCGCTCTGCTCCTCTCCAACACCTCCGAGCTTTCGATCGCCGCGCTCGCCTCGGCGACGAATCGGAAGGACCGTGTCGCGGGGATGCACTGGTTCAACCCGCCGCCCCTGATGAGGCTGATCGAGATCGTCCGGGCGGAGGAGACCTCGGACGAGACCGTCGCGGCCGTCGAGGAGCTTTCCCGAAGGATGGGAAAGGAGACCGTCGTCTGCCGCGACGCCCGGGGCTTCATCACGTCGCGGGCGCTGGCGGCGCACGTCCTGGAGTGCTTCCGGATCGCCGAGGAGGGGATCGCCACCCCGAAGGACATCGATACGGCGATCCGCCTCGGCCTCAACTATCCGATGGGCCCGTTCGAGCTCGCGGACTACGTCGGGCTCGACATCCTCGCCGCCGCCGCGCGCGGACTGGCTGAAGCGCACGGTCCCCGCTTTTCGCCGCCGCGCATCCTCCTCGAGCGAGTCGAGAAGGGACACCTTGGCCGGAAGACGGGGAAGGGCTTCTACGACCATGGATGAGACGTTTCTCGTGTCGTACGCGCGCACGGCTTTCGGGAAGTTCGGCGGCGCGCTGCGCGACGTCCCCGGGGTGGAGCTGGCCGCCATCGCGATCGGGGGCGCCCTCCTGCGCGCGAGGCTCGACCCGGCGGAGGTGGACGAGGTCTTCGGCGGATGCTGCGCGCAGGCCGAGGCCGGGGTCATCGCGCCCGTCATCGCGCGGCGCGCGCTGCTGAAGGCGGGTCTGCCCGCCACCGTCCCGTCCCTGACGCTCGACCGGGCGTGCTGCTCGTCGATCGCGGCTCTCCAGATGGCCGACCGTGCGATCCGCGCGGGCGACGTCCGCGCCGCCGTCGTCTTCGGCGTCGAGAATCTCTCGCGCGTCCCTCTCGTCGTCTCGCCGCGCGTGAGGTGGGGAACGCGTGTGGGTGCCGTGACTCTCGAGGATGGGCTCTACAGGATGGAGTACGCCGAGGCCGCGCCGGTGTCCGTGGACGCGGGCGAGGTGGCCGTGGAATTCGGCATCGGCCGCGAGGAGCAGGATGCCTGGGCGCTCAGGTCGCAGCGGATGTACGCCCGGGCGCTGGCGGAAGGGATCCCCGCCGAGGAGATCGTTCCGCTGACGCTGCCGGGCGGGAAAGTCTTCGAGGCCGACGAGAGCCCCAGGCCGGAGACGACACGGGAGGCGCTCGGGAAGCTCCCGACGATCTACGGCTCGCCGACGGTCACGGCGGGAAACGCTCCCGGCCTCGACGCGGGCGCGGCGGCGCTCGTCGTCATGTCCGCGGCAGAGGCCCGCCGCCGGGGGGTACGGCCGCTCGCCCGCCTCCTTTCGTACGCGGCCGTGGCGCTCGCGCCGCGGCGGATGGCCGAGGCCCCGGCCGCGGCGGCCGAGTGTGCGCTCGCGAGAGCGGGCATCCCGCTCGCCTCCCTCGACCGGATCGAGATCAACGAGGCCTTCGCGGCGGTGCCGCTCGTCTCGACGAAGAGGCTCTCGGGGGAGGATCCGGCGGCGCTCGCGGCGCTCCGCGAGAGGACGAATGCCGATGGCGGCGCCATCGCCATCGGGCATCCCGTGGGAGCCTCGGGGGCGCGGATCGTGGGAACGCTGGCGATGGCCCTCCGGCGACGCGGCGGCGGACGCGGACTCGCGGCGATCTGCGGAGGCCTCGCCCAGGGCGACGCCGCCGTGCTCGAGGCCGCAGGGTGAGGGCGAATTTCGGCAGTCCCCTCTCGGGCATCCGCGTCGTCGATCTGACGTCGCTCCTGCCGGGTGGCATCGCCACGCGGCTTCTCGCCGACCTGGGCGCGGAGGTCGTCAAGGTGGAGCCGCCGGGGGGCGAGGCCGCGCGCCACTTTCCGCCGCTCGACGACGGACTGAGCGTCTACTACCGCCTCACGGCGGGCGGCAAGAAGGTGCGCTTCCTCGACCTGAAGACGCGAAAGGGCCGGGCCGCGCTGGTGGGCCTCCTCAGGCGCGCCGACGTGCTGATCCACTCGCTGAGGACCGGCGCCGCCCGCAGGCTCTCGCTCTCGGCGAGCGACGTCGCCGCATGGAATCCGCGTCTCGTGCAGGTCCGCCTCGCGGGTTTTCGCCATTCGGAAAAGGCGGCCCACGACCTGAACTTCTTCGCCACGTCGGGTCTCCTCGACCTGAACCGGGACGCGCGCGGCCGGCCGGTCATCCCCCGGTTCCAGATCCCGGACGTCGCGGGCGGGGCGTGGCCCGCGGTGACCGCCGTCCTGACCGGCCTCCTCGAACGGGAGCGGACGGGCCGGGCCACGGCGGTGACGGTGTCCGTCCACGAAGGAAGCCTCGCGCTCCTCTCGTTCGGCGCCGCCGAGTTCCTCGCGACGGGACGGGTGGTGAGCGAAGGCGCCCTCGTGACGCACGAGGTCCACCCCTGTTACGGCCTTTACCCGACGAAGGATGGACGCCTCCTGGCGGTCGCCTGCATCGAGTCCAAGTTCTGGGCCGGCTTCTGCACGGCCGTCGGCCTGCCGGATCTCGTCCCGCTCCAGTACGCCGCCGGCGCCGCCGGGCGACGAGCACGCGCGCGCCTGGCGGCGGCGACGCGGCGCCTCACGTTCGCGGAGTGGACCCGGCGGCTCGAGTCGCTCGACGTCTGCGTGACGCCCGTCGCGACGCTCGCCGAGGCCGTGAAATCGGAGCTCCGGCTCGAAAAGGGCCGCGGCGTCTTCCGCCGCGGCTCAGACGGGCGGTACGAGATCGTCCCGAGGATCCGATGATGAGGCCGCTCTTCGAGGACCTCAGGACGGAGGAGCAGCGGGCCGTGGCCGGGACGGTCCGCCGCTTCGTGAAGGACGAGCTGAAGCCATACCTCTCGTCGTCTCCTGGCGACGAGTTCCCGCGCCCGCTCTTCTCGCGGCTCTGCGCGATGGGGCTGGGCGGCATCCCGTTCCCGGCCGAATACGGCGGGGGAGGCGCCGACTACGCGACATACACACTCGTCCTCGAAGAGCTGGCCGTCGCCGGCGGGGCGCTCGCGGGCACGCTCTCGGTCCACGGCCTGCCGCAGCTCATCCTGAGCCGGTTCGGAACCGAGGAGCAGAAGCGACGGTATCTGCCGCGCCTCGCCGGCGGGGAGCTGCTCGGGGCCTTTGCCCTGACCGAACCCGAGACGGGCTCCGACGCCGCGGCGATCGCGACGCGCGCAGTCGCCGACAGCGACGACTTTCTGATCAGCGGGAGCAAAGCCTGGATCACGCACTCGACGGTTGCCGACCTCTTCGTGGTCTTCGCCCGGACGGCCGAGCAGGAGATCTCCGCGTTTCTCGTCGAGAAGACCACCCCGGGCCTCACGCCCCTTGCGCCGGAGAGGAAGATGGGACTCCGGCGATCGCCCACAGGCGGACTCTCCCTCGCCGGCGTACGCGTGCCGAAAGGGGCGCTCGTGGGCCGGGCGGGGGACGGGCTTGGGATCGCGCTCACCGCCCTCGACTCGGGGCGCATCACGATCGGAGCGCTCGCGGTGGGCCTCTGCCGGGGGGCTCTCGACGCCGCGCTCGGCTACGTGAGAACGCGAAAGGCCTTCGGCCGCCCGCTGGAGAGAAACGACGTCGTCCGTGCGCGCCTCGCGGAGATGGCCGCGCGAACGGAGGCGGCGGCCGCCCTCGTGCGCGAGGCCGCGCGTCTTCGCGACGCGGACCTTTCGTTCTCGGCCGCGGCCGCGGCGGCGAAGCTCGTCGCCACCGATACGGCCCTCTTCGTGACCGCCGAGGCGGTCCAGCTCTGCGGGGCGACCGGCGTTTCCGAGGAGTTCCCCGCCATCCACTTCTTCAACGACGCCAAGATCGCGCAGATCGTCGAGGGCGCCAACGACGTGCAACGGATGGTCCTGGCGCGGGCGCTCCTGGCCTGAGGAAGCGCCGGAAAGGAGTCGCGATGCGCGGGCTCATGCAGCACGATCCGCTCGTCGTCAACCGGATCCTCGAACGCGCGGTGACGCTCTTCCCGCGTCAGGAGATCGTCACCTGGACCAGGGAGAAGGTTCACCGGGAGACGTTCGCGGAGTTCGGCGAGCGCGCCTCACGCCTGGCCTCCGCGCTCGCGGCGCTCGGCGTCTTGCCGGGCGACCGCGTCGCCACCTTCGCCTTCAACACGTTCCGGCACGAAGAGCTTTACTGCGCGGTGCCGTGCATGGGAGCCGTTCTCCACACGCTGAACATCCGGCTCCACGCCGACCAGACCGCGTGGATCGCGAACCACGCCGGAGACTCCGTCGTTTTTGTCGATGCGCCCCTCCTCCCGGCCTTCGCCGCGATCGCACCGCGCCTCGAGTCGGTGAAGCACGTCGTCGTCATGGGCGTGGCGGACCGGAACACGCTCCCTTCGAGTCGCGACTACGAGGAGCTCCTCGCCGGCGCCGCCCCGGACTTCCCCTGGCCCGAGCCGGACGAGAACGACGCCGCCGCGATGTGCTACACGAGCGGCACGACGGGCCACCCGAAGGGCGTCCTCTACTCGCACCGATCGACGGTCCTGCACGCGACGATGGTGAACCTCGCGAGCTGCCTCGGGCTGACGGACAGGGACGCGGTCCTCCCGGTCGTCCCGATGTTCCACGCGAACGCGTGGGGCCTCCCGTACGCCGCCCTGACGGCGGGCTCGAAAATCGTCCTCGCCGGCGCCGCCAGCGCCGACCCGGCTGTTCTCGTCGGCCTGATCCATGGCGAGCGCGTGACGGTGACGGCCGGCGTCCCGACGGTGTGGACCGGCCTTCTCCAGTACCTCGAAGCGACGCGGTGCGATCTGTCTTCTCTTCGGCTCGTCACCGTCGGCGGCTCGGCGGCCTCCGTTTCGATGATCGAACGGTTCAAGAGCCTCGCGGGCGTGGACGTCGTCCAGGGGTGGGGGATGACCGAGACCGGGCCGGTCGCGTCGCTCTCCTGCCCGACGGACGAGATGCGAGGGCTCCCCGAGTCCGAACAGATCCGGATGCGGGCCCGGCAGGGCCGGGTCGTTCCGGGCGTCAGGTTCCGCGTCGTCTCCCCGGACGGCCGCGTCGCGCCGTGGGACGACCGGACGAAGGGAGAGCTCGAGGTGAAGGGAAACTGGGTCGCCGAGTCGTACTACAACGACGAGAAGTCAGCGGAGCGATTCGACGACGGCTGGCTTCGGACCGGGGACATCGCCGTCGTCGACGAGAAGGGTTCGATCCGGATCGTCGATCGCGCGAAGGACCTCGTGAAGTCCGGGGGAGAGTGGATCTCGAGCGTCGAGCTGGAGCTGGAGCTGGCCGCACACCCTTCGGTTCTCGAGGCGGTGGTGATCGGCGTTCCCGACGAGAAGTGGGACGAGCGTCCGCTCGCGTGCGTCGTCGTGAAGCCGGGGACGCACGTGACGCCGGACGAATTGCGGACCTTCCTCTCCGGGAGGGTGCCGAAGTGGTGGCTGCCCGACGAGATCGTGCTCGTTCTCGAGCTGCCGAAGACGAGCGTCGGCAAGCTCGACAAGAAGCTGCTGCGGCAGCGATTCCGGGAGCGCCGAAGCGGGTAAGGGTTACCGGGGAGGCGCTTGCGCGGCGCCGGCGGAGCCCGGGGGCTGCGGCTCCATTTTTTCGGGGGTGTGGCTGTAGACGCTTCGCGCCTCGAGAAAGCTGATCAGCGCGTTCACGTCCGCCTCGCCGAGGCGAAGGTTCGGCATCCGCACTTTCTTGTATCTCTCGAAGAGACCCATGGCGAAGCGGTCGCCCGAGGCCAGCACCTCGTCAGGAGCCGCGATGTAGCGGGCGAGCCAGGTCTTGTCCCGGACCTCGGCGACGCCGATGAGGTCGGGCCCGAGGCCGTCGCCGTGGCCGATGGTGTGGCACGCGGCGCATCGGGTCCTGAACAGGTGCTCCCCCCTGCCAGCGAGGCCCTCGTCGACGGAACGCGCCTGTGTGTCGCTCTTGCCAGCCTTGTGGTCCTGCCACGAGGAGAGCCAGTCGCGGACCATGATGGCGATAAACCGCGGGTCCGCAGTGGCGGCGTCCCGGATCCACTGACCGGTCGCGGCGTCGCCGATCGTGAGGGTCGCGGAGTGGTCGGTCAGCTCGTTCTGGCCGGGGGCGGCAGCCAGCCCGAGCTTCGCGCGCACGAGCTCGACATCCGCCTTCCTGCCGGTGAGGAACAGCCACCCGGGACCTGCTTCGAACCTCTGCGCATACCTCTTGAGAACCTTTGGCGAATCCCGCGCCGGATCGATGCTGATCGAATAGAAGAAGATATCGCGCCCCATCCGGTCCCCAAGGAGCCGATGGACCTGGGCCAGCTTGGCGGTCTCGAGCGGGCAATTGTGCCCGCACTCGGTGTAAAAGAAGTTGATCACGACCTTCTTGTCCTTGATGAGGTCGTCCCAGAAATGAACCCTTTTCCCGTCCTGGGTGGTCAGAACGACGTTGGGGAAGTAGTTCGCTCCCCAGGGAGCGTTCGTGCCCGCCGCCAGCGCGCGACCGGGTGACAGGAGGGGCACGGCCACCAGGAGGAGGGCGACGACCGGCGCGACGATGGCCATCCGGTTCCTTTCCACGGCGCAGCTTTCCTTCCGCTCCCTCACCCTGATTTCCACGCTAGGCGCCCTCCCACTCCTTTGTCAAACGCACGGGGGTACCATCCGGGCCGTTTATGGCGCCCGCTTCTGCGCGTAAGAAATGGCCATGGCGTTTCTTCTCGGTGCTCGGCCCGGGCCTCATCACGGGCGCGGCGGACGACGATCCTTCCGGCATCGCGACGTATTCCATTGCCGGCGCGCAGCTCGGAACGAGCCTTCTCTGGACGGCTCTCCTGACCTGGCCGCTCATGGCTGCGGTGCAGATGATGTGCGCGCGAATCGGCATGGTCCGGGGCGAGGGACTGGCCGCGGCGCTTCAAAAGCGCATTCCGAGATCCTTCGTCATCGTCGCGACGTTTCTTCTCCTTCTGGCGAACACCATCAACATCGCGGCTGACCTTGCCGGCATGGCGGATGCCGCCGAGATGCTGACAGGATTGAACTCGCACGTCTATGTGGTCATCTTCGGAGTCGGCATCGGCTTCGCGATCGTGCGGTTGCGGTATGACCGGATCGCGTCGATCCTCAAATGGCTCGCGCTCGCGCTCTTCGCGTATGTGATCACGGCTTTCCGAGTCGGTGTCGATTGGAAAGAAGTGGCGCACGGCGCGCTCATCCCGTCATGGCCTCGGAGCAGCGAGGCATGGGCGACGCTCGTCGCGATCCTCGGCACGACGATCAGCCCCTACCTCTTCTACTGGCAGGCCTCGGAGGAGGTCGAGGAGGAGAAGAGGCTCGGGGAGAAGACGCGCGCCAGCCGGCGAGGCGCGACGCGGAGAGAAATCGTCGACCGGAAGGTGGACGTGGGGGTCGGCACGTTCTTCTCGAATCTCGTCATGTTCTTCATCATTCTGACGACGGCCTCCACGCTGCATCGGCACGGCATGACGAAGATCGAAACGTCCCGTCAAGCCGCGGAAGCCCTGCGTCCGCTCGCGGGCGAGTTCGCGGCGACTCTCTTCACTCTCGGAGTCCTCGGCGTCGGATTCCTCGCGATTCCGACGCTCGCCGGTTCGGCCGCATACGCGTTCGCGGAGACCTTCGGATGGAGGCAGGGGCTCGATCAGAAGGTGGCGGGAGCGCGCCGCTTCTACTTCATCGTCGGGATCTCGACCGCGGCCGGTATCGCGCTGGACTTCGCGAAGATCAGTCCTCTCAGGGCTCTCTACTGGTCCGCGATCGTAAACGGGGTATTGGCCCCGTTTCTCCTCGTCGGCGTTCTCCTCGTTGCTTCGAGCCGCAAGCTGATGGAAAAGCAGCAGAGTTCTGTCCTCGGCCGCGTGGCGGTGGCCGCCGCAACCCTTCTCATGTTCGGGGCCGCGATCGGTATGTTCGCCTTCTGAGCGGAGACGCTGCGGGGACCGTCAGGGCACGATCGTGATCGTGGCGAGCATTCCGCCGTGCTGTTCAGCCGTCCCGCATGAAATATTCGTGCAGTTGTAGTTCCACGTGCCGACCTGGCTGGCGGTGGGCGTGAAGCTCCGAATGCATGGCAGCGTTCCCGTGATTTGTTGACACGGTGTGATTCCGAGCGTCTCGACCTGGCCCCCCATCCCGTGCACCGTCGCTTCGGCGAGAGGCGTCGACCACGTGATCACGTAGGGCTGGCCCACTTTCAGGGTGACGTTGTTCGGGACGAACTTCCAGAACGTGCCGCCGGTCGTCGTCGCGGTGATCCCGATCGCGGTCGGCCCTCCGCTTGCCACGACGACATCGCTCGTCGCGCTGCCCGAGCCGCCCGCGACGAGGACGAAGAGCGCGGACTTGAATGTGCCGGCGGCGCTGTATGTGTGCTGGACGACGCTGGGGCCGGACGTGTTGAACGCCCCGTCCCCGAAGGCCCAGAAACGGCTCACCGGGGAGTTCGTGGACGTGTCGGTGAACGTCACGGGCTGACCCGCGGCCGGGTTTGCCGAGACGGTGTACGAGGTGGCGGGCGCGGTCGACGAAGGCTCGGCCGTCATGACGATGGCGAACGGATCGCCGGAGGCGTTGTTGATCACCGAGGCAAACGAGAGGATGGGCTGGTCGCTCGTGAACTCGAGCCAGAGGTTCGTGTCGGTCGTCCCGGCGACGCCCGGGAATGTGCCGCCGTCGTCGATCGGCCTCTGAACGAGGCCGTTCGAGCCGACGGAGATCGAGCCGCTCGAAAGCTGCGTCCCATCGCCCTTGCGGATCTTCACCGTCACATTCGCGTCGGTCACGCCGGGATTCATGAAGTCGAGGTTGCTCCGGTAGCCCGTCGCCGCGTTCGCGCTCGCCGCGAGCTGCACGAGCGTTCCGGCCCTGAGGGCCTGCCCGACGTCGATGCCGGGAAGCCACTGGCCGGACGTAGAACCGTTGCCGCAGGCATTCACATTGTTGACGCTCGAAGAGACGATGATGGGTGCCGGCGTCGCGAAGCGAATCGGCCCGAACGCGGCGTTGGCGAGCGTGCGGCCGAAGAGCGTCCCGAGGACGTTGTCGAAAGACTGCTGCGCCCGCGCGGGAATCGTCTGGAGCGGAGCCGTGAACGTCTGGCCGGAGCGCTGGTCGTAGAAGACGGGCGTTACGTCCACCGGCGCGTTCGTCGGGTTGAAAACACGCACATCCGAGTGGAACTCCGCGCCGTTCTGCCCTCCCGAGAAGGCCGACGAGGGGATGACCACATCGCCGTCGAGGGGGCGGACGATCGCGAGGGAGGCGAGGACGGCGGCCGAGGCGGCCAGGAAACGGAATGCCGACATGTAGCACCTTTCAGAAGAGATGGAGATGAGGGACGGCAAACTCCCCGGCGGGAAGTGCCGGGAACGGGAGTTTCCCACAGGTCTTCGACGCGTCACGGGCGCTCGGGATTACAGCCCGCGCTCGATCTCGAAATTTGGATCTCGTCGCGCGAACTGGTTATCGGAAATCGAGTTCCTTGGGTCGCCTCCTGACGCCCGATTTGTTTACGCGCTCGGCCCGTTGACTTCCCTTCGAAAAGGTGATGAGAATCCGTCTCAGGGAGGACTGGCTGCTCATGAGAACCCGGAAGCTCTTTTCAGGTGTTTTCGCGCTCGCTCTGTTGACACCCCTCGGCGCCCTTGCCGACGCCGTCACGTTTGGAACCACGATGACAGGAGACGGTGAGCCCACGGGGTTCGTCGGGGCTTCCGATGCCGGTGGAAGCGGACTCGCCGCCATCACCGTCAACGGGACGTCCATCGCGTTCTCGGTCCTCGTCAAGGGGATCGGCGCGCCCGTGGCGGCTCACATCCACAAGGGAGCGCCCGGCGTTTCGGGCTCGGTCGTTTTCAGCTTCAACAATCCGACATTCACGAACGGGTTCGCGTCGGGAACGGTGACGGGCGCGGCGAGCGACGTGGCCGACCTGCTCGCGAACCCGTCGAGCTATTACGTCAACGTCCACACCGTCGCGTCCCCGAACGGCGCGCTGCGCGGCCAGCTCGGCGCGAGCACGCAGCAGACAGCCACGTTCGTGACGGCGCTCTCCGGCGCGGGCGAGGCTCCTGGCCCCGGCGACCCGAACGGCGGAGGTGTCGCGCTGATCACGATCAGCGGGACCACGGTCAACTACACGCTCATGGTTCAGGGGATCCCGACGCCGTCGGCCGCCCACATCCACCGCGGCTTCCTTGGGCTGAACCCCGCCGGCCCCGTCGTCGTGCCTTTCCCCAACCCCTTCGTCAACGGAGTCTCGAGCGGAACGACCACGATCACCGCGGCGCTCGCGGCGGAAATCCTCGCTAACCCCTCTGGCTTCTACGTCAACGCGCACACCCCCCTGTTCCCCGGGGGCGCCGTTCGCGGCGTGCTGAACGCCGGACTCCCCACGACCGTGTACTTCCCGACGGTCGTCAAGTCGACGGGTCTGAACGGGACCTCGTTCGTTTCGGACCTTCGGATCGTCAACCCGACCGGGATCGCGGCCGACGTCGTCGTCGACTTCTTCCCGACCGCGGGCTCCGGCACGGGCCCAACCAACACGACGCATGTGCCGGTGTCGCCCAACAACCAGGCGGTGATCAACGACGCCTTGGGCACACTTTTCGCTCTTAACGGGTCGGGAAGCCTTCGGGTGACGTCGAACGTCCCCGTCGTCGTCACCTCACGCGTGTTGAACGACCAGCGTCCGGCCAACGGAACGAACGGTCTTCTCGTCCCCGCCGCCGCCCAGACGCAGATTCCGACGAACGGAACGCTTCCGCTCCTCTCGAACGCCTCGGCGAGCGATCTCGCCGCCGGGCTCGGATTCAGGACGAACATAGGCTACTTCAACCCCACGGCGAACACGGTGACCGCGAAATTCACCGCGAAGAAGAACGACGGTGCGACCCTCGGCTCGACCGTCACGGTCACGATCGCGGGCTTTGCCCGGGTCCAGCAACCGGTCTTCGACCTGATCTCGACCGTGACGGAGAGCGACCGCACCCAGCCCGACTTTTTCGTCACGTATACGACGACCGGCGGACCCCTCTTCGTCTATTCGACCCTCGTCGACAACAAGACCGGCGACGGGGTCTATTTGACGGGAGCGGATCCCCGGTAGCAGCGCACGCGCGAGGCGGGCACTCCGGCGGCGGACCTACCGCCGCCGGGGAGCTACCGAAGGCCGAGGCTGGTCGCGCCGGGAACATTCGCCGGCGCACAGTACAGATCGTACAGGCTGTTCCGTTCGGGAGGCGTGATAGCTCGGACGCTGCTGGCTCGAGGATCGTCCTGACCAGCCACGATGACGAGAAGGGGTTCGCGTTGATTCCGCTCGAACGTGAAGGCCGTCGCTTTTCGGCCGGGCGCCCCCGCTTCCAGGGTGAAGCGGCGCTGATCGCGTTTCACGACAGAGAACAGATTGAAGCAGCCCGTGACCTGTGAAGAGGCGGTCTCGAGGACCGTGCTCGAAGCGGCTTCGCGCACGGAGGCCGAGGCATTCTCGACCGGCCGCCCCTCGGGGTCCCGGATGATGCCGTGGACGGACACGCTGGTGCATGCGGTGATCAGGAGCGCGGGCAGGACGGCGAGGTACCGGCAGACCGGCATCGACAAACCTCTTTACTTTCCCTTTGCGCTCGGGAGCGTCCGGATATAGAGGACCACTTCCCCGACCTGGCGGGCGGAAAGGGTGTGTCCCCACGGCGGCATGAGGGAAGAGAGGCCCACCCCCGCCCCGCCGCGCGTGATCGCATCGGCGAGGTCAGCGTCGCTCTTTTTCTTCTGGAACCCGGGGTCGGAGAGATCGCGCGGATGCGGATCGAGATTGAAGGCGTTGAAGCCGTCGCCGGCTCCGGTCTCGCCGTGGCACGTCAGACAGTAGTGCGTGAAGCTGGCCTTGCCGCGGCGCGCCTCATACGGGAGCGGCGCCGGAGCCGGGGCCGTCGTTGCCGCCGGGGGCGGTGCTGGAGCCAGGGCGGTTTTCGCCGCCGCCTCAGACGCCGGCTTTCGGGCGCAGGCACCGCTCGCGAGCAGGGGGACGAACAGTACGAAAGCCGCTTTCGGGAGGCTCATCGGACGCTCCGGGCCGCGGTCCCGGACTTCGCGGAGGCAGGCGCGGGCAGAAGCGTCTCGAGGTAGGCGGTCAGGCGGAGCGCGTCCGTATCGGAGAGGCCGTAGTCGGGGCAGCGGACGTCGGCCCGCCAGCGCTGCGGCCCCTTGAGCCAGGTGTAAGTCCAGCCCGGCTTGAGCCTCGTGCCCGCCTCCGTGAGAGGCGGCCCGTAATAGCCTCCCGACGATCCGAGGATGTGGCAGCCCCGGCACCCGAGACCCGTATAGAGCCGCTGGCCCTCGACGGGGTCGGCATCCGACGCGGGCCGGCCGGCGAAGGGGTCGTCGGGGATCGAGGGATCGACGTAGAAGCT
>JBGPDK010000007.1:0-37151 GCA_041482235.1 Thermoanaerobaculia bacterium | reverse complement strand
AGGTCTTCGAGGTGACGGGCAAGAATCCGCTCCTCGCGATCGCGCTCGAGCTCGAACGCATCGCGCTGCAGGACGACTATTTCGTCAAGAGGAAGCTCTATCCGAACGTGGACTTCTACTCCGGCCTCATCTACGAGGCCATGGGCTTCCACACCGCCTTCTTCACGGTGCTCTTCGCGATCCCGCGCACGGCGGGCTGGCTCGCGCAGTGGCAGGAGCTGCTGACCGACAGCGAGCAGAAGATCGCGCGGCCGCGGCAGGTCTTCACGGGCTCCCCGCGCCGGAGCTACGTCCCCATCGAGAAACGCTCGCTCACCAGGTCTTGAAGGGCTTCTTCACGAGGTTGACGTTGAAGTAGCGAGCGTCCGAGGAAACCTCCCGGCCCACCCAGGCCGGCAGAGCGGGATTCTCGTCGGCGCTCGCGAGCTCCACCTCGGCCACGACGAGCCCGGCGTTCTCGCCGTGAAACTCGTCCACCTCCCACGTGTGGGAGCCGAAAGGAATCCGGTAACGGGTCTTCTCGATCAGGGGCTTTTCGCAGAGGTTGTCGAGCATCGCGGCGGCGTTCTCGACCGGGATCGCGTATTCGAACTCCGCGCGCGTCACGCCGTCGCTCGCGCCCTTGACGGTCAGGGTGCCTTTCCCTCCGGCGATCCGCACGCGGACGCTGCGCTCCGGGGCGCTCGAGAGATACCCCTGGCGACAGGGAACTCCCGTCGCGAGGGTTCTCCAGGCATCGCTCGTGACGAGGAACTTTCTTTCGATTTCCAGGCCCATTCCGTCTTACCGGCGAAGGAAGATCAGGCCTTCGCGCAGCGCGGGCAGATGCCACGCAGGGTGACCGTGTATTCCTCCACGATGCGGCCGTCGGCAAGGCGCGGGTGCGGGGCCTCGCGGAACGTCTGCCAGGGCACGTCCTCGACGGCGTCGCAGGCGCGGCAGATGAAGTGGTGATGCCGGTCGAGGTTCGTATCGTAGCGAGCCACCGCGTCGTCGAGGATCAGCTCGTCGATGAGCCCGCTCTCCTTCAGCGAGTGCAGGACGTTGTAGACCGAGGCGCGCGACGCGGTCGGGACGATGCGGTTCACGCCCGCCTCGACCTCCTCGGCCGTCGGGTGCTTCGGGGTCGCGAGCAGGAACTCGAGCACGGCCAGGCGCTGCTGCGTGACCCTCAGGCCTTTGCCCCGAAGGCGGCCCGCGAGCATCGCTTTCGTCTCCACCCTCGTTTCCATGGCGAAGTTAGATTAAGTCTAGATTAAGGCTTAATCAAGCCCTCGCCCGGAACGTTCATGTCTTTCCAAGGGCCGAGGTCAGTTCGGCGTCGCGGCGTGGGCGTCCGTGATGAACTGGCGCCCGATGCGGGACCAGCGCGGGCCCTTGAAGAACTGCTGATTCCAGCTCCACATGATGCCCACCGCGCGCCCGAGAAGGTCTCGGACGGGGCGCGTCCCGAAGAAGCGCGCATCGCGGCTCTCGTCGCGGTTGTCGCCCATGAGGAAGACCTCTCCGTCTGGCACCGTGACCGGGCCGAAGGTGCGGAACGCCGGACGGTCGGGCAGGACGCGCACGGGATGCGCTCGCCCGCCGAGGATCTCCGTCCCCAGGAGGATCGGCTCGCCGTCGTCGGTCTTCTGCTCGGGGAGAAAGTCGACCGGCTGAATTTTCTTGTTCACGTAGAGCGTCTCGTTCCGAAGCTCGATGACGTCGCCCGGAAGGCCGACGAGGCGCTTGACGAACGGCACGCTTCCGCCGTCCGGGTTGCGAATGACGACGACGTCTCCCCTCTTCGGCGCGCCGGTCTCGAAGAGGCGGACTTTCGTGAAGGGTATCCGGAACTGGTAGGCGGACTTCCACACGAAGACGCGGTCGCCCTCGAGGATCGTGGGCTTCATGGAGCCCGTCGGAACGACGTACCAGTCGGCCAGAACCGACCGTCCGGTCAGGATGACGGCGGCCATGAGGACGAGCTGGCGGATGTCTTTGAGGAGCGCGGCGCGCTTTTCCGACGTGAAGGCCATTCCGGCGGGGATCTTCGCACAAAACGTGCCGGCGGTCCGCCGCGCTATCCTCGTGTCATGGCCCGCTACACCGACAAACATGCGGCCTCGGGAGTGCGCGACGCGCTGCCGAAGCTCGAGACCTGGCCCTCCCAGTATCCTCTGGACTACGAGGTCGTCATCACGATCCCCGAGTTCACGTCGATCTGCCCGAAGACGGGCCTTCCGGATTTCGCGACCGTGACCGTGACGTACGTTCCCGACAGGCGGTGCGTCGAGCTGAAATCGCTCAAGCAGTACGTGAACGCCTTCCGGAACGTCGGCATCTTCAACGAGAACGCCGTGAACCGCGTCCTCGGGGATCTCGTCCGCGCGCTCTCTCCGCGCCGGATGGTCGTCACGGGCGTGTTCACGCCCCGCGGCGGCCTCCAGACGACGGTCGAGGCCCGCTTTCCGCACGCCGGAGCGGGCGCGCCCGGAATCACTTCGGCGCGGCCTTCGCGGCGCTCCCCGGCCGGGTCGTTCCGTCGCTCAGAAGCCGGCGGTAGACCGAAAGCGCGTTGAGCGAGCTCAGCTCGCGCGGGCAGTAGTCGGCCAGCTTCTCGGCGGCCAGCTCTCCCGCGACGCGGGCCTCCGGAGCGTTCTGCTTCCTCTTCTCGACGAGGAAAGCGAGCATCGACTTGAGGTAGTGGCGGGTCTTGTCGATCTCGGCCGCCGCGCCCGGTGTGGGATTCCCGCGCGTGGGCACGAAGCCCTGCGCGCCGAGCGTGTCGAACCGGTCGAGAATGGCGATCCAGCCCTTGAGGTCGCTGTCGGGGTCCGAAAGCATGGGACAGCGGTCCGTCGTCACGAGATCGCCCGAGAACAAAGTGCGCGTCGAGGCGTCGAAGACGTAGAGGTCGAATGCGGTGTGGGCGTTTCCGGCGGGCACACCGATCTCGAAAACCTGCTTGCCGGCCACGAGCGCGATCCGGTCGCTGACCCCGATGACGTTCGGGGCCCTGGCTTTTCCCTGCGCGATCGAGCCGGCGATGACGCCCGTGGCGCGGGCGTTCACGAGAATCGTGGCGTCGGTCGGGAGGAACGTCGTGAAGCCGTCGTTCGAGTCGGCGTGCAGATGCGTCATCGCGATCCACTTGACGGGCTTGTTCTTCGTCGTCTTCGCGATCTCCGCCTTGAGGTTCTTCGCGTCCGCCGCGGTCCCTCCCGTGTCGATGACGAGAACGCCGTCGCCCGTGTCGATCCACGAGCAGTTCGTCATGCCGAATCGGCCGTACCACGCGTTCGGGTAGGGCTGCGCCACCTCGAACGGGGGTATTTCGGACGCCTTCGGCTTCGGAGTCTCGGCCGCGAGCGCGGGCGTCGTGGCGAGAGCGAAGGCGAGGGCGGCGAACGGGGAGGAGAAAGATCGTTTCATGCGGTCTCCTGTCAGTGTGGGCGGTCGGCGTCGGCGCCCCGGGGCGCCGTGCCGGGAAAGACGCGCGAAGGCGCGAGGGCGGAGGCCAGCGTCCCGTCGCGAAAAGCAGTCAGTGCGAACTCCCGCTCGCGGGCGAGACCCTCGTCGAAATGCGCGAGACCGCCGGGGTGAGCGAAAGCGCGCTTCGCTGCGGCGAGGGCGAGGATAGGCCGCTCGGCGTAGTCAGCCGCGCGTTGCAGGGCGAGGGGAAGCGCGGGCCCGTCCTCGGCGACGAGATCGACGAGGCCGAGTTCCTTCGCCCGGCCCGCTCCCAGCGCCTCGCCGGAGAACGCGAGGTCCGCCGCGACGCCGCGCGAGGCGAGGAGCGGCAGCAGGAGGCTCGCGCCCGCGTCGAGCGCCGGGAAGAGGGGCGACAGGCCGAACACGGCCGTGTGCGGCGGGACGCCACACGCGATCCGCTGGTCGCAGGCGAGCGCGAGCCCGAAACCCGCCCCGAGAGCGGGACCGTCCACGGCCGCGAGAATCGGACGCGGAGCCGACGCCAGGGCGCGCGCGGCCCGGGCGAGCGCATCGAGATGGGCGGCAAAGCCCTCTTCATCGTGAAGCGCGAGAAGAGCCGCGAGGAGATCCGGGTCGAGGCCCCTGGAGAATGCGTCTCCCAGGCCCGTCAGGACGACGGCCGGTACCGTCGGGTCCCCGGCGAGCGCCGTCACGGTGCCCGCGAGCATGTCGGCCATGTTCCCGGCGAAGGCGTTGCCCGCGGCCGGCCTCGCGAGCTTCACGACGGCGAGCCGGCCCTCGAGGGAGACGAACACGGGAGGGTCGCCGGCGCGGCCGCTGGCACGGGCCCACGCGCGGCTGGCGTCGAGAAAGACCTCGAACATCGCCTTCTGCTTCCGCTCTGCGACGAGGTTCTCGGGGTGCCACTGCACCGCGGCGAGAAAGCCGCCCTCGGGCCGCTCGAACGCCTCGATGAGGTCGTCCGGCGACGCGGCCAGCGGCACGAGGCCAGGCGCGAGGTCCTTCACACCCTGGTGATGGCGCGAGTTCACGGACTCGCCTTCGAGAGCGGCGACTGCCGACGCGAAGCGGGAACCGGAGGCCCCGGGCCGCACGCGCACGACGTGGGTTCCATGGCCCGTTGCTGATTTCAGGTTCGGTTCGGTCTCGTGCGGAACGCCGCGCGCCCGCTGGGAGGGCAGGTCCTGCCACAGCGTGCCCCCGAGCGCCACGTTCAGCGCCTGAAGGCCGCGGCAGATGCCGAAGACGGGCGCACGGAGCTTTTCCGCTGCGGCGAAGAGCGCGAAGTCCAGCGTGTCCCGCTCGGCGTGGAGCCCGAGCGTGGCCGTGGCGGGGGCCTCGCCGTAGAGCGCCGGATCCACGTCCGCGCCGCCCGCGAGCAACAGCCCGTCGAACGCCCCCGGGTCCGGGTCGCCCGGGATCACGACGACGACCTCCTCGGGCAGGGCTCCCGCCGCGAGCAGTGCGCTGCGATAGGTTTCGTTCGGCTGTGCCGCGTCGGACGCGATGACGATCTTCATGGAGGGCCGAAAGGGGTTTTCCGCGGGTGGCGCCTCACGGGGGGCGCGTCGCGCGATTATAGAGACGACATGGGGAATGCGCCGAGGGTGGTCGTGACGGGAATCGGCGCCGAGACCGCATTCGGTCTCGGCGTGGACGCGTTCTGGGAAGGCGCGCTCTCCGGCCGGTCGGCGATCCGCCCCGTCACGCGGTTCGACACCGGACGCTTTCACGCGCGCCAGGCGGCCCTGATCGACATCGAACGCGGGGCCGGCGCCGCGGATCGCGAGACGGTGTTCGCCCGCGACGCCGCGCGGGAGGCGCTTTCCTCGTGTCCCCTCTTCGGCGGCGGCCGCGCGGGGATCGCCGTCGGGACGACGCTCGCCGGAAACAGCGCGCTCTCGGAGTGGCTTGCCTCGCGGACCGGCGGAGCGGAGGGTCTCTCCCGGAGCGATCCCGGTGCACTCTCCCGCGATCTCGCCGAACGGCACGGCGCGCGCGGCCCCGTCTCGACGGTTTCCGTCGCGTGCGCGTCGGGCGCGGCGGCGGTCGGGCTCGCCGCGGAATGGATTCGCGAGGGATGCGCGGACCAGGCTCTCGCCGGCGGAGCCGACGCCATTTCTCCTTTCGTCTTCTCGGGCTTCGATGCCTTGCGCGCCCTCAGCTCCTCGGCCGCCCGACCGTTCGACGTCGCGCGCGACGGCCTCTCGCTGGGCGAGGGAGCGGGTTTCCTGCTTCTCGAGGAGGAGGAACACGCGCGCCGGCGCGGCGCGTCGATTCTCGCGCGGGTCGCCGGCTACGGCTCCGGCTCGGACGCGCATCACATGACCCGGCCGGATCCCGAGGGGCGCGGCCTGATCCGCGCCATCGACGTCGCGCTCCACCAGGCGGGGCGCGTGCCGTCCGACGTGGGCTTCGTGAGCGCCCACGGCACGGGGACGACCTTCAACGACGCGATGGAGGAGGCCGCTCTGGCGCATGTCCTCGCCGCGGGAGCACGAACGGTGCCTGTCAACGGGATCAAGGGCGCGATCGGGCACACGCTGGGAGCGGCCGGCGCGCTCGAGGCCATCCTCTCGGTTCTCGTCCTCTTGCGCCAGCGCATCCCGCCCACGGCCGGACACGCGATGTCGCGCACGGATTCGCCGCTCGCCGTCGTCTCGGGTGCGCCGCTCACGCCGTCGAGGCCGGTCGCCGTCGCGCTGTCGACCTCCTCCGCGTTCGGGGGAACGAATGCGGCTCTGGTGCTGGAGAAGGCTTGAGAGACGTCCTTCTCTCCGCGGCGGCACACGTGACGGAGGGCGGGCCGGGAGCGCCGGAGGACGCGAACCGCCTGCGCCGGATGGACCGCTTCGGGAGAATGGGCTTCCTCGCCGGGACGCGCGCGTTCGCCGCCTCGGGCGCCGCGCGTCCGTTCGGCCCCGGCGCGCGGGGAGGCGTCGTCGTCGGCACGCGGCAAGGCTGTCGCTCCGCGATCACGGAGCACGCGGCGCGGCTCGCGGCGGCCGCTCGCGTCGAGGATCTCGCGCCCTCCGTTTTCGCGGCCACGGTCCACAACACGGTGAACGGCGAGCTTGCGATGGCGCTCGGCCTCGGCGGCGTCTCGGAGACGATCGTCTCGGGACGCACGGCCGGCCTCGAGGCCCTGATCCTCGGCGCGCGCCGCGTCGCCGCGCGAGACGCGGATCGCGTCCTCGCCGTCGCGGCCGAGGGAGTCGACGGCGCGATGCGCGAGGCGTGGGAAATGGAAAGATCTGCTCTCGGGCCCCGTGCAAAAGGCGTCGTGGTCGTCGAGACGGGAGCGGCTGTGCTCCTCGAAGCCAAGGGGTTTTTCTCAAAGCAGGAAGGACGGGCTCGCTTTCTTGAGGGCTGCCTTTTTTTCGAACCGGAGGCGCGGCGGGCGGCGGCGCGTTTCTTAGAGTGGGTGTGGGTAAGAGATTTCCGAGCGCAGGGCGGGGGCGACCTCGCGCCTCCAGCGGCCGTCAAACTGTGCACCCCGGAATATGAAGATTTCCTGGAAGGGTATAGGGAGGAAGAAGCGCCCCGGGTCGAGCGTTTCGGCGCGGCTGGAATGTTCGAAATCGCCCGCGACGTCGCTCGCACCGCACCAACGGCACCCTCGCCCTATTCACCTTCCAAGAAAATACGAGTTTACGTAACGCGAGACATCACAGGCGCGGTGGCGGCGGTCGCCCTGGAATCCTCGTTTTTCTAGCGATTTCTCTTTTCCGAAAGCAGCTCGTCGGGCAGCGGTACGGTGGGAATCGGCTCCTTCGGCAGGGGAGCGCCGTCGCCCGCCGCGCAGGCCTCGCGCCACCTCTCCATGGCGGCGCGCAGCGGGGCGGGGCCTGGGTCGCGCGCGAGGGCCTCGTCGAGGAGCTGCCTCGCCCGGGCGCGATTCCCGCGCCGCGCCTCCAGCTCGCCGAGCTTCGCCGCCGCCTCGGCGAACTCCGGAGACAGCTCCCGCGCGCGCCGGGCCTCGCGCACCGCCAACTCGAGCCAGCCTTTTTTCCGCTCTCTCTCGAGCCGGCGCGCGGAGACCAGCGCTTCCCGCGCGTCGAGATAGCGGCCGTAACCGCCGACCGTGAGCCACAGGTCCGCCGGAACCGGTTCAGCCGCCCGGGAAGGCGGGCCGTCCTCTTGCGCGAGAACAGCCTCGAGGTCGACGGGCACGTACGGTCCGAGCGTATGCGGCGCGACGGCCACCCACGCGCGCCGGTGGGTGAGGTCGAGGACGATGGAGTGCGAGGCGATCGACGCGTCGATGGCGTTGCGGTTTCCGGGGCCGAGATCCCTCCCGTCCGCGCCGCGCCTGTCTCTGAGGATGGCGACCGCGGACGGAACGTCGAGGGATCCGCCGGCCGCCTGGAGCAGGGCCTCGAGGCGGGCGCGCCTCTTTCGCGACGTCGATCCCGGCGGCAGGGCGCGCGCGCGTCTTCGCACGGCGGCGTCCTCGGCCTCGTTCGTGGCGCCGAGCGACGCACCCGACGCCTCCCTCACGGCGAAGGCCGACGGGCTCTTCTCGACGACCGCGAATCGGCCGGCTTTAGCGTCGCCGAGAAGAATCAGGTCCGAGACGAAGACCCTGGCGGCGCGCAGCCGGGCCACGGCGCCGTCGAACGTGCTCTCGTTTCTCAGGACGTCCGCGAGGAGGAGCGTCATGGGCGTGCCCGAGGCCGCCGTCTCGCCGCCCGCGATCGCCTGAATGGCGACGCCCAGCCCCTCGCGGTTGAGGCCGGAGACGACTCCGAGCATCCCGGAGAAGCCCACCGAGAGGTACGGGATCCTTCCCTCGGGCGCGACCACGGAGACGAGCTTCTGGCGGTCGAAGATGTCCCCGCCCTCGAAGTCGAAATCGCGCGCGAGGAGGAGCGACCCGTCCGCGCCCTTCGCGAGGAAGCCCGTGCAGGCCGCCGCGAGTGCGGGCGCGTCGACGAAGCGCTGCGAGATGTCGTGCAGGGCGTGAAGGTCCACGATACGGTGAAAGGCGTTCCAGCCCGACGGCGGCGGCACGGGCTCGTACCCGTCCGCGAGCCCGGCGATGGAGACGAGGAGGTCCTTGGGGATCTCGCCCGTCAAGCCGCGCAGGCGGAAGGCCGAGAGCTGGCGGATGAGGGAACGCCTGAAGCCGCCGGGGACGAGCACCGTGAAGAGCGCCTCGAGGTGCGTCTCCTGCGAGCGGATCCACGGGCGCGTGAGGCGGCCGAAGGCGAGGCCGAGGTCGTACGGCGTGCCGGCGAAGCGGCCGAGAAAGATCGTGCCCGGCGCGCCGGCCGTCTTGTCTTCCACGACCCACGAGCTCCCGAGCCGGCGCACTCCGCCGGCGAGCTCCGGAGCGACGTCTTTCACCGCTGCCCGCGGCGCGGTGTCGGGCCGTCTCGGCGCGCAGCCGGCCGCGAGAACCGCGGCCAGGGCGAACGCGAGGGCGAACGCGAGGGCGCGTGTCACGGTGCGTCGTCCCAGAAGCGCGTGAAGAGGTACCACTGGGCCGGGTATTCCCGGATCGTGCGCTCCATCGTCGCGACGAATTGCGCGAGCGCGGCGATCACGGCGGCTTCTCCCTCCTCGCCGCGCGCTTTCGGGACGCGGATCGCCGCTTCCACGACCGTGCGGTACCGCCCGTCCTGCTCCTGGAGGACGAAGACCGGGAAGATCGGCGCGCCCGAGGTCTGCGCGAGGCGGAACGGGCCGACGGGAAACGAGGCCGTCTTTCCGAAGAACGGCATTCTCCTTCCGGTGCCCGAGACGTCGCGGTCGCCCTGGATCGCGACGCACAGGTTCCCCTCGAGCGCCTTGCGCACGGGCAGGAACGCGAACGGCGACGTGTCGATGGGAAGGCCGCGCACGCCGAGCATCCGGCGCGCGTCCCCGCGGTGCCGCTCGACGACGGGCGAGGGGTCGGGCACGTACACGACGGCGACCTTGAGGCCGAGCTGCGCGAGGAACAGGCCGCCGAGCTCGAAGTTGCCGACGTGCGCCGTCAGCAGGATCGCCCCCTTTCCCTCGCGCGACGCCTCGACGAGGCTCTCGTCGCCGGCATGCGCGGCGAGGAGCGCCGGAGCGTCCACGTCCCTCCGGCCCGAATAACGCATGAAGTCGATCCACATGCGTGAATGGCGAGAGACCATCTCGCGTCCCGCCGCCTCGACCGCGCGCGCGTCCCGCGGGAGGCCGAGCACCGCGGCGAAGTTGTCGAGGATGGCTTCGCGCACGTGGCGCCGGCCCCAGATCGCGCGCTCGACGGTCGCCTTCGCGAGGCGTGCCATCCAGAGGGTCGGCAGCGTCCGCGCCAGCCAGCGGAAGAGCGGGAACCAGAGCCCGAGCGTCACGTTGGCGAAGCGGGAGACGATCGTGGGCCTCTCGCCGGGGGGAGCCTGAGTCACGGCGCGAGAATGCCACGGCCTTCGCGCCACCGTCTCCGCCGCCCGCCTCAGGTCCGCCCGGAAGCCGCGTCTCCTAGAATCGGCGCATCCGAAAGCGTTCCCTCCTCCTCACGCTCCGTTCCGAGCTCGCGCGGGCCGGCTCGAGAGAGCGCGCGAAAGGAGCGCAGGCGTACATGAAAACGACGATGCCGTTTCACGGAGTCGACACCTCGACGCTGCGCGCGATCTGCAAGCGCGTGTTCGCGCCGCATCCCCCGGAGTCGGCCGCCGGGTGGCGGCGGGACGTCCTCGCGCTCTTTCGGGGCGCGCGCTTCCGCGAGGAGCGTTACGCCGCGATCGAGCTGACGGGCGACCGGCGTGCCCGTCCCTTCCAGACGATGGAGGCGCTTCCGATGTACGAGGAGATGATCGTCGAGGGCGCCTGGTGGGACCTCGTCGACGCTCTCGCGACGAAGCGCCTCGGCGAGCTCCTGCGGCGCGAGCCCCTCGCGATGCGAAAAGCGATGCGCGCCTGGAGCCGTTCTCCGGACCTCTGGAAGCGCCGCAGCGCGATCCTTCTGTCAGAACAGCTTCAGGAAGGACACGGACGTCGCGTTCCTCTACGCCTGCATCGAGCCCTCCATCGCGTCGAAAGAGTTCTTCCTGAGAAAGGCCATCGGCTGGGCGCTCCGTTCGTACGCCTGGACCGATCCGATCGAAGTCGTGCGATACGTGAAGGCGAACGAGAGACGCCTGAGCGCACTGAGCAGGAGGGAGGCGCTGAAGAACGCCGTGCCGCGCGGGGCCCGGGCTAACATCCTTCGTCCATGAGAAAGCCCGTCATCCTCATCACCGGAGCCGGCGGTGAGATCGGCCACGGCCTGATCACGCGCCTCGCGGCGGACGGCTCGCGCCCGATCGTGACGCTGGACCTGAAGCCCCTCGAGCCGGAGCTCGCGCGCCTCGTCGCGCGCCAGTTCACGGGCTCGATCCTCGACGTCTCGATTCTCGAGCGCATCCTCTCGGAGTTCGAGATCGACACGATCTTCCATCTCGCGGCCCTCCTTTCCACGCGCGCGGAGTTCACCCCGGTCACGGCGCACCAGGTAAACGTGGCGGGGACGCTCAACCTCCTCGAGTTCGCGCAGGGCGAAAGGCAGTCGCACGGCAGGCCCGTCAACTTCATCTACCCGTCGTCCATAGCGGCGTACGGATTGCCGGACCTCGCGACGAAGGCGCGCGCCGGCCGCGTCAAGGAGGACGACTTCAACCGGCCGACGACGATGTACGGCTGCAACAAGCTCTACGCCGAGCACCTGGGCCGGTACTACTCGCGGCACTACAAGCAGCTCTCGTCCGAGACGGCCGGCGGCCGCGTGGATTTCCGGTGCGTGCGTTTTCCGGGGCTCATCTCCGCGTTGACGATGCCCTCCGGCGGAACGTCCGACTACGCGCCGGAAATGATTCACGGGGCCGCGCAGGGGAATCCCTACGGGTGCTTCGTCCGCGAAGACACGCGCATCCCGTTCATGGCGATGCCCGATGCCGTCGGGGCGCTTCTCACGCTCGCCGCCGCGCCCCCGGCCGTCCTCACGCGGCAGGTCTACAACGTGGGGGCGTTTCATCCCTCGGCCGGCGAGATCCGCAACCTCGTTCTCGAGGCGTTTTCCGGAGCGCGCATCACGTTCGAGCCCGACCTCAAGCGGCAGGGCATCGTGGACACGTGGCCGGCGGACGTCGACGATTCCGCCGCGCGGAGGGACTGGGGCTTCGCCCCGCGGTACGACCTCGAGCGGGCCTTCAGCCAGTATCTGATCCCGGAGATCCGGAAGCAGTACGGGAGATAGGCCTAGTCTCCCGCCTCGTCGTCCCGGTGGAAGGCGCCCGCGCCGGCGAGCGCGGGGTCGAGCTCGACGGGTTTTACCCATCTCTCGACGACCCTCTTCGTCCCGGGAACGCGGAGCTTCTCGAAGAGAAACCCGAACTTCTCCTCGAGGTGTTTCCCGATCCCGGCGCGCGCCTCTTCCGGCAGGTCCCACACCGCCCTCTTGAACGGCCCGATCGCCTTCTTGCGCGAGCGGTAGAGGAACTGCTCGTCCGTGTCCTTCGGCTTCTTCTCGTCGGCCGCGTTCGCGTGCACCCAGGCGTACATCTCTTCGCGGAGCGCGGCAGGCAGGCCTTCGTATGTCATGTTCTGGAACTCGGTCGCGAGGTGGACCTCCGAGGCGCCGTGCTCGGGGAACTGGTGGAAGTTCTCCGGCGCGACCGTGGAGGCCCCGTGCTGGACGGCGCCGGAGAGGCCGTAGTCCCGCCGGGCGACCTTCGAGATGGCCTCCATCGCGTCGAAGTGGATGTTCACCTTCGCCACGGTCCCGTCCGGGAGGGGCGTCCCTCCGTGCGACGTCCCGGTGTTGATCGAGATTTTCGAGACGCCTTTCATGCCGGGGGGGAGCCCCGCGAGATACCCGTCCATGAAGGCGCGGAACTCCTCCGGCGTGGAGACGTCCTTGCCCACCTCGCCGATCTCTCCGCCGATCGAGATCGTGACCTCCTTCGGCTCGCGCGCGCGGATGACGCGCGTGAAGTGAAGGGCGTTCTCGTAGTTCTGCCGCTGCTGCAGGGCCTCGGTCGGCTGCGACATGTCGACGAGCGTCGAGGTGTCGATGTCGATGTTCAGAAAGCCCGCCGGAATCGCCTCCTCGATGAGCGTCTCGATGGCCCTCCTTTCGGCGCCGGCGTCCGCGGCGAACTTCTTCGCGTTCATCTGGAAGTGGTCGCCCTGGATGAAGACGGGCCCCCGGTGCCCTTCCTTGATCGCGGCCGCGAGGACGACCGCGGCGTACTCGCCGGGGCGCTGGTCGGTGTAGCCCATCTCGCTCCGGGCGATCTCGAAAATGAAGGCGCCCACGTCGCGTTTCTTCGCCGCGCGGAAGACGGCGCGCGCGGCGTCGTACGTCAGCATGCGGAGGTTCATGGCCGGCGTCGTGAACCCGCCTGCCTCTCCGCGCCCCATCGCCATGTAGAGGTCCTGAATGGAGGCGGGCAGAATGCCCAGAGCCGCGGCGGCCTTCCGGATGCCGAGGCGCGCCTCGTCGCGCGCCGCCGGCTCGGCCGCGAAGACGGCGCTTCTCACGAGCGTGTCGATCGTGCGGTTCCGAAAGCCGGCGGCATCTCGCTTCACCATTTCCAGGACGCTGTCGACGGACATGGGGACCTCCAGGATCGGCGATTCTATTCTGAACTCCTCAACCATCTCGTCCCCCTTCCTTCTAAGGGCGGTTGAGGGGATCAGTTTTTTTGACGGAAAGGGGTCAGTTTAGGTGACGCCTGACAAGTCCTTCGAGAGGGTCACTCTGCAGTTACTTTAGAACCGCTAAAATGGCATCGAACCTCCTCACCGAGGCCAATGACTCGGGAGTCGGGTCTTCGCGCAGAAGGCTCTTCCTCGATTACTACAACCTGCGCCGGAGCCACCAGGGCTGTCGGGGAATCACCCCACCTGAACACGCCTTACGGCTCAGTCGTTTCCTGTAACACGATCCCCGATCTTCCACCAATATCCATCGTGACCTTCCCTCCAACCAACCGCACGCGAACCGTCGTCAACGCATTCTTCTCCTCGAGGCCCGCTCCCGATTCCTCTAATTGAGGCGGGGCAATAAAGGACGCGCTACGCAGACCATCGCTGTCAGGCATAAGAATGACCTTTCCAAGCGGCAGTTCCACAAGAGACTTCGGTTTCTTTTGGAACCCCTCCTTATAGGTTCGGACGTCGCATTCAAGATAGCCCGCCGCAGGTTTACAACTAAGATAAATGTATTGATACTCATGTGCCGTCACGTAAACAATGAAACCATGATCATGACTACTTATCGGCCACCGACCTCGCCAGCTGCGGGACGCAAGTTTCTCGCCAAGCAATCCAACAGGCTCGTTTTCGGGGCGCACCTGAATTTCAGCGGACTCGACAGTAACTTCGCCAACGTAAGCCCTAAACCGCAGTCTTCCAATACTCGGTTCTTTGCCGGCTTTTAAGGCATTCTCTTGGCCTATCTTCGGTGCCGTCTCCAAGGAATTTGACATATAGCTCCCCGCGGGCACTCTGTATCGTGGCTGAAGCGCTAACCGGCAATCGAGGACCGCGTCATCATCTGCTAAGGTACACACCTCGGCCACGAATTCTATACTTCTCGGCCCGCCTAGGCTCTTGAACGCCAGAGCGGTCCGTAGCAGGCCTCTCTGAGTTGTTGTTATTGCAGTTGTATTCCATCCAAAACCGGCAAGCCCAACCCAAAGGTGGGCTGACTCCACATCAGAGATGGCCTGGTTGTAGCCGAGTGTTTTTCGTTTTGTTAGCAGGTACTCGATCTGGGACTGCAGTTCCTCTCCCTTCGACTGATCGTCCAAGGATAGGCCGCCCGTTTGCGCATGCGTCAGGGCTTGTTCCGCATTCCACGCCGCGCCGAGTTTAAGTAGTACCTCCGAGCGACGTAAGAGCGCTTTCGGCTGTTCGGGCACGATATTGAGAATTTGATCGAGCTGCTGGAGCGCGGTTATCCAGTCGCGATTCGAAATTGCGACGAGGGCTACTCTATAGAGCGATTCTGCTCTTGTGCGGTCCTGTTCTGCTGGCTCGGCGCCCCGTACGGCGATATTCAGCCCGACCCCAAGGAGGGGGAGAGTCAGAAGTGTAAGTCGAAATCGAGTTCTTTTCATTGCTCACTCCTTGAGGTGCCTTCGGTTGGTCGGGAACGATCGCGAGGGTTTCCGTCAGCTTCTTCTCCGCGACGTCCCAGTCCCGGCTGTCGATGGCGATGAGGGCGACCTTGCAGAGCGATTCGGCCTTGGCTCGCTCCGTTTCCGTCGGTTCCGCCGCACGAGCTGCCGCTGGGAAAAGGAGAACCAGACATGCGGTGAGGAAGGCGCAGCGGCGCACTGACGTCACTGGCGTCACCGTTGCTTTGGCTTTTCGAGGCCGATCCATTCGAGCCGGTCATCCGGCGACGTCTTCTGAGAAGGGCCGACAGCTTCGAGTTCACACAACTGGGCGGCGACCCGAGTGACGCGGTAGACGGTGCCCACGGGCCGATCGAGTCGGGGCGCGTCGGTGGCCCCGAGTGAGCCGCCTCCTCCATACTCCCGGAGCTGAAAGAGATCGCCTACTCGCACCCACGGACCGTCTCCCGTCTCTCCTCTCATGGGCGGGCCGGCTTCCCTGATCCGGATCGTAAGCGGGAGGGTGGATAACGGCTTGGCGACCGCCTCGGCGATCTGCCCGCCAAGGCGGTCAACGCCGGGGGGCACCGCGCCTTGCGGGGGTTTCGGAGGGTCGAAGAGTGTCTCGCGGGGTTTCGGCTTGGCGGCGGCGACGTCACTGGCTGGGAGGCTCCCTCCCGCGATCTCGCCCTTCGAGGCATTCCGGAGGCTCCACCGGAGTTCGTAGATCATGGTCGCCGCGCGCGGTGAGCTCGCCTGCGGGGGTGTGTACGGCGTTCCCGGATCGCGCCTCATCTGATCCGCCTGGGAGCGAAGGCTCCGCGCCCGCGAGAGAAGGCTGTTCACCTCGGCTTCGGTCTCCATTCGTATCCGATCGTTCTCGGCCTGCGCCCGGGCGCTCGCCGCCTCGACGCAGCGGTTTTGGCGTTCGATGCACGCGTTGTAGGCCGCCTGATTCAGAGTGGGCATGCAGATCACCAGACCGCACGCGGAGTCGTCCACGCTCCGTGTGCGCGAGGCGGCGGACGCCTGTGTCGACGAAGCCTGCTGCTCGAGCTCGGAAGCCATGCCTTCCAGGCGATCTGCCTCGGCTTTTCGCGCGGCGGCTCCGTCGTCTCGCGGCTTGTCCATCGGTGGCGGCGCCGACGCCTCTTCACGCCCTGCTTCCGCGATCGCCAGTTTCAGTTCGAGATCAGTGGGCCTAGAGCCAGCAGCCTGCTTGTCTGACGCGTCACGGACCTCTACGTCGGGAAGCCCTTTGACTTTCGCGGCAATCCCCGCCGCGATCGCCTGCCAAACGACGCCGCTGGGAAGCGAGAGTGCGCTTCCCGGGGTGGAGATGAAGATTCTTCGTTTGACAGTCGGCCTACAGTCCGAACAGATTTCGCCGATTGGACGGGGCTTCGGTTGGAAAGCTTGTGAGGCCGTAGCCTTCTTGCGCGGTCTAGGAGTTGTCTGTTTGAGCGGTGGTGCCTGCTGGGGAGTGCTGACCGAAGTCGCAGGGGAACTGTCTTCTCTTGGCGGAGCGGTAGACACAGGAGGCTGTATCGGAATGGGTGAAAGCAGGGACGGCGTTGGGGGCGTAGGGGCCGGCTGGGGAGCGGCCGAGGCCCGGAAACCGAACAGAGAATTGATCAGGAGAACAAAAAGGGCTGCCGTCATACGCCGGAACAGCCCGCCAAGCGTGCATTTCATCTATCTGCCCCACGCCAGACCAATCTAAACGAGTCTGGCTTTTCGTAGCTCGATGTCCGTGTCCGTTAGTCGCCGCAGGGTTTGGACGAGTATCGGTAACGCCTGGCCCGATGTCAACTTTGAGTGAGCCGCGTTCATGCGCCGTAGCGCGACAGTTCCCTCAAGCACCATCACCAAGGACGCTCGCGAAGGGGCTGACTCATCCCGGCCCTCGAGGTCTACGCTGCACCCGTTCGCCCAAAACGGGGCTTGAGCCGTTGCAGCTAGCGCATCAGGAAGGTGAGCACGTGGGCGAAGTCCTTTTCGCCCAGCCCGGCCTTCCGCGCCCGCTCGTAGTCGTCCCGCGCGGCGCTCACGACCGGCGAGGCGGCGGGGCCGCCGCCGGCCTCGACGGCGAGGCGGAGATCCTTCTCCATGAGGGCGAGCTGGAACGCCGCGGGCTCGCCGCCGGCGTCGAGAAAGTCCACCTTGGCTTTGAGGTACGGTGCGACGGACGGGATCGAGAGCAGCCACGCGCGCGTCTTCTCCGGCGGCAGGCGCAGGGACTTCGCGAGGGCGAGCGCCTCGCCGAAGGCGGCC
Source organism: Thermoanaerobaculia bacterium (assembly GCA_041482235.1). Taxonomy (GTDB): domain Bacteria; phylum Acidobacteriota; class Thermoanaerobaculia; order UBA5066; family UBA5066; genus Fen-183. The sequence goes on along the minus strand of JBGPDK010000007.1, from coordinate 20,364 downwards.
AGCGTGACGCCGTACATGAGATTGTTCACGAGCTTCATCGCCGAGCCCTGGCCGACCTCTCCGAAGCGGTGCGTCTCCGCGCTGACCGCATCGAGCACCGCCTTCGCTTTCGCGAGGACGGCACCGTCGCCGCCCGCGAGGAGCTTGAGCGTGCCGTCGGCCGCGGGCTTGACGCTTCCGGCGACCGGCACGTCGCAGAAATCCGCGCCCCTCTCGCGGGCTTTCTCCGCCGCGCGGCGCGAGGCTTCGGGCGTCACGGTGGAGAAGTCGAGCCAGATCTTCCCGGGTGAGAGGCCGGCGACGAGGCCGTCGGGTCCATCCGCGACGGCCTGAAGCGCCGCGGGATCGGAGAGCATCGTGCAGACGATGTCCGCCGCGGCCGCGGCCTCGCGCGGGCTCCCGGCGATCGCCGCGCCGGCGATCGCGCGCGCGCGGTCTCTCCCGCGGTTCCAGACGGTGAGGGGGAAGCCGGCCGCGAGGATCCGGCGAGCCATGGGGGCGCCCATCGCGCCGAGGCCGAGAAAGGCGACGCGTGTCATGCGCGCATCTTAAGATCCCGCGCGATGGAGCGCCGGGAGCTTTCCGCCGCCGAGCTCGCGAGCCTCGCGGCGATCGTGGGGGCGCCGCATCTCCTCGTCGCGACGGACGATCTGCAGCCATACGCGCACGACTGGACGGAGGACTTCGTGCATTACCCCGCGGCGGCCGCGGTGCCGGGGACGACCGATGAGGTCTCGCGCCTCCTCGCGTTCTGCAACGGGCGACACATCCCGGTCACCCCGCAGGGCGGCCGCACCGGTCTGACGGGCGGGGCGCTGCCGCTCGCCGGAGGGCTCGCGCTCTCACTCGAGCGCATGAACTCCATCCTCGAGATCGACCTGGACAACTTCGTGGCCGTGGTCGAGGCGGGTGTCGTGACGCAGACGCTCCACGAGGCCGTCGAGGAGAAGGGCCTCTATTACCCGCCCGATCCGGCTTCCCGCGGCTCCTGCATGATCGGCGGAAACATTGCCGAGAACGCGGGCGGGCCGCACGCCGCCAAGTACGGCGTCACGGGCCGCTGGGTGATGGGCGTCGAGGTCGTGTTCGCGGACGGAGGCGTCGCCGTCACGGGCGGCAAGACGCGCAAGGACGTGGCGGGCTACGACCTCACGTCGCTCGTCCTCGGGAGCGAGGGCACGCTCGGCGTCGTCACGAAGGCGTGGCTGCGCCTCATCCCAAGGCCGCTCCACTGGGCGACGCTCGTCGCGCCGTTTCCGACGCTGGAGGACGCGGCGCGCTGCGTGCTCGAGCTGCACCGCCGCGGACTCGTCCTCTCGGCGTGCGAGCTCGTCGACAAGCCGTCCATCGACCTGTCCTCGAAAAAGAAGGGCGTCGGGGTGCCGTTTCCGGAGGCCGAGGCGCGCCTCCTCCTCGAGTTCGACGGCCCGTCCGAGGCGGAGGTCGAGCGCGACGTGACGCTCGCGGGCGAGATCGCCCTCGAGTGCGCCGCGCTGGACGTCGTCCTCGCCACGGACGAGGCGAAGCGGCGGGCCCTCTGGGAGGTGCGCCGGGGAATCGCCGAGGCGGTCCACGAGATGGGCGTCTCGGCCGAGCTCGATCTCGCCGTGCCCCGCACCCAGCTCGCGCCGCTCGTCACGGCGATCCGCCGGATCTCCGCGGCGGCGGGGCTGAAATCGGTCGCCTTCGGGCACGCGGCCGACGGAAACCTCCACGTCCACATCTTCCGCGAGGGGAAGGACCCGGCCGCGCGGGCGCTGTTCGGCAGGACGGCGGCGGAGATCTACGCCGAGACGGTCCGTCTCGGGGGCACCGTGACGGGCGAGCACGGCGTCGGCATCACCTCGAAAGACGTCCTCCACCTCTACCGTCCGCCGGCATTTCTCGCCGCCATGCGCGCGATCAAGCTGGCCCTCGACCCGAACGGCATCCTGAATCCGGGGAAGGTGCTCCCCGCTCCGGGATGAGCGCGCCCGCGGGGCGGGCCGCACCGGAGCCCTCCGGGCGTTTCCGGGTCCTCGCCCTTTTGTCTCTCGCCGAGCTCTTCGGGATGTCGCTCTGGTTCTCGGCCTCGGCGGTCGCGCCGCTCCTCAAGGCCGAGTGGGGATTGTCAGACGGCTCCGCAACGTGGCTCACGCTCTCCGTCCAGCTCGGATTCGTCGCCGGGACGCTCGCGAGCGCGGTCCTGAACCTGCCTGACGTCTGGGCGCCGCGGCAGCTCGTGCTCGGGGCGAGCCTTCTCGGAGCCGTCGCAAACGCGTCGCTCGCGCTCTTTTCACACGGCCCCGCTTCCGCGCTCGTCCTGCGCTTCCTGACGGGTTTCTGCCTCGCGGGCGTCTACCCGCCGGGGATGAAGATCCTCGCCTCGTGGTTCCGCGCGCGCCGCGGCTTCGCGCTGGGCTTCCTCGTCGGCGCCCTCACGCTGGGCAAGGCGGTCCCGTACCTCGTGAACGCGGTCTTCGGCTCCGCGTGGCGCCGGAGTCTCCTCGCGGCGTCAGCCCTCACGCTCGTCGGTGCCGTCCTCGTCGTTTTCTTCGTCCGCGAAGGGCCGTTCGCGCCCGCCCCCGCGCGCTTCGACGTGACGCAGGTGACGAAGGTCTTCGCGAACCGGGGCGTGCGGCTCGCGAGCTTCGGCTACTTCGGGCACATGTGGGAGCTCTACGCCATGTGGACGTGGGTTCCCGTGATGCTCCGCTCGAGCTTCGCGCTCCGCGGGCTCCCGCCTAAGGCCGCCGAAGCGGCCTCGTTTTTCGTGATCGGATGCGGCGCGGCGGGGTGCGTCCTCGCGGGCCTCGCGGCCGACCGGAACGGCCGGACGCTCGTCACCTCGGCGGCGATGGCGGTCAGCGGCGCGTGCTGCGTCGTGATCGGGCTCTGTTACGGCGGCCCGCCTCTCGTCCTCCTCGCCGTCGCGGCGGTCTGGGGCGCCGCGGTCGTCGCGGACTCGGCGCAGTTCTCGGCGGCCGTCACGGAGCTCGGCGACGCGGCCTACATGGGGACGGCGCTCACGCTCCAGACCTCGCTCGGCTTCCTCCTCACGGCCCTTTCGATCGATCTCGTGCCGGCGTGCCTCCCGGCGCTCGGCTGGCGGTGGGTCTTCGCCCTCCTCGCGCCCGGGCCCGCTCTCGGCGTCCTCGCGATGCTGCGCCTGAGAGCGCTGCCCGAGGCCGCGAAGATCGCGCAGGGCCGGCGCTGAGCGCGGGCGGGGGCGCCGCCTCCGCTACACTCGTTCCATGCCCGTCTCCGACTTCGAGCCTGTCATCGGGCTCGAAGTGCACTGCCAGCTCAAGACGAAGAGCAAGGCGTTCTGCGCGTGAACGGTCGTGTTAGGCGCGCCGCCGAACACCGCCGTGTGCCCCGTGTGCCTCGGCTACCCGGGAGTCCTCCCGGTCGCGAATCGCGAGATGGTGACGCTCGCGATGCGGGTGGCGCTCGCGACGGGCTGCACGATCGAGGAGACGTCGGTTTTCGCGCGCAAGAACTACTTCTACCCGGACCTCCCGAAGGGCTACCAGATCTCGCAGTACGACAGGCCGCTGGCGAGGCGCGGCACGGTCGAGATCCGCGCGCACGGGGCTGCGAAGAGCGTGCGGCTCAACCGCATCCACCTCGAGGAGGATGCGGGCAAGTCGATGCACGAATTCCCGTGGGAGGACGTGCCCACCGGGTCGTCGCTCGTGGACCTGAACCGTTCCGGCACGCCGCTCGTCGAGATCGTCACCGAGCCCGACCTGTCCTCGGCGGAGGAGGCGCACGAGTACCTCGTCCTGCTGCGCCGCCTCGTGCGCTGGGTGGACGCCTCCGACGGCAACATGGAGGAGGGCTCGCTCAGGTGCGACGCGAACGTCTCGGTCCGAAAGAAAGGCGCGGCGGCGCTCGGCACGAAGGTCGAGATCAAGAACCTGAACTCGTTCGCGCACGTTAAAAAGGCCATCGAGCACGAGATCGAGAGGCAGGTGGCCGTCCTCGATGGCGGCGGGACGCTCACGCAGGAGACGCGCCTCTTCGAGGCCGGAACGGGCGCGACGAAGCCGATGCGGAGCAAGGAAGAGGCGATGGACTATCGCTATTTCCCCGACCCCGACCTCGGCGTTCTCGCCGTCGATGCGGCGTGGAGGAGAGACGTGGCTGCCGCGATGCCGGAGCTTCCCGAGACGCGGGCCGCGCGTTTCTCCCGCGATTTCGGCCTCCCGGCCGCGGACGCGGACCTCGTGTGCCTGTCGCGCCCCCTCGCGGACTTTTACGAGGCCGCCGTCGCGGCGTATCCGAAGAATCCGAAGGCGCTCGCGAACTGGCTCCTCTCGGAACTCCTCGCGAGAATGTCCGACGCGGACCGCCATGCGGGCCGCCTTCCCGTTTCTCCGGCCGTGCTCGCGGCGCTCGTAGGGCGCATCGACGACGGGACGATCTCGGGGAAAATCGCGAAAGAGCTTCTCCCCGATCTCATCGCGACAGGCCGGCCGGTGGACGACCTCGTGAAGGAGAAGGGGCTCTTGCAGATCAGCGACGAGGGCCCGATCCGGGACGCGGTCGCGAAGGTTCTCGCGGACAATCCCGCGCAGGTCGCCACGTACCGCGGCGGCAAGACGGCCGCGCTCTCCTGGTTCGTCGGCCAGGTCATGAAGGCGCTCCAGGGCAAAGGCAATCCTTCCGTCATGAACCGGCTCCTCAAGGACGCCCTCGAGAAGGACTGAACCCTGATCCAGTTCTACCGCGTCGCCAAGGAGTATCAGGGCCGCCGGGTCCTCAAGGACGTGAGTTTCAAGGCGAAGAGGGGCGAGTTCCTCTTCCTGACGGGGCCTTCGGGCGCCGGGAAATCCACGGTGCTGAAGCTCATCTTCCACGCCGAAAAGCCCACCGAGGGCCAGATCATCGTCAACGGGATGAACGTGAGCGGCATGCCGGCGTCGCGCGTCCCGGCTCTCCGCCGTTCCATGGGGATCGTCTTCCAGGACTACAAGCTCCTGCCGGCGCGGACGGTTCTAGAGAACGTGACCTACGTGCAGAAATTTCTCGGCGTGCCCGGGGCCGAGCGGCGCCGCCGCGCGTACCAGACCCTGCGCCTCGTGGAGCTTCACCACCGCATGTCCGCGCTTCCCGAGGAGCTCTCGGGCGGCGAGCAGCAGCGTGTCGCCCTCGCGCGCGCGCTCGTCAACGAGCCCGTGCTCCTCATCGCGGACGAGCCCACGGGCAACCTCGACCACCGCCTCGCGGGCGAGGTCATGAAGCTGCTGCAGGACATCAGCGTGCACGGCACGACGGTTCTCGTGGCGACGCACGACCAGGATCTCATTCGGGCGGCAGGGCGCCGCTGCCTGACGCTCGATCGCGGCCGCGTCGTGGAAGGCCTCGTCGAGGCGGCCCTCCCGCCGCAGGCTCTGGCGAAGCGGGAGGACACGGAACGCGGGGACAAAGCCCCGTGAATCGTCCGGCGGCGCTGGCCGCGCTCGTCTCGGAGGCGTTCGACGGCCTCGTCCGCGCCCGGCGCATGACGGGCCTGTCCGTGGCTCTCATCGCGATCTCGATCGGCCTCGTCGGTTCGTTCTTCCTCGCGGCCGAGAATCTGGACAGCGTCGTCGAGACGATGCGCGACGAATCGGTCGTGACCGTGTTCCTCAGGTCCTCGGCGACGGAGGCCGACCGCGCCGACCTCGAGCGACTCGCGACGGCGACCCGCCTCGTAGCGCGCATGCGCCGCATCTCCCCCGAGGAGGCGCGCGCCCGCTTCTCGACATGGTGGAAGTCCCTCGGGCCGGCGGCGCGTTCCCTGCCGGGAAACCCGTTTCCGGCCTCGCTCGAGATGGAGCTCGACCCCGCGGCCGTCGCCTCCGAGGCGCTCCCGCCTTTCCTCAAGCTGCTCGCGTCCCACCGCGCCGCCGAGGAGGTCCAGTTCGACGTCGAGTGGATCCGCCGCCTGCGCGGCGCCGTCTCCCTCGCGCGGCTTTCGGGGATCGTCCTCGCGGTTCTCCTCACGCTCGGAGCGGCGTTCACGATCGCGAACGTGGTGCGGCTCACGATCCTGCTTCACCGCGACGAGATCGAGATCCTGCGCCTCGTGGGCGCCCCCGAATTCCTCATCCGCGGACCGTTCCTGCTCGGAGGCCTCGTGCAGGGCTTCCTCGGCGCGCTCGTCGCGCTCGCGCTTCTCTGGGTCGTCACGCGCGCGATCCTCGCGTGGGTCGCCGCGACGAAGAACGCTCTTCTCGGCGTCTTCGCCGTGCGTTTCCTGCCCGCATCCTCGTGCCTGCTGCTCATCGCGTTCGGCCTCGCGGCGGGCTTTCTCGGAGGGGTTCTCGCCGTGCGGCGCCGCAACCTTCCCGGCTGAGCAGCGGGTGCAGAATTGCCGTGGATTTCATCGCCCTTCGCGGAGGGACCATGTGCCGGAACATCAAGACGCTCTTCAACTTCGAGCCTCCGGCCACGGAGGAGGAAATCCGGGCGTCCTCCTTGCAGTTCGTGAGGAAGCTCAGCGGCTTCACGAAGCCTTCGAAGGCGAACGAAGCGGCGTTTGATCGCGCGATCGATCAGGTGGCCGAGGCCGCGCGCGCACTCATCTCATCGCTGATCACGACGGCGGACCCCAGGGACCGCGAGGTCGAGGCCCGGAGAGCGCGGGCGAGAGCGGCCGCGCGATTCGGTGGCGCGAGGTAGGCGGAACCCGGAGGGGATGGGACCCGGAAAGCCTCCGGTGCAGCTCGGCGACGACCCTGCCTAAGCCCTCCTCGTCGGTCCCTACGCCCCGCGGTGGCCGGCGAGGAGCGCCTCGGGCTCCTCCGGCGGCGCGGGATCGGGGGTCCGCTCTCCGAGGAGCGCGGCCCACGGCGCGAAGCGATCGAAGCGCTCGCTCACGACCTTGATGGTGGCGGTGAGCGGGACCGCGAGGATCGCGCCCGGCACGCCCCAGAGGATGCCCCAGAAGAGGAACGCGAAGAGGACGGCGAGCGGGTGGAGCCGCACGCGGCTGCCCACGATGAAGGGCGTCAGGACGTTGCCCTCGAGGAACTGCACGACCGCATAGAAGATGAGGACCTTCACGGTCAGCGCCGCGTTGTTCGAGGCGAGAAGCGAGATGAGGAAGGCGGGCATCGTCGAGATGATGACGCCGACATAGGGCACGAGGACGCACACGCCGGCGAGCGGGCCCAGAACGTATCCGTACGGCACCCTGAGGACGAGAAGGCCGGCCGTGGTGATGCACGCCGTGATGAGGACGACGAAAAGCTCTCCCAAAACATAGCCGGAGAGGACCCGGGCTACCCCGACGGCGAAGTCCTGGGCGGCGCGGCCGCCCTTGATGCGCAGGATTTTCGCGATGGCCCCGCCGTACTTCTCACGGTCCTTCAGCATGAAGAACGAGAGCATCGGGACGGCGGCCGTGTAGAGGAGCAGGGAGACGATCGTCTTGACCTGGAGCGCGACCTTGGAGAGCGAGTCGAACGCATCCGACTCGAGCCGCACGGAGCGCGTGGAACGATCGCCCTCGGGCAGGAGCGAGCGCGTGCGCTCCTCGATCTGCGTGAACACGCCCTGCGCCTTCGCGGTGAAAACCCGGATCCGCGCTTCGTAGAGGGGCAGGTCGCGCGTGAAGGCCTCGATCTGGGACATCGCGTTGACGACGAAGAAGACGACGAGCGCCGAGAGAAACACGATGACCACGAGAACGGCCAGGGAGCGCGGGAAGCGAAGCTTCTCGAGGAGCGTGACGAAAGGCTGGAGCGCGAACGAGAGGAAGAGGGCGAAGAAGAACATGACGAACAGGACCTTTCCCGCCCAGAGAAGGCCCACCATGGCCACGGTCGCGAGCACGACGAGCGCGCGCGAGCGGAACACACCGCCCCCCGCGGGGTTCGTCCCCGTCGAGAACGTTCCGGTGGAGAAGAGTCCGCTCGGGTTCGATTCCACGGCGGCGTCAGTCTAACGCCGCCGTGGACGGGCCCGGAATCAGGGGAACGTGACGGTCACGACGGCGCGCCGGTTGCGCGTCGCGTCTGCCGAATCGGCGTCTCCCAGGGCCTCGCTCGCGATCCGCGAGCCGTCGATGCCGTGCCGCTTCATGAGGTAGTCGCGGGCCGCGTCGGCGCGGGCCTTCGCGAGCACCGCGTGATCCCCGCCTTTTTCCTTCGGGTCGGTGGAGGCGGAGATCGTGCACGTGGCGGCGAGGTTGTTCTTCAGGCGGAGGGCGACCCCGTCGAGGATGGCCTTCGCGATGTTCGTGAGACGGCTCTTGCCGGCGTCGAAGAGAATCTCGTCGGTCGTCGAGGTGGAGGGCCGGGCCACGGGCGCGGCCGGCGGCTCGGCCGGAGCCGCGACAGGAGGAGGAGGCGGAACCGGCTCGGTCGCCGGCGGCGGGGCAGGCTCGGGTTCGCGGGGCAGGACGGCTCGGGGCCGCTCACGGACCGGAGCGGGCGGCAGGTAGGCGAACTGCACGAGGCCGCCGATGTTCGGGGGATGACTGCCGTATTTCGTCCAGCGGTCGATGTTCACGCTGAGGGCGCCGGAGGCGGTGAAGCCCGTGCCGCCGAACGCGAACCGCCCTCCGAGCATCACCTCGGAGAAGTCCGGGGGCTGCGTATCGCCGCCGTCGTAATGGACGCGGTTGATCTCGCCGATCGCCTTGAAGAAGTTCGGCACCACGGGGACGGCGATGGCGAGGGCCGACGTCCACGTATTCGAGAGGTCGTAGCCGGGGTCCCCGGCCGAGAACGGGGTGGGTGTGCCCACCTTTCCGTTGAGCTGGTACGCCGACTGAAAGGTCACCCACTTGTAGTTGAACGAAAGGCCGAGGTCGTAGTCCGCGCGATAGGTGCCGATCGCGTTCACGTCGTTCTTGGATTGCGTCGGGATGGAGAGACCCCCGAAAAACGCGACCAGAACCGGATCCCTCGAGTTGAGGAGGATCTTCGTGCCGAGGCGCACCTTGTCCGTCTCGCTGTGCTTGAAGCCGCCGAAACGGAATCGCCCGTTCACCATTCCTTCCCAATCCCGGGGGGACGCGTGGTAGCGGTTGGAGCCCGTGCTCAGGGAGGCCTCCCAGCTCGGCAGGAGACCGTAGCCGATGCTGAGCCCGGTCCGCTGGAGGTCGTAGCGGAGGGGGTCCTCCGAGAGCGTGGCCGCGAAGGGAACGGACGCCGCGGTCCGGTTCCACATTCCCCAGGACAGCCCGAAGGAAAAGCGGCCGACGGGCAGCATGTCGGCGTTCCTCACCGCGAAGAGCCCCGTTTCGCCCGAGACCGTGGGAGCTATCTGGGCCGCGAGGGGAGCCGCGAGGACCAGGCACGCGATCGCGCCGAGGAGGAGTCGGGTCCGCATCCGTCGCATCGAATCTCCTTTGGTCCGCCGGCCGCGCCTGGCTCGTTCCGGCCTGAGCGGGAAAAGTGCCTTCAGTCGTTGTCCAAAAAAGGCAGGAATCGCTGAGAGATTCTAGCGCGTCCTCCGCTGGGGGGCAAACGAAGTCAAGGAGTTACGCTCAGAGGAGGGGGTTCATCTTCTCGCGGAAGAAGCGCGCGGCCACTGGGCCCCGAAGCGTCTCGACGCTCGCCTCGAGCGTCCGGATGAGTTCGCGCACCACGTCGAGTCCGCGCCCCCGGTCGAGTTCCAGGAGCGCCGCGCGGTAGGGGCGGTCGATCGTGGCGTCGCCCGGCGCGCCCGCGGCGGCCTCGGCCTCCTGCTTCACCTTCGTGCAGAGGATCTGGAGGCTGCGCTTCTCGTCGCCCTTCGAGAGCGCCGAGAAAGCCGCGCTGTGGGTCGAGACGTTCGGGTTCGACTGGCTCGCGGGCGGGGACGTCGGCGCCGGGGACGGGCGCGCGGCCGCGCGCGCGCCGCCGATCTCGACGAGCTCGGCGGTGACGAGGCCGTAGAGCGTCTTGGCGATGTCGAACGCGGAGGTCCGGAGAGCCCGCGCGATCTCCTCGATCGACCTCAGGCCGTCGGTCTTCGTGACGACCTTCCATTCGAGGGGCGTCAGCGTCACCTGTTCCTCCAGGCCCTCGCGGGCCACGAGGACGGGCACCGAGTCGGTCGTGGGGATCTTCTTGGAGAGGATCTTCCACTCGTCGCTCCGGCGGGCCGCCTCGAGCAGGAGATTCGTGTTCGAGCGGCTGATCGTCCGAATCTCGCTCTCGACGCCCGGCGAGAACTGGAACGTGCCCTGACTCCACAGCGCGAGCGCGTAGATCGCGTCTTCGCCCTCGACCTCGCCGAGCTTGGCGTGCGTGATGTGTCCGTTCCTGAGGTAGACGTACCCCTTCTCGGAGGCGCGCGTCATCGAGAACATGCCCGTCTTTCCGGAGACGGCCACGAGCTGGACGATATCGGAGAGCGGGAGCTCGTTGAGGGAGCCTTGGAACGACATCGGGCGCTTTCACGATAGCAGCCCGTGGCGGATCGGCTCAACAGGCGCGTCAGCCGGCCGGGCGTCTCCTCACGGGGGCGCGAGGAACCGCGGGCGCGCGGGGGGCCGCCGCAAAGCTCGCGCCACGCCGGGCGGCGACGAAACCGTGGGTGAGAGCCGCGGCCGCCGCGTCGGCGGCGTCGAGGGCGAGGCGCCGCCCGAGGAGAGCGGCGACCATCCGGCGCACCTGCTCCTTTTCGGCGCCGCCCGAGCCCGCCACGGCGCGCTTGATCTCGGCCGGAGTCACCTCGGCGGTGGCGACGCCCGCCTGGGCGAGGGCGAGCAGGAGAACGCCACGTGCCTCCCCGAGGGAGATGAGGCTCTGGGCGTTGACGCCGGAGAAGACGCGCTCCACGGCGGCGGCATCGGGCCGATGCGCGGCGAGCACGGCCCCGAGCGCGCGGTGAAGGAAAGCGAGGCGCTCGGCGAAGGTGCCGGTCAGGGGCGGCCGCAGGACTCCGGCGTCGATGAGGACCGGCTTCCCCGCGAAGTCCACGACAGCCCAGCCCGCCGCCCGGCTGCCGGGGTCGACCCCGAGGATTCTCATGGTGTCGGCCGCGCTCTCGCGGGCGCTACTCCGTCAGGTACTTGTCGTCGATGTCGCCATTCGACCAGACCTTCTGCACGTCGTCGTTGTCTTCGATCATGTCGAGAAGCTTCAGGAGCGCCGGGCCTTTGTCCGCGACGTCGATCGTGTTCTGCGGAACCATCTGGATCTCCGCAGTCTGGATCGGGATGTTCTTCGCCTCGAAGGCGGCTTTCACGGCGTCGAACGAGGCGGGGTCCGTGTAGACCTCGTAAACGTCCGCGTCCTCGGTCCTGAAGTCCTCGGCGCCCGACTCGAGCGCGAGCTCCATGAGCGTGTCTTCCTTCGCCGCGCCCTTCTCGATCGCGAGATAGCCTTTCTTCGAGAATTGAAACGCCACGGCGCCGGCCGCCGCCATGTTGCCGCCGTACTTCGTGAGCAGATGGCGGACCTCGGAGGTCGTGCGGTTCTTGTTGTCCGTCATCGCCTCGACGAGGATCGCGGCGCCGCCGGGCCCGTAGCCCTCGTAGACGACCTCCTCGTACGTCACGCCCTCGAGCTCGCCCGTGCCGCGCTTGATCGCCTTGTCGATGTTGTCCGACGGCATCGAGGCCTTCTTCGCGGCGAGGACCGCCGAGCGCAGGCGGGGGTTCGAGTCCACTGTGCTGCCGCCCACCTTGGCGGACATCGTGATCTCCTTGATCAGCTTCGTGAAGATGCGCCCGCGCTTGGCGTCGGCGGCGCCCTTCTTGTGCTTGATCGTGCTCCACTTGCTGTGACCGGACATGAGTCACCTCTGGGATCTTCGGGCCGCGCAGTCTAACAGGGATGCGCTTCCAGGCGGCCCTCCCGACCGGTCGGCAGGAGGCGCGCGGCGAGCCGGCGGCCCGGAGCGATTTCCCCCGGCGGCAGGCGGAGTCCGACGTCGAGGTAGTGGTCCGTGAGGCCGCGGTTTCCGCGAAGCGTGACGATCTCGGCCGTCGTCCCCGACGCGCGCGAAACGAACGCGCTGGCCTTCTCTTCGCCGAGGCGGCGCAGCGCTCGCGTCCGCTCCGTCACGACGCGCGGCGGCAGGGGATTCGCCCGATGCCAGGCCGCGGCGTCGGTGCCCGCGCGGGGGGAGAACGGAAAGACATGGAGGGAGGCGAAAGGCAGCTCGCGAACGAAACGCCGCGTCTCCTCGAACTCGGCGTCCGTCTCGCCGGGAAACCCGGCGATGAGGTCCGTCGCGAGGTGGAGTCGCGGGTTCGCGCGTAGGGCTCGCTCCGCGAGCGCCCGGTACCGCTCCGGCACGATGCCGCGCCGCATCCGCTTGAGCACGCCGAACGAGCCCGACTGGAGTGGCAGATGCAGGTGGGGGACGACGGCGCGCGAAGCGGCCACGAGGTCGACGACGTCCGCGCCGGCCTCCATGGGCTCGAGGGACGAGAGCCGGACTCGGCAGGCGGGCGGATCGCCGTCGAGCCGCCCGAGGAGGTCGACGAGGCGCGTCCCCAGGCCGTGGCCGAAAGCCGCGAGGTGCACGCCCGCGAGGACGACCTCGGGCACGCCGGCGTCCCCGAGGCGGCGGATGGCGTCGACGACCTCCTCGGGCCTCGCGCTCCGCTCGGCGCCGCGCAGCGAGGGAACGATGCAGAAGGCGCACCGGCGCGCGCAGCCGTCCTGGATCTTCAGGAACGCGCGCGTGCGGTCGGGGTCGAGAAGCGCCTCCGGCGGCCGGCCCGCTTCGGGCATCGCGAAAAGCGCGGCGCGTGCCGCCATCGGGGTGGCGACGATCCGCTCGGAAAGGAGGCCGGCCTCGTGCGCGTCGAGGATCTCGGGCAGAGCGCCAGACGCGGCGAGAGGGACGACGAGGTCCACCTCCGGCATGCGGGCGAGCGTTCCGCCGTCGCGCTCGGCGAGACATCCGGAGACGACGAGCGTCGCGCGGGGGTTTTCGCGCCGGAGACGGCGGACGAGGCGCCGGCCGTCGCGCTCGGCGCGATCCGTGACCGCGCAGCCGTGTACGAGGAGGACGTCCGCCGCGGCGGGCCCGGCCGCCTGCGCCTCGCTTCCGGCATGGCCCGCGGCCGCCGCGGCTTCGATCCGGCTGACCTTGCACCCGAGCGGCGCACTGAAAACGCGCCGCGCTTCGGAGCGCGCATTCCCGTTCGTTGACACGGCAGTCACCCCGTCGATAATAGATTCTTCCGAAAGGAGTTGCGCACGCGGCGGAGGCGGTCGCCCGCGTCGCCGATTCTCAGCATGAAATTCCTGCTCATCGAGTACGAGCCGCGCTATCTCGAGCGGATCAGCCAGTATCTGGCGGCGCAGTCTCAGAGGGTCGAGCTCGTCGTGGCGCATGACGGCGAGGAAGGGCTCGAGCTGTACCGCAAGTCGCGCCCGGATCTCGTGCTCATCTCCTCCGTGCTTCCGAAGCTCCGCACGCCCGACGTGATCAAGGGCATGCAGGCGATGGGCCCGACGCCGCCCATCCTCCTGATGATGTCGGGCTACAAGGGCCATAACAAGCGCACGGACGCGCAGCGCGTGGGCGCGACGAGCATCCTCGAGAAACCGTTCTCGGAAGACGTCTTCCATGTGGAGGTCGCGATGGCGCTGGGCCTGAAGCCCGCGCTCGAGATGCAGCCGTCCTCGGGGCCCCCGACCCATCCGGGCGCCCCGCTTCTCACGGCCGACGACATCTTCTCGGAGGTCCTGACCGGGCTCGCCGAAGATGCGCCGCCCCCGAAGCCAGCCTCGCGCGAGACACCGGCCAAGAGCCCCTCTGTCGAGAAGCTCCTCCATGACACGCTCTCCGGGCTCATGCCGCCGAAGAAGCAGGTGAGCGGGCCTTCCGTTCCAGCTCCCCTGGAGGAGATGCCTCGGGAGCGGCCCGAACGGAGCAGCGAGCGCACCCCGCGCGTGAACGTCGCCGAGGCCATGGCGAGCCTGAGCGCGCGCCCGCAGCCCGCACCGCGCGCCGAAGGGCCCACGCCCCGGAGCAGTCCCTCCGTCGACAAGCTCCTCCACGACACGCTCTCCGGGATCGTCCCTCCGCCGAAAACGGCCACGCCCGCGCCGGAAGCGCGCCCGAAGGAAATCTCGCGCGAGACCGCGCGTGAGACCGCGCGCACGAAGGCGTCCGAGCTCCCGCAGCCCGGCCCGCCCGCGCCGCCCGCGATGCCGGGGCCGGTCGACGTGACGCGTCCGGTGAGGACGCGCCCCGCGTCCTCTCCCGGCGCGTTCGGGCGTTACCAGCTTCTCGAGAGGATCGGCTCGGGCGGCATGGCCGAGGTCTTCAAGGCCCGCATGAGCGGCGAGCAGGGCTTCGAGAAGATCGTCGCGATCAAGCGCATCGTGCCTCACATGGCGACGAACGCCGACTTCGTGACGATGTTCGTCGACGAGGCGAAGCTCGCGGCCCAGCTCAACCACAACAACATCACGCACATCTACGACCTCGGGAAGGTCGATTCCTGGCACTACATCGCGATGGAGTACGTGGAGGGCAAGGACCTCCGTACGCTCCTGAGGCTCGGGAAGGAACGGGGCTTTCCGCTGCCGGCCGAGCTCGCGCTCTTCATCACGGCGAAGATCGCGAACGCGCTCGACTACGCGCACCGCAGACCTGCGGCGGACGGCAGCGACCTCAACCTCGTGCATCGCGACGTCTCGCCGCAGAACATCCTCATCAGCGACGAGGGCGACATCAAGCTCTGCGACTTCGGCATCGCGAAGGCCGCGAGCAAGGTGTCGACGACGATGTCGGGCGCGCTCAAAGGGAAGCTGCAGTACATGTCGCCCGAGCAGGCCTGGGGCAAGAGGCTCGACCGGCGGAGCGACATCTTCTCCCTCGGCGCGGTGCTCTTCGAGATGCTCACGGGCGCGCCGCTTTTCGAGGGCGACACCGAGATGTCCATCCTCGAGAGCGTGCGAGAGGGCGAGGTCGTGCCTCCCACGTCCCGGGGCGTCGAGGTGCCGAAACGCGTGGACCAGATCGTCCTCAAGGCGCTCGCGAAGAACGCGCAGGAGCGCTATCAGAACGCGTCGGAGTTCGAGAAGGACCTCCACGCGGTGCTCTACACATACCAGCCGGCGCCCGGCCCGGCGGACCTCGCGATCTACATGCACAGGCTTCTCGAGACGCCGCAGGCGTCCGACGCCGAGATCGACGCCGCCTTCGACGCGGCCCGCGACCTGGCCCGGCCGGCGGCGCCGCCGGCGTCCACCCTCGGGGTCCCCTCGAAGAAGGGGAAGGGCCTCGTCAGGGCGCACACGGGGGAGTTCCCGCGGCCGACGGCTCCGGCGCCCGAGCCTCGCCCGGAGCCGGCGACGCGTCGCGCGGTGGGGGAGAGCGCGGCCGCGCCCGCGCTGATCGCCGCCGGCGAGACCCGGAAGAGCCGCGCCGGGCTCGTGGGCGGAATCAGCGTGGCCGCGGCGGTCCTCGTCGCCGGCGCCCTGTTCGTCACGAAGGATCGCTGGTCGGGCGCGAAGCTCCCCCCGGTGGTGCCGGCACCGAAGACGGAGTCCGCGACCGCGGCCAGTCTCTCCGCGGCGTCAGCGGTTCCTTCGCTTCTGCCAGCGGCCGAGCCGGCGAAGGTCGTCGACCCGAAAGCCGTCGAGGCCGAGGCGCGGCGTCTCGCCGCCGAGCGCGAGAGGGCGCTGCGCGAGGCGTCGAGGCAGGCCGGCGCGGCGGGCAAGCCCGCCACCGTATCCGTGCCGGCGCCTGCGGTCGTCGGGCTCGCGCCCGTGAAGCCCGCCGAGCCCCCGCGCGCGGGCGAAGTCCCGGTGGCGTCTCCGAGACCCGTCGAACCCTCCGCCGAGCCGTCGATCGCGAGCGCGCCGGAGTCGCGGCCCCCCGAGCCCGTCGCCGAGCCGGCTTCGAAGACCGCGCCGCCGCCGCCCGTCGAAGTCTCGGTGCCCGAAAAGCCGCCCGTGATCCCGGCCGCGTCCAACGCGCCGGTGAAGGAAGGTGATGTCGTGGGGCCCGGCGAGGGAGTCGTCGAGCCGCGGCTCGTGCATCTCGGAGCCATGAGCTCCCTCCCCGCTCAGGCGCGGCAGATCAGGCGCGGAGCCGACGGCTCCATCGGAACGCCGTTCCTCATGGCGCTCGTCGACGAGCGCGGCGTCGTTCAGGAGGTTCGCGTCGTCAAGCCGTCGAACTACAAGTTCGTCGACGAGGCGGCCGTGCACGCGCTGAAGGGTGCGACAATCCTGCCGGCCACGAAGGACGGCGTGAAGGTGAAGATGTGGAAGACCTTCCCCATCAGCGTGAAGCCCTGATCGCGACGAGCCCGATTTTCGAGGAGAACGCATGAGCCTTTCCGAAGACCAGAGAAAGTTCTACGAGAACACGCTCAAGGTGACGAAGGCCGAGGTGGACCAGCTCGAGGGCGACATCCAGGCCGAGCTGGCGAAGGTCAAGGAACGGCTCGCGGACCTCCAGAACGCGCAGAAGGCAGCACGCCAGATGTACGGGGCGGCGTGCCTCAGACTCGGAATCCCGAACGACCTCGAGGAAGCCGAGGAACCCTGAGCGGACGCCTCGGTCTCCTCTCCCTCGGTCTCGCGCTTCTCGCTCCCCCGGCTCCGACCCGTCCCCCGGCCCCGCCCCGGCGCGTCGTCGCGCTCGCGCCCTCCGCGGCCGAGATCTTGTTCGCTCTCGGGGCCGCGCCGCGCGTCGTCGGCGTGTCCGATTTCGCCGCCGATCTCCCCGAGGCGGCCGGAAAGGCGCGCGTCGGAGGCTTCGCGCCGGATCTCGAGCGTGTCGTCTCCCTCGCGCCGGATCTCGTCGTCGTCTCGAAGGACGGCACGGATCGAGCCGCGTTCGAGAAGCTCGAGGCGCTCGGGCTCGCGGTCGTCGTGACGAGCGGGACGACGCTCGCCGGCGTTCTCGAGGACGTGACGCGGGTCGGGCACGCGCTCGGCGAGGACGAGCGCGCCCGAGCCCTCGTCGCCGCCCTCGCGAAACGCATCGCCGCCGCGGAGGCCCTGGGACACGCCCATGCCCGGTCGCGAGCGCTCGTCCTCATCTGGCCCGATCCCCCCGTGGCTGCGGGAGCGGGCACATTCGTGGGCGACGTCGTGGCGCGCGCCGGGTTCGTGAACGTCGTTCCGGAATCAGCGGGTGATTGGCCCCGCGTTTCGTTCGAGACGCTCGCCGCGTGGAATCCCGATCTCGTGATCCGCCCCGAGACCCCGGAGAACGCCGAGGCGTTCGCACGCGCGTTCGGCGACGCGCGCTGGCGCCTCGTCAGGGCGGTGAGCGCCGGCCGCGTCGTCGCGCTGCCAGGCGGCCTCCTCGAGCGGCCGGGCCCGCGTCTCGTCGAGGCGCTCGAGCGCCTCGCGGCGGCGCGCGTGCCGTGAATCCCCGTCGCCCGGCGTGGACCTGGGGCGCCGCGCTTTTCGGCGTGCTCGCCGCCGCGCTCCTCGCCTCGCTGCTTCTCGGGAGCGTTCCCCTGGCGGCCGGCGACGTGCTTCGGGCACTCCTCGGCGACGGCGACCCGCAGACGGTCGCCATCGTGCGCGACCTCCGGCTGCCGCGAGCGCTCCTGGCCGTGCTCGTGGGCGGAGCGCTCGCTCTTTCGGGCGCCGCGCTGCAGGCGTTGCTCGGAAACCCGCTCGCCGACCCGTATCTGCTGGGCGTCTCCGGCGGCGCCGCGTGCGGAACGCTCGTGGGCTCGCTCCTCGGCCTCGGCGCGACGGCGGGCGCGCAGGCCGGCCTCTTCGGCTCGCTCGCGCTGCCCCTCGCCGCGTTTCTCGGAGCGCTCGCGGCGGTCCTCGTCGTGGGTCTCGGCGCCTCGGCGGGAGGCCGGCTGGACCGGGGGCGGCTTCTCCTCTCCGGCGTCGTCGTGAACGCGCTCGCGTCGGCCGTCCTCCTTTTCCTGCTCTCGTTCGGCGATGCGTCCCGCTCGCGCACGTTCGTCTTCTGGATGCTCGGCTCGCTTTCGGGCGCGACGGAGGGCGCGGTTCTCGCCCTTTCCGTTTACACGGTGCTGGGGCTCGCGCTCCTCCTGCCGCTCGCCCGCGCGTTCGACGCGCTGACGCTCGGAGAGGAGACCGCCACGACGCTCGGGATCCGCGTCGAGGCGGCCAAGCGCACCGCTTACCTCGCGGCGTCGCTCCTGGCGGCCGCGGCCGTCGCCTACGCCGGAATCATCGGGTTCGTCGGGCTCCTCGTGCCGCACGCCGTGCGCCGCGTCACGCGCTCGCACCGCGGGCTCCTTCTCCTGTCTTTCCTCGGAGGCGCGGTCCTTCTGGTCGTGTCCGACGCCGCCGCGCGCACGCTCTTCGCTCCCGCGGAGATCTCGGTGGGCGCCATTACGGCCCTCCTCGGGGCCCCGGCGTTCCTCGTCCTCCTGAGGTCGCGGCCATGACCGCGCCGCTCGCCGCCGAGGCGCTTGCCGCGGGCTACGGGGCGCGCGATGTCCTCGCGGACGTGACGTGCTCGTTTCCCGCGGGCCGCGTCACCGCGCTGCTCGGCGAGAACGGCGCGGGGAAGTCGACGCTCCTGAAGGCGCTCGCGGGCATCGTGCCCGCGCGGCGCGGAAGTGTCCGGCTGGGCGGGCGCGTCCTCTCCGGGATTCCGCGCCGCGAGGCGGCGCGCGCGCTCGGCTACCTCCCGCAGGGGTTCGAACCGCTCTTCCCGATTCTCGCTCGGGATCTCGTTCTCCTGGGCCGAACCCCCTGGCGCACGGCGTTCGGCGCGCCTTCGGCGCGGGACCGCGCGGCCGTCGAGGCGGCGCTCACCGAGATGGACGCCGGCGCGCTCGCGGACACGGACCTCGGCGCGATGAGCGGGGGCGAGCGGCAGCGCGTCCTTCTCGCGCGCGTCCTGGCGGGCGAGCCCGGAGTCCTCCTCCTCGACGAGCCGGCCGCGAATCTCGATCCGCGCCACCGCTTCCTCGTCATCGACGCGATGCGGCGTCGCGCGGAAGCGGGCGGCGCGGTCGTCTTCTCCACGCATGAGCTGGACGTCGCCGCGTTTGGCGCGGATGACGCGGTGCTCCTCTCCGCCGGCCGCCTGCTCGCGGCGGGTAAAGTCGCGGACACCCTCACCGAACCCCTTCTATCGGCGCTCTTCGGGGTCGCGGCGAGCGTCACGCCGGGCGCCGGCGGACGGCCCCTCGTTTCCCTCGGCCCTTCGCGGGGGCGCTAAGATCCCCGGTTCACGCCATGTGGTTCCGTAAGGACAAGGCTCCGCGCGCCCTGCGAGACCCGAAGACGAGCGCTTCGCTGGGCGAGGGCCTCTTCCTGAAGTGCGACGGGTGCCGCGAGGCGCTTTACCTGAAGGAGGTCGAACGCAACCTCCGCGTGTGTCCGAAGTGCGGCTTCCATTTTCGGCTTCCGGCGGTCGAGCGTCTGCGGCTTCTGCTCGGGGACGCGGGCGGACAGCCTCTCTTCACCGACGTCAGGCCGACCGACCCGCTGAAGTTCAAGGACACCAAGCGCTACCGCGACCGCCTGAGGGAGTCCGAGGCCAAGACCGGACGGCCGGACGCGATCCTCGCGGCGAGGGGCATGATCGAGGACGTGCCGGCGATCGTCGCGATTTTCGACTACGCGTTCATGGGCGGCTCGATGGGCTCGGCCGTGGGCGAGGTCCTGACGCGCGCGGCCGAGCTGGCGCTCCTCGAACGGACGCCGCTCGTGATCGTAACGGCGTCGGGCGGAGCGCGCATGCAGGAGGGAATCCTTTCCCTCATGCAGATGGGCAAGATCTCGGCGGCGCTCGCGCGCCTCGGCGCCGCGCGCGTGCCGTACGTCGCGATCCTCACGGACCCGACCACGGGCGGCGTCACGGCCTCTTTCGCGATGCTCGGAGACGTGACGCTCGCCGAGCCGAAGGCGCTCATCGGTTTCGCGGGCCCGCGCGTTATCGAGCAGACGATCCGCCAGACGCTGCCCGAGGGCTTCCAGCGGGCCGAGTTCCTGCAGGAGCACGGCTTCGTGGACGTCGTGGTGCCGCGCGCCGAGATGCGCGCGACGGTCGCGCGCGTCCTTCGGCTGCTCCAGACCGGTTGATGGTCCGGCCCGGGAGACGCAGTTTTTCTTAGAAGGTGAATGGGACCGGTGGCTTGAGTACTCTCGCTGCTTCTTCCGGTCTGGTGTGGCTCGACGCGCTCGGCCCGCAGAGGATGCGCCCCGGCCTCAGTCGCACGCTCTCACTCCTGGCCTCTTTAGGAAATCCTCAATCTTCGTTTCGGTCCATCCTGATCGGAGGCACGAACGGGAAGGGCTCGACCGCGGCGTTCATCTCCGCGATCCTCACAGCCGCGGGCGTCCCCTGCGGGCTTTACACGTCGCCTCACCTCATCTCCGTGACGGAGCGCGTGCGACTCTCGGACCGCGATGTCTCCGCCGCAGTGCTCGATGAAGTCCTCCGGCTCATCTCGGCGGTCGCGGCGCCGGGCCTCCGGGGCCCCACCTACTTCGAGGCGCTCACGGTCGCGGCTTTCGAGCTCTT